>NZ_CP026102.1:642340-963510 GCF_002902945.1 Paraburkholderia caribensis
CGACGTTCCCTTGAAAACGTAGCAGGCGCACGGACCAAAGTGCGGGTTGTCAGGCTTGTAGGTACTCGCTGCGAGTAACCGTTACAGCATGCTAGCAAACGATTTCGGTAAGTTCAAGGCGCCATGTAATGCTTCTGAAAAAATATGAGGACTTCTATTGTTGATCGAAATGGTTTGACTGTTTATTGCCGTTAAACGCAACGCAATAAAATCCGCAAATGATTTTTCTATATTCATGAAATTTTACGGATAGCCGACACAGCGGGGCCTGGAACATATATTGGTTTTTGTCTTGTGTCATGTCATGTGCCACGCGGGCCCGTCGTGCTGCACCTTGGGCTTGCGTCTTCCGGACCGTCAACGAGACCCGCTCATGCCTTCACGAAACGACGCATTGCCGACTGTCATGCGCAGGCTCGCGGCGGGCAAAATGCTGATGGAGGGGGCGTCCGTCAGCGACGTGGCCGCGCAGCTGCATATCTCCGAGAACACCGTGCGCAAATATCGCGCGCTCGTGAACGAGGGCGGGCTGGAGTCGTTGCGGCAGATGAGCGTGGGCGGCCGTTCGTCGGTGCTCGACGCGGCCGCGATGCAGTGGATCGCGACCGCGCTGAGCGGGCCCGCGAGCATACACGGCTTTCCGTCCGATGCATGGACGAGCAACCGTCTGCGCGAGCTGATACGCGCCCGGTTCGGCGTCAGCTACTCGCGTGTCTATACATGGCAGATCGCGACCAATCTCGGCCTCGGGCACCGGCTCACCAAGTCTCGCAAGTGAGCACGCAAGTGAGCACCCAAGTAAGCACTCAAATGAGCACGCAAGCGGGTATGAAGGCGAATGCCCGTCGTGGTCCTCAGCGCGATGCAGGCAGCAGTTCGCCCCACGCGACGAGAATCTTCTGGATGCTGCGCGCGTAAGCGTCGCGCTCTTTCGGCGATTCCGAGTGATAGGCGCCGATCGCACGCCAGGTGTTGCCGTACTTCACCATCTTCTGCTTCATGAGCCACGCCGCGACGTAGATGTTCACGCAAGCATCCGTGAGCGCGCGGTGCGGAATGCCCAGCCGCTTCAGATCGCTGAAGTGCACCGAGTTGATCTGCAACTGGCCGACGTCGATCGAACCATTCGCGTTGCGGTTGACGGCAGCGGGGTCGCCCTTCGACTCGTGCCACGCGACCGCGCGCAGGATCAGCGGATTGACGCCCTGATAGACGGCGGCCTGCTCGAAGCAGTCGTCGGCGCGGGCGGCGCCGCACGTCAACGCGGCGAGCGCAAGCGCGAGCGCGCCCGCCGTGCATCGGACCAGGCGCAGCGAGCGGGGCGCGGCGGGGAATCGATGGTTGAACACGTGTGACGCTCCGTTGAGTGTGCGCATCAGCGGTTATTTGCCCAGCGCGAGATCGAGCTGCCTGTCGACCGAGCGCAGATAGGTGCGCGAGGCATCCGATACGACCAGGCGCGCCGCGGGCGCGGCGGGCCGCACGTCGACGGCGGCGCGCACCTTGCGTTTCTTCGCGGCGGGCTTTGGGGCGAGCGGCTCGTCGTCGTCGGTCGTGGGCGGCAGCATCGCGAGCGTGGGCAGCGGCGGGTAGACCTTGTCGGCGGCGGCTGTGGCGGCGGTCGCGCTATTGGCACCATTGGCGCCTGCGGCGCCGTTCGCCGACAGCGCGCCGGCGACGGAGGGCTGACCCGCGTGCGCGGCTTCGCTGATGAAGGCGGTGAGCGCAACCAGGCTCGCCGCGCAGATGACGGTGCGGAACATGACGTGGCTTCCCCTCATGGCGTCGCGGCCGTCGGCCGGACGGACACGCTGTACGGCTGATTTGCGCCCGCCGTCAGGTTTTCCAGGCTGAGCTTCGCTGGATGCTGCGACGGCACGCCGCGCCAGATCGCCTGGTTCAGGTACGGCAGGTCCTGGCCGAGGGCGGTGACGAGAATCGTGGTCGGCTGCTTTTGCGCAGCGGCCAGCGCGCCCGCCTTGGCGAGCACGGCCGACAGTTGCGGATCGCGTGCGCCGAGCGCGTCGGGCGGAATCGTAAAGCTGATGACATCGTTCGACACGGGCGGCTTGTCCGCCTGCGGTGCCGTATTGGCGGGCAATTGCGCGCAACCGGCCAGCGCGGCGAAAACCATACAGAACGCAAGCTGCTTCACGAGCTGCTCCCAGAAGTCGTTGACGCTATTTCGATTTTGTCGGCAGGATCGCGTCGAACTTGATATGCAAACCGCAAACGTTTGCTAAATCGGGAAACTTGACTCAAGAACAGCGGCTGTTCGGAAACTCTGACCGCAGAGGGTTGGGAAAGCGGTGAGGTTGCCTCAGGCCTGGCGGCGCATCAAGACATTCGAGCGCACGACCGGTTTTGCGGGGATTTCATATTTGCAGCGCGTTGTCGGCCGCCAGTCGTCCTGTGACATTGGGCGAATTGGCCGCCCGACATACCCGCGTTACACAGTCATGAAACACAGCGGCCTCAGGATATCGTCCCCATGCCCCGGTTCGCACTGCCGGGTTTCATCTCACGTCGGTTCTGCATCAACCTGTCAAACCCTATGTCAGCGGATTTCATCTGGAGGCTGCTCGCTGCGTTCGCGTGCGGCGTCGCAATCGGTCTCGAACGTCAGATCCGGCAGCGCACCGCAGGGCTGCGCACCATCACACTGGTGGCGAGCGGCGCTTGCCTGTTCGTCACGCTCGGCATGCTGACGGGCAATGGCGTCGCGGGCGTGACGCAGATCGCCGCGTATGTCGTGTCGGGCGTGGGCTTTCTGGGCGGCGGCGTGATCATGCGCGACAAGGGCTCGATCCAGGGCATCAACACGGCGGCGACGCTCTGGTGTTCGGCGGCAGTCGGCGTGCTGTGCGGCGCGGGGCATTACGGACCGGCGCTGGCTGGCACGGTCGTCGTGCTGGCGACCAACACGGTGCTGCGCGAAGTGAGCCGCGCGATCAACGCGACGCCGGTGTCGAGCGCGGACCTCGTGCGCGAATATGTGTTGACCGTTGTGTGCCGCGAACACGACGAAATCCACATTCGCACGCTGCTGTCGAACTCGATGTATTCGCAACCGCTGTCGTTTCAGCGTCTCACGAGCGAAGACGTCGAAGACGATCCGTCGCGTATCGAAGTGACCGCGACATTACGCATGCACCCGAAGGATCAGGCGAAGCTCGAATTGATGGCGAGCCGGATCAGCATGGAGAAGAGCGTGTCGAGCGTCAGCTGGTCCGCGAAGGAAGTGGAGCCGACGCCTGAATAAAAAAGCGCATCGCGCGGCGATGCCGCGATGCGCTTTGCTCAACGTCTGCTTCTATTTGAGCCGTGTGCTTACTGCGTCGCGAGATGCTTGCGCTTGGCAAGTTCCTGCGCGGCCGCGTACTGCGCCTGGATGGCGGGCAGCGCCTTCTGCGCGGCTTCCTTCAACTGCGCGTCACGTCCCGAGGCGATCTCTGCCTGAAACGCCGACAGCGTTTTTTGCTCGCCGCTCAATGCGATCTGCTCGATATACGCCTTGTCGAATTCGGCGCCGCGCAGATTCTTGATGCTGTCGAGCGTTGCCGTATCCGGGTTGTTGTGCGGCACGTCGACGCCGCGCGGGCTTGCTGCGCGCAGCGCATTGGCGATCGTGAGGTTGTCGGCGGCGACCTTTTCGGCGAATGCCTTCACATCGCGGTCCGTCGAACGCGACGTCGCGATGCGCGCGGCATCGCGCTGCGTGGCGACGGCTTGCGTGCCTTCGTTGACGAAGGTCTGATCGGCCGCATGCAGCCGCACGGAATCTGCGGACGCGGCGGGTGCCGGTTGCGTGGTTTGCGCGTTCACCGCCGATGCGAACAGCAACAGACTGGTCGTGGATGCACAGACGATGGAAGCGATGGGCAAACGGATCATGTGTTCTCCTTCAGTGGGCTTAGGAATCAGTCGAAGGCATTCTATGGGCCGCTCCCGCATGCAGGTGAAACGACGATGTCGCTTGTGTAACGGGGCGTAAAGCTTGTGGCGCGTCGCGCGCGGCGATGCAATGCGTTCGCGCGGCGAGCGACGCGAGGCGTTGCGAAGACATGCGCGGTGTGTCGGGAGTATCGTGAGTGGCGCGGCAGATAGTGCCGCCCGCTCTCAAACGCGAAGCATGACGGCTTCGCATACTCGTCAGGAGATCGCAATGGCCAAGGTTCTCGTTCTCTATTACTCGTCGTACGGGCATGTCGAAAAGATGGCGGAGGCCGTCGCGGAAGGCGCGCGTGGCGCGGGTGCGCAGGTCGATGTCAAGCGCGTGCCGGAGACCGTGCCCGAAGAGATCGCAAAGAAGTCGAACTTCAAGCTCGACCAGCAGGCGCCCATTGCGACGGTTGCCGATCTCGAACAATACGATGCAATCGTGGTTGGCACGGGCACGCGTTATGGGCGCATGTCGTCGCAGATGGCGGCGTTTCTCGATCAGACGGGCGGACTATGGGTGCGCGGCGCGCTGAACGGCAAGGTCGGCGCGGCGTTCGCATCGACGGGCACGCAGCACGGCGGACAGGAGACCACGTTGTTCTCGATCATCACGAACCTGATGCATCTGGGGATGATCATCGTGGGCTTGCCGTATAGCCATCAGGGGATGATGAACATGACGGAGATCGTCGGTGGCGCGCCTTATGGCGCTACGACGATCGCAGCGGCCGACGGTTCGCGTCAACCTAGCGCAATCGATCTGGAAGGCGCACGGCATCAGGGCGAACTGGTCGCGAAGACGGCGGCCAAGCTGTTTGGCTGAGCGGCCTCTTGCTTGCTGGAGTCCGCGGCGGAACGCACTGAACGCGCGAAAGCGCACGGGAATTCGCGCGCCTTCAGTGCGCCGTCGTTCACGCTGCGGCGGGTGTTTCCGGCGGCAACGTCAGTTGCGCGACTTGGACGTTGTCGAGCTGTTCGAGCAAGGAAGGCGCGAGCAACAGCTTCGCCTTGCGAATGCCTGCGCCCATCACCACTTGCCGGCGCGCCATCACGCCGGCATCGACGAGCACGCGCCAGTTCGCGGGCAGGCCGAACGCGGTGATGCCGCCGAACTCCATCGCGCTTTGTTCCGTTGCGATCTCGCGCTGCGCGAACGAAATGCGCTTTGCGCCCAGCACGGCTTTTACCGCGCCATTGACGTCGAGCCGCAGCGAGCCGAGCGTCACGATCGCGGCGAGATGCTCGCCTCCATCCTTTTTGTACTTGACGACGATGGTGTTCGCGCAGTCTTCCATCGGGAAGCCGTAGCGCGCGCTGAAGTCGGCTGTGTCCGATGCGTCGTCGGTGACGGCGAACACGACGATGTCGCGGCCTGCCACGGATGCGGCGACGTGCGCGGGAAGATGTGCGCCGATATGCTCGGGCGCGATGATGTCGAGCTTCTGAAGCGGTTCGTGCGAAAGCATGGTGACCTGTGAGCAGTGAGCGGACGAAAACAACGCGCACACATTGTACGATTTGCGGCTGATCCGCGGCCGCATTGCGCGCATGCGGTCAGTCGCCGGGCGAGCGTTGTGGCGCGCTGGCGTTCACGGGAAAAAGATGCACGCTCATGAAGTCGACGAAGGCCCGCATTTTCGGCGTCAATTGCCCGCCCGAAGGCCACAGTGCGCGAAACACGCTGAGCGCGCCGGAGTATTCGCGCAGAACCGGGACGAGCGTGCCGCTCTCCACCTGCGCGCGCACCGTGAAATCCGGCACGCAGGCGAGGCCGAGATCCTGCTCGGCCATCGCGATCAGCGGCTCGACGGCGGTGGCGATGGCGGTCGTGGGCAAGTCGATGTCGATCGACTCGCCGTCGCGTTCGAGCGGCCAGCGGCGCAGCTTCCCCGTGGTCGGAAAGCGATGCTGAAGACACGCATGATGGACGAGCGCCTCGGGCATCGTGAGGGGCGGATGTTTCGCGAGGTACGCGGGTGACGCGACGATCAGATGCACGTAGGTGCCCATCGTTCGCGTGATCAGTTGCGAGTCGTTGACGTCGCCCGTGCGCATCACGACGTCGAAGCCTTCTTCGATCACATCGACCATCCGGTCGCTGAAGTCGATGTCCAGCATGATCTCGGGATAAGCCTTCATGAATTCGCCGATCACGGGCATCATCAGCTTCGTCACCATCGGCATGCTCACACGCAGCTTGCCGCGCGGCGCGGCATGCGCGAGCGCGAGTTCGCTCTCCGCGGCCTCGATCTCCTCGAAGATGCGCTGGCAGCGCGTGAGAAACAGTGCGCCTTCGGGGGTGAGCGTGATGCTGCGCGTGCTGCGATGAAAGAGCCGCGCGCCGAGCCGTGTTTCCAGACGTGAAATGGCCTTGCCGACTGCGGATGCCGAGATGCCGATCTGGCGGCCTGCTTCGGTGAAACTGCGGGTTTCCGCGGCGCGCACGAAGATGTTGAGCGAGCCGAAGCGGTCCATTGCGCCCGTACTCGTCGTGCCGTCGATGGTCGCCGACGACGCGGAGTGCAGCTTGACGGGCGCTGTGCGCGCCACATCGGCTTGTGTAGCCATGGCAGGTCTCCGGAACTCGAAGCGCCGCCCGGCGAGCCAGCGCGGGCGGCGCGTCGCACGCTAGCCGTGCGCGTCCGAAGTGTAGCGCGTGCGCGCCGTGTCGATCATTCGAGGTCGTCGAGCTGATCCGCGAGGATCATCTGCGACATGTTGCGCGGCCGGCTCGACGGACGGCTGAACGGTCCATACACGGCGTCGCCGCGCACGATGCTGGCGCCCGTCAGCGCGCACACGCCGCGCGAGCGCGCAATGCGGCGCACCCACAGCTGCTCGGTATAGCGGCCGGCCGTCGAATCGCGCCAGGTGATCGAAATCGACTTCGCGCCGAACCGTTCGACGAACGTGATCACCGCGTCGCTATGCTGGCTCGCGGCCGCTTGCGCGCGCTCGGCCGTGGCGCTGCGGCGCGCGGCACGCGCGGCGCAAGCGCCCTTGTCGCATTTGTCGGACGATGCGAGCTTGCTGTCCTGCGCGGGCGACTTGCCGAGCCGCGAAATCGTCGCGGTCCACGGGTCGTGCAGCGCGGGCGTGGCGGGCGCAATACCGCCGCCTGCCGGCTCGGACCGAAGATCGGCATAGAGCGTTTCCTTGCGACGCAGTTCCGGCTCACCGTTCGCGCGCCGGTTTGCGTGGGCGCGAGGCCTGGGCTCAGGCGTACTGGCTGTTGCAGTTCCAATCCTGCTCACGTCGACTCCTCGTTAAAGCGTGGCCCGTCGAGGCGGCTCATTCGATCACGCAGAACCTTACGTTCTGCTTTTGATGGCCGCCCGGCAGCCGCATTTGCGGCCACCTTGCGCGCGGGCGAAAACGCATGCGCCGCGCGTCGCTGCGCCCTGACGGCGAACGATGGGGAGCGGCTTCACGCTGCATCACAGCGTTGCAATCAGCTTTCGCGGCCGGCGCGGATGACCGGTCGCATGGCACGCATCCTAGCGGCTTGCCTTTGGCAGATAAATGCCAGCTAAATGAACACTCAATTTATCTAACTCAAACAATGGGACGGGACGGGTATGCCAATCGACGGCAATCGCTTGCCGCATCAGGCTGTCCGGCGATGCATATGCACACCGGTCGGGCGCGCAAACGCCCGATAGCCGCCACGCGGCGCAAGGTCTTGTCTTGACAACGCAAGACGGGCGGCCATACTCGGACGGTACTTCGCCGCCCGGCCACAACCTGTTTCCACCGCAAGGACGCGCCGTCATGCACAAGACAGTGAAGATTCCCGGACCCGATCATCCCATCGCGATTGCAAAAAGCGGGTCACGCGTGGTCGTGTCCGTGGCAGGACAGAAGATCGCCGACAGCACCGACGCGCTGTCCTTCCATGAAGCCTCGTACCCTGAAGTCCTCTACATTCCGCGCAAGGACGTCGACATGTCGCTGCTCGAACGCACCGATCATTCGACGTATTGCCCGTACAAGGGCGAGTGCAGCTACTACAGCATTCCCGTTGGCGGCGAGCGCTCCGTCAATGCGGTGTGGAGTTACGAAAGTCCGTACGAAGCCGTCGAGTCGATCAGGGACCATGTTGCGTTCTATCGCGACCGCGTGGACGCCATCGAGGTCAGCGCGCCATAAACACGCGAACGCGCGGCCAGTTTCCGGCCCACTGCGGTGCCATCGACGCCCTCGTCCGAGGGCTTCACAACTTCACTTCTTCAATCGAATCGCGACGCGCCGTCGCCCGTTTTCCGTCGCATTTTCGTCGTTGACACCACTGTCAAACGCGGCGCACGCATTCAAATTTGACGCGATTGATAAAAAATAAAGACAAGAAAAGTCATTTCCGAAAAGCTCCGTTTATTCACGGCGCAGCCAATCACCCAAATAACATAAAACGCCCGAAAGCCGCATGTATGCACGCTTTCAGGGCATCGGATGCAGCCGGCATTAAATGATTTTTTGTTGATTTTTTTTCGGAACCTTCTTGCCGTAAGCTTTTCGTAAACACCATTGCGTTTGTCCGCGATGGACTGACTCCGTTCAATTGAGAACCCGGCAGGAGCACGATCGATGAATCATCCAAAACGCTTATTGCTTTCCAATCTGGCATGGTCGCAAGAGGTCTCGGCGCGCGAGCCCGAGTTCTTCACGGAACTCGCGCGCGGCCAGCAGCCGCGCTTTCTGTGGATCGGTTGCTCCGATAGCCGCGTGCCCGCCGAGCGCGTCACCAATGCGCAGCCGGGGGAATTGTTCGTCCATCGCAACATCGCGAACCTCTACACCTCCGACGACGGCAACACATCGAGCGTGATCGAATACGCCGTGCATGCACTGAAGGTCGAGCACGTGATCATCTGCGGACATCATCATTGCGGCGGCGTGCGCGCCGCGCTGTCGCCGCCTTCGGATGCGCTGCCCATCGTGAACCGGCGCATTGCAGGTTTGCGCGAGCTCGCCGAACGTCATCGCGACGAACTGCATGCGATCGCGGATTTCGACGAGCGCGTCGACCGCTTCGCGGAGTTAAACGTGATCGAGCAGGTGCGGCTGCTGCGCGAGTCGCCCATCGTGCGCCGCGCGCCGCGTCCGCCGCAGGTGCACGGCTGGATTTTCGGGCTGCGCGCAGGGCTTATCACGCAACTCACCGATATGGATGAAGCCCGCGACATCGCCGAAGCACACGCCGAAGCGCACGCCGAAGGGCACGCCCAAGCGCACGCCGAAGCGTCCCCGTCCGTCGCCGTGCGCGACGCTGCGTAGGGACGCTCGGGCAGTTCTCCCGTTTTCAGACTCACTCACGCCCATTTCACCGACATGTCCATCAAGCCGCCGGCGCGCGACGCCGGGCGGTGTGGCTCAACTCGACCTCGCGGATACCATGCACACTCCACCTGTTTCCCGTTTATCGAACCTGCGCAGCGATGTCTTCGCCGGGATCGTCGTGTTTCTCGTCGCGCTGCCGCTATGTCTCGGCATCGCCACCGCGTCCGGCGTCGATCCATTTGCCGGGCTGGTGTCCGGCATCGTCGGCGGACTGGTGGTCGCGCTGTTGAGCGGCTCGCATCTGAGCGTGAGCGGGCCGGCTGCGGGCCTCGTCGTGATCGTCGTGTCGGCAATCGCGTCGCTCGGCAGTTTCTCCGCGTTTCTCGCCGCCGTGCTGATCGCGGGCGCGTTGCAGATCGGCTTCGGCCTGCTGCGCGCGGGACAGCTTGCCAGCTTCGTGCCCGTCGCCGTCATCAAGGGCATGCTGGCTTCGATCGGCATCATCCTGATCGTCAAGCAGATTCCACTCGGCGTGGGGCTCGTGAGCGGCGCGGATGCCAACGTGGCGCACGCGGCCATGCTGGCGACGCCGTTCGGAAAACTGTCGATAGTGACGACTGCGCTTGCGCTCATCTCGCTGGCGATGCTGTTCGCGTGGGAGACGCCGCGCGCCAAGCGCTACGCGGTCGTGCGCATGCTGCCGGGGCCGCTCGCGGTCGTCGCGCTCGGCATCGGCGTGACGCTCGCGCTCGATGTGCTCGCGCCCGCGCTTGCGGTGCCCGCCGAGCACCGCGTGTCGCTGATGCCGCTGGACTCGTTCGCGGCGCTGACGGGCGCGATTTCGATGCCCGACTTCAGGCAGCTCGTGGACGGCCACGTCTGGCGCGTCGGCTTGACGCTCGCCATCGTCGCGAGTCTGGAGACGCTGCTGAGTCTCGAAGCCGTCGAACAGATCGATCCGAAGCGCCGCCGCGCGTCGCCGGACCGCGAGTTGAAGGCGCAGGGCGTGGGCAATATGGTGGCGGCCGTGCTGGGCGGTCTGCCGCTGACGGCCGTGATCGTGCGTAGTTCGGCGAACGTGAATGCGGGCGCGCAGACGCGCATGTCGGCCGTGATTCACGGCGTGCTGCTGCTGGCGAGCGTGTTCGCGCTGACGGCGGTGCTGAACCTGATTCCGCTCGCCTGTCTCGCGGCGATCCTGATTCACACGGGCTACAAGCTCGCGAAGCCGGCGCTCTTTACGGCGATGGCGCGCGAAGGCGTCGACCGCTTCGTGCCGTTCGCGGCGACGATTGCCGGCGTGCTCGCGACGGATCTGCTGATCGGCATTGGCATCGGCATTGCGACGAGCGCGGTGCTCGCGTTGCGCGCGAACCTGTCGCGCACGTTCACGCTGACGCGTCACGACGATCACTATCTGCTGGTGCTGCGCAAGGACGCGACGTTCCTGTCGAAACCGATGCTCACGCGCTGTCTCGCGCAGATCCCCGACCGCGCGACGGTGCTGATCGACGCGGAGCGTGCCGATTTCATCGACCGCGATATCCGCGACACGCTCGATGCGTTCGTGGGCGAGGCGGCGCAGCGGCAGATTACCGTCGAGCGCCTGCGCTGGCCGGAGCCGGCGGCTCAGGAAGGGCAGGCGCCGCTGCCGTCGCTGGGCGCGACGACGGGCTGAGCCGTAAAAAGGGCGCGATAGCGCGCGGCAGCGCGTTATCGGTGTTGTCGAACAGCGGTTTCGGACAGTGCTGGCCGGAAGGCGAGGGCGCTGACGGGCGGCGCATCCTCGCCTGACCGGCGGAAGGCGGGATTATTCGGCGATCGAAAAGCGCGACGGCCGCGCCTGCTTCGCTTTGCTGGGACGCTCGACACGCGGGCTGGCACCGCGGATGAACAGCACTGCGCACAACGCCACCATGGCCCAGATGCAAAGAATTACGGTCAAGACGTTCATTTCCAGTTCCAGTCTCAGTCTCAGTCTTAGTGGGTCGGCACTACGGACGTTGCCGGGCTGCCACCGTCGGGTTCGGTTCTCGTGGTCGCGCGGGGCGGCCGGTCAATGCGTGGTGTGCTGCGTTTCGCCGTCGAACAGAAGCTCGTCGATCAGCCGGGTGGTCACGGCAAGCTGCTTCTCCAGCGACACACGCGCCAGTTCCGCGCTCACCGCGTCGCCGCGTGCGACGGCGGCGTGCGTCTGGGTGGCGAGGCGCAGCACCGTGTCGGAGGCGAGCTGCAAGCCGCGCATCAGCTCGGACTCCGGGTATTCCCGCTGGCTATTCCACTCCGGCGCGCTGAGCGCGTCGGGCTCGAACGGGTTGCTTCTGTCATGACGGGAAGACATTTCAGGCTCCTCAGTGCACTGGCATGACTGCAGTGTGCGCCGCGTCGCCGGCGTTCAATCGGCCGAACAGAGGCCGATTTCGGATTCATACCGCCGTCATCGAAATGTGCTCGTGCACGGTCAGAATGCCTGCTTCCTGTCCACGTCCCGGCGAATGGTAAGCAACTGTTAGTGCGCGGTCTGCGCGTAAAGGCCCTGGGTTGCGCGGGCTCCTTTCTTGCGCGGGTCGAGTGCGTGGCGCGGCGGGCGTCCCGTCGTATCGAGCTGTAATGCGCCGTCACAAGTGGTCACGCATGTCTTCTGTAGCGTCTGCTCAAATGGCGCTAGAGAAGGGAGAACGATCATGAAAAAGCTTCTGACGCTGGCAGCCGTCGCCATGGCGACAATCGGTTTGGGAGGCTGCGTCGTCGCGCCGCCGTATGGTTATGGGTACGCGCCGGCGTACGGCTACGCGCCGGGGTATTACGCGGGGCCGTCGGTGAACGTCGGCATCGGCTATAGCTGTTGCTGGGGCCATGGCGGCTGGCACCGGTAAGCGCATCCAGACGCATCCCGACGGATCGCGCGATCGAGACCCAAAGAAGCCGGACACGGATGCGTCAGCGTCCCGTCTGGCTTTTTTAATGTGATGCGGCGCGCAGGCCGCGCGGTGGCTGGAGTTCGGCGTCAGGCGGCGCAGATTGCGCGCGCATGCGGCCGCGCGCGCTGCGGGTTGCTGTACGATCTCGGAAAGAATGCGCCCGCGCCATAGCGGCGCGTCTTCCGACGCCACGATTCCGCAACGACATCTACGTTTTCGCACCCCAGCATGGACTACCGCGTTACCTACGAGCACAGCCTCGCCACCGCCCCAGACGACTTCATCGTGAATGTGCCGTCGCAACTGGTGTCGGATGTGCCGTCGAACATTCCCAAGGCGCTGCTGCCCGAAGCGATCGAAAAGCTGATACTCGAACGTTCTCCGCGCATCGGCCGCATCCGCAACCTCCGGCTTATCTGACGTTTTTCTTTCGGCGGCAGGCTTTGTCGTTTTTCTGCTCTGGCCGCCGCGCTTGAAAACGGCTTGCTTGCCCCGCATGTGCGGCTCTCGTTATACGGAGCCTTGTCATGGGAAGCCGTCCCCGTTTTGTCGACGATCTGTCGGGTGCGCTGCCGGGCGCCGCTGCCGCCGGGTCGTCCGATGACGACGCACTCCTCGACGCCTATTCGCGCACTGTCGTCGATGCGCTCGAACGGGTGCGGGCGGCCGTCGTTTTCATCACTGTCGAGCGCCGCGTGCCGGGCGCGCCGGAGCGCCATGCGCGCGCGGGCACCGGCTCCGGTTTCATCTTCACGCCCGACGGATATCTTCTGACCAACAGCCACGTCGTGCACGGTGCGACGCATATCCGCGTGCAGCTTGCCGACGGCACGAAGTTCGACGCCGATCTGGTGGGTGACGATCCGCACAGCGACTTGGCCGTATTGCGGATTGGTTCGCCGGAGCCGCTGCCGCACGTCGCGCTTGGCGAGTCGGGCAAGCTGCGCGTGGGGCAGATAGCGATCGCGGTTGGCAATCCGCTTGGGCTCGAGCAGACGGTGACGGCGGGCGTGGTTTCCGCGCTCGGGCGTTCGCTGAGGTCGAATTCGGGCCGCATGATCTATGACGTGATCCAGACGGATGCGGCGCTCAATCCGGGCAATTCGGGTGGGCCGTTGATCAACTCGGCGGGCCAGGTGATCGGTGTGAATACGGCGATCATTCCGGGTGCGCAGTCGATCAGCTTTGCGACGGCGATCGATACCGCGAAGTGGGTGATCATGCAGATTTTTGCGCACGGGCGCGTGCGGCGCGCTTATATCGGCGTGGCGGGGACGACCTTCGCGCTGCCGCGGCGTGTGCAGCGTTATTTCGCGCTGGAGTCGGAAAGTGGCGTGCGGGTGATGGAGATCGTGAAGGGGAGTCCTGCCGCGCTCGGCGGGCTGCGGACGGACGATACGATCGTTGCGGTTGATGGGCAGGTTGTTGAGGGGGTCGATGCGCTGCAGCGCGTGCTGGATGGGTCCAGGATTGGGCGCTCGGTGAGCGTGAGTGTTTTGCGCGGCGCGCAGCGGGTTGAGGTGGTGGTTGTGCCGGTTGAGCAGAGTGTTTAGGTTCAGGTTTGGGTTTGTCTGCGACGCTGGGTAGGGGCGGCTTTTTCGATGGCATTCCGCGATTTGGCATCGGGGTTCATGCGGCGCCGTTCGTGGGTTTGGGTCTTGGCGCTGGCATCCGGGTTTTGCTTTTGCTTTCGCTTTCGCTGGCATCCGCGCATTGTTAGCGTGCTTCACGCGTCGCCCCTGTGCGGGGCGGCACCTACTTTTCTTTGCCGCCGCAAAGAAAAGTAGGCAAAAGAAAGCGGCTCAAACCGCCAGTTCTTGTGTTTGCCTGAGGGCCCCCAAAGGTTCTTACGCTTCACACGGCAATCACGTGACCCACGTTCGTTGCCAGCGCTCTTGCTGAGCGCCTCACCCGCTTCACGCACCCGCGTTTCAGCATGCCTCACCAGACAGTCCACGGCCGCCCAGGTGGCAAACTGTGTGTAGGTTTTCCCGACGTACACGTTCGCGCTCTTACAGGGTGGAGCGCGTGCTCAATCGGTCTGGAGTGAAGCATGTGGAGCACCGAGGGCCGACACACAGTTTGCCACCTGGGCGGCCCATACCATTCGCTGCCGCAGGCCCGGGTACGGGTAATTGAAGCGGGTGAGGCGTTTGTTCGAAGCGTTGGCAACGGGTACCAACCAAGGCGCTGGTGTGTGAAGGATGGGGACGTTGGGGACCCGTGGGTGAACGTCAAGAATTGGCGGTGTGAGCCGCTTTCTTTTGCCTACTTTTCTTTGCGGCGGCAAAGAAAAGTAGGTGCCGCCCCGCACAGGGGCGACGCGTGAAGCACGGTAACGAATCGCGGATGCCAGCGCAAAAGCAAACGCACGGGGGCGACGCGTGAAGCGAGCTAACGAATCGCGGATGCCAGCGCAAAGGCAAACGCACAGGGGCGACGCGTGAAGCAAGCCAACGCAACGCGGATACCAAAAAAAAGATCAAAACCCACGAACGGCGCCGCATAAACCCCGATACCAAATCGCGGAACGCCATCAAAAGACCAAACCACCCAGCGTCGCAGACACAAGAAAACCTCAGAACAACTGCTTCTGCCCCGAAGCCAGGGTAACAAAATCATCCTTCAGCAAAGGCAAAATCGCATCCGCCACAGGCTGAAGCTGCCGCGTCAGATAATGCCCATAGTCAATATCCGACCGCAGCGTTTCAAGCGGCTCGGGCCCGCTGCCCGTCATCACATAACTGATCCATCCGCCATTCTGATATTGCAGCGGCCGACCGCGCTGCCGGTTGAACTCATCAGCGGAACGCGCAGCACGCACATGCGGCGGCACATTGCGCTCATAGTCGGACAACGGCCGGCGCAGCCGCTTGCGATACACGAGCAGTTCATCGAACTCACCCGCCAGCGTGCGCCGCACATAATCACGCACATAATCCCGATACGGCTGCTGCTTGAAAATCCGCAGATACAGTTCCTGCTGAAAGCGTTGCGCGAGCGGTGTCCAATCGGTGCGCACCGTTTCGAGACCTTTGTAGACGACTTCTTCACTGCCGTCGGCAAGCACGGTCAAGCCCGCATAACGCTTCTTGCTGCCTTCCTCCGCGCCGCGTACGGTTGGCATGAAAAAGCGCTTGTAATGCCGCTCGAATTGCAGTTCCAGCGCGCTCTCCAGCCCGAAACGCTCGCGCAAATGCTCACGCCACCAGGCATTGATTCCGCTCACCAGCTCTCGTCCGATGCGCGCCGCGTCTTCCTCGTCATGCGCGTGGCGCAGCCACACAAACGTCGAATCGGTGTCGCCGTAGATCACCGCATACCCGCGCGCTTCGATCAGCTCGCGCGTGCGGTGCATGATCTCGTGGCCGCGCATCGTGATCGACGACGCCAGGCGCGGATCGAAGAACCGGCAACCCGTCGAGCCAAGCACGCCATAGAACGCGTTCATGATGATCTTCAGCGCCTGCGATAACGGCTTGTTCTGCTCGCGCTTCGCGGCTTCGCGCCCCTCCCACACCTGCGCGACGATCGACGGCAGGCAATGGCGCGCGCGCGAAAAGCGCGCGCCAAGGAAACCGGGCACGGAATGCGCGTCGTCGGGATGACGCACGCCATCGACCAGTCCGACGGGATCGATCAGAAACGTACGGATGATCGACGGGTACAGGCTCTTGTAGTCGAGCACCAGCACGGAATCGTAGAGACCGGGCTTCGAGTCCATCACGAAGCCGCCAGGACTGGCCGCGCCCGCTACGTCGCCCAGATTCGGCGCGACGTAGCCGAGCCGGTGCATGCGCGGCATATATAGATGCGTGAACGCCGCCACCGATCCGCCGCTGCGGTCGGCAGGCAGTCCCGTAACGGTCGCGCGTTCGAGCAGGAACGACAGCAGGTCCGTCTTGCCGAAGATGCGCGTGACGAGCTCGCAGTCTTTCAGGTTGTAGCGGGCGAGCGCAGGCTTGTCCTCGTCGAAGCGGCGCTGGATCTCGTCCATCCGCTGATACGGGTTGTCGATCGACTTGCCTTCGCCCAGCACCGCCTGCGCGACGTATTCGAGGCTAAACGACGGAAAGCTCCACGTGGCCGAGCGCAGCGCCTCGATGCCGTCGATGATCAGCCGCCCCGCCGCGCCCGCGAAGAAATGGTTCTGCTTCAGGCCATGCTCGCGCCACTCCATCACCGCGCCGCCGCGCCCGATGCGCAGCGGCACGCCGCACTGCTGCGCGGTCTCATGCAGCACTTTCAGGTCGAACTGCACGACATTCCAGCCGATGATCGCGTCGGGATCGTGCGCCTCCAGCCAGCCGATCAGCCGCTCGATCAGCTGCGCCCGCGTGTCGCAATACTCGAGCGCGAAGTCGAGGTCCGCAGCGTCGCCGTTTTGCGGTCCGAGCATGTACACCTGACGCTGCCCGCAGCCTTCCAGCGCGATCGAATACAACTCGGCGTGCGCACTGGTTTCGATATCGAGCGAGACCAGCTTGAGCTTCGGACGGTAACCGCTCGCGGGCTTCATGTCGGCGTTCAGCAACGGGCCATGACCGTCTGGATTCGCTTCGCCGCCGAACAGCACGGGCGCAGTGATGAAGCGCTCCATCATGTAGCGCTCGGGCGGGAAGACATCGGCTTCGTAGACGTCGACGCCGCCTTGCTTCAGCCGTTTGTCGAGCGCGGTCAGCTGCCGGTACTGCGGGCAGTACAGTCCCAGCACCGGCCGATGCTGAAAGTCGCACAAATCGAGCGGGCGCAGTTCGGCGCCGCGCGACTGGGCGTTCTTCTCCCGGACCAGCATGTCTTGCGCGCGCTCGCGGTGCGCGGCTGGGATGAACGCGACGTTGGGCTGCGGGCGCAGGCGGATATGGCGCGGACCGCCGTCGGTCGCGAGCCAGAACTCGACCTCGGTTCCGGCAGCCGTATCGCGCCAATGACGGGTGAGAAGAAACCCTTGTTGAAGCTCACTCAAACGAAAACCTCTGCTGAAAACGCTCGGGCCGACACTTTTTTCGGCAATTCTCCCCGCGCGCGAATTGCCTCGCCTGGGGCGCTTTCCCTTGTCTGATAAGGGTTTTGGCCTGTCGATAGAAAATTTAAATAGGGTGCATCGCAACAATCAAATTTATCAAATTCTGCGACTTCTTCATAATCCATCCCATCGCAGTACCCAAACCCACTCAACCGAAGAGGACGCATCAGATGCCGATCATCAACAGCCAGGTCAAACCGTTCAAGGCCACCGCATACCACAATGGCGATTTCGTGACCGTCACCGACGAAAGCTTCAAGGGCAAATGGTCCGTCGTCGTGTTCTATCCGGCCGACTTCACGTTCGTGTGCCCGACCGAATTGGGCGATCTGGCCGACCGTTACGACGAATTCAAGAAACTCGGCGTCGAAATCTACAGCGTGTCGACGGATACGCACTTCACGCACAAGGCATGGCACGACACGTCGGACACGATCGAAAAGATCAAGTACCCGATGATCGCCGATCCGACGCTGGCAATCTCGCGCAACTTCGACGTTCTGATCGAAGAAGAAGGTCTGGCGCTGCGCGGCACGTTCGTGATCAACCCGGAAGGCGAGATCAAGCTGTGCGAAATCCACGACAACGGCATCGGCCGTGACGCTGGCGAGCTGCTGCGCAAGGTGCAGGCTGCGCAATACATCGCGGCACACCCGGGTGAAGTTTGCCCCGCCAAGTGGACGCCGGGCGCAGAAACGCTGACGCCGTCGCTGGACCTGATCGGCAAGATCTAAGTCGCAGGCTCGCTAGAAGCCACACGCTACCCGCTGCAAACCCTGCCTTGAGCGGCGCCGCCTCGCGCGGCGCCGTTGTGAGGCAGTCCGCAAGGTCACAAGCCTTGCGAACTGCCTTACGCGCCGCGTTCGTCGTAACGCATGGCGCGAATCGAACCTCTCATCTCCATCTCGCCACGGACTCGAAAAATCATGCTCGACGCGAATCTGAAGACCCAACTCAAAGCCTACCTCGAGAAAGTCAGCCGTCCCATCGAGATCGTCGCCTCTGTCGACGACAGCGCGAAGTCGCAGGAAATGCTCGCGCTGCTCAACGACATCGCAACGCTGTCGGAGCGCGTCAGCGTGATCGAGCGCCGCGGCGACGACGAGCGCAAGCCGTCCTTTTCGATCGGCGAGCCGGGCAAGGCCGCGGGCATCCGCTTCGCAGGCATTCCGATGGGTCATGAGTTCACGTCGCTGGTGCTGGCGCTGCTGCAAACGGGCGGCCACCCGATCAAGCTCGACGACGCCGTGATCCAGCAGATCC
Organism: Paraburkholderia caribensis; assembly: GCF_002902945.1. Lineage (NCBI taxonomy): Bacteria > Pseudomonadati > Pseudomonadota > Betaproteobacteria > Burkholderiales > Burkholderiaceae > Paraburkholderia > Paraburkholderia caribensis. The sequence goes on from NZ_CP026102.1 coordinate 660,770, forward strand.
GCGAACTGGACGGCGATTACGCGTTCGAGACGTATTTCTCGCTGTCGTGCCAGAACTGCCCGGAAGTCGTGCAGGCGCTCAACATCATGGCGCTGATCAACCCGCGCATCCAGCACGTGGCGATCGACGGCGCGCTGTTCCAGAACGAAGTCGAGTCACGCCAGATCATGGCTGTGCCGACCATGTTCCTGAACGGTGAAGTGTTCGGCCAGGGCCGCAGCGGCGTGAAGGAAATCCTCGCGAAGCTCGACACCAACGCCGGTGCGCGCGCCGCGAAGGAACTGGAGAAGAAGCCGGTGTTCGACGTGCTGATCGTCGGCGGCGGTCCTGCTGGCGCGGCGGCTGCGATCTACTCGGCGCGCAAGGGGATTGCCACGGGTGTCGTGGCGGAACGCTTCGGCGGCCAGGTGCTCGACACGCTCGCAATCGAAAACTTCGTCTCCGTGCAGGAAACGGAAGGGCCGAAGTTCGCCACGGCGCTCGAGCAGCACGTGAAGAGCTACGAAGTCGATGTGATGGACGTGCAGCGCGCGGAAGCGCTGATTCCCGGCAAGATCAACGAAGTGCGCCTCGCGAGCGGCGCAGTGCTGAAGGCGAAGACGATCGTGCTGGCGACGGGCGCGCGCTGGCGCGAGATCAACGTGCCGGGCGAGCGCGAGTACCGCAACCATGGCGTGGCGTACTGCCCGCACTGCGATGGCCCGTTGTTCAAGGGCAAGCGCGTCGCGGTGGTCGGCGGCGGCAATTCGGGCGTCGAAGCGGCGATCGATCTGGCGGGTGTCGTGAGCCACGTGACGCTGATCGAATTCGGCGCACAACTGCGCGCCGACGAAGTGCTGCAACGCAAGCTGCGCAGCCTCGCTAACGTGACGGTCATCACCCAGGCGCAGACGACGGAAATCACGGGCGACGGCAAGAAGGTCAACGGTCTGACCTACACGGACCGTGCGTCGGGCGAGCCGAAGCATGTCGAGCTCGAAGGCGTGTTCGTGCAGATCGGCCTGGTGCCGAACACCGAATGGCTGAAGGGCACGGTCGAGCTGTCGAAGCACGGCGAGATCGTCGTCGATGCGAAGGGCGCGACGTCGGTGCCGGGCGTGTTCGCCGCTGGCGACGTGACCACGGTGCCGTTCAAGCAGATCGTGATCGCCGTGGGCGAGGGCGCGAAGGCATCGCTGGCCGCGTTCGATCATCTGATCCGCACCAGCGTCGAAGATCTCGAAGACGCGCAGGCAGCGGAACTGGCCGAGGCCTGATCGACGGGTGTTGGGTTCGCTGCAAAAGCAAACGGGCTAGCTTCGGCTAGCCCGTTTGTCGTTGTGCGCCGCGCTTACTGGCTGGCGGCGGGCGTATGCACCTGCTTCGATTTTGCCGTCTTCCCGTGGCCGTGATGCTGGTGCGCGGATTTCTGCGCGGTCTTTTCGGCAGGAGCGTCGACGTTGTGCTGGGTATCGGGCCGCGCCTGGATGTCGCGAGCGTGCTGCTCGATCTGGGCGGCGACGTTGCTGTCGTGGGTCGTCACGATGCCGTCGCTGGAAGTTTGCGCCGAGGCGACGCCTGCAACGGCCAGCAGCGAAACGAGCACAGCGGCAGAAATTCTGTTCATGGTTGTTTTGATTCCGGTTGATTGGTGAGTTCAATGCGCTTCGCGCGCATGGGATTGTCCATTGGAATGCCCGTGTGACGCGTCAAAGTGTGTCAAGGAAAGTGCCGCAAATCGTCAAATTCGCTTGACCAATCTTTACAATCCAGACGTTTCCGCTGTGCTACCGTTTTTGACTATCCATTCGGAATGCGAATCGAATGAGGGTGGATTGAAGCTCAAACAATCATGGAGGAGAAAGCGGTGAACAATCTGGCAAAACTGACCGTGGTCGGTGTCTCGCTGACCAGCTTGACGCTGATGGGGTGTGGCAAGAAAGAGCCGCCATCGCACGAAGCCGCGCAACGCAACGGCGGTGCAGCGGAGCAGGTGGTGACGATCGGTCACGCGGGGCCGCTCACGGGCGGCAGCAGCCATCTCGGCAAGGACAACGAGAACGGCGCGCGGCTCGCTGTGGAGGAAATCAACGAGACGGGACTCGTGATCGCCGGGCAGAAGGTGCGTCTCGAACTCGACGGCGAAGACGACGCGGCCGATCCAAAGACGGGCACGCAGATCGCGCAGAAGTTCGTCGACGAGCATGTCGTCGCGGTGATCGGCCACCTGAACTCGGGCGTGTCGATTCCCGCGTCGCGCATCTATAACGAAGCGAACATCGCGGAGATTTCGCCGTCGTCGACCAATCCCGAGTACACAAAACAGGGTTACAGAAGCGCGTATCGCGTGGTCGCGACGGATGCGCAGCAAGGGCCCGCGCTCGGCGGTTATGCGCTCAAGTCGTTGAACGCCAGGACCATTGCCGTCGTCGACGATGCAACGGCCTACGGCAAAGGCCTCGCCGACGAGTTCGCGAAGGCGGCGCAGGCGGGCGGCGGGCGCGTCGTCGCGCGCGAGGCCACGACCGACAAGTCCACCGACTTCCGCGCCATTCTCACCTCCATCAAGAGCGCGCATCCGGATGTCATCATGTTCGGGGGGATGGATTCGACGGTCGGCCCGTTCATTCGTCAGGCGGCGGCGCTTGGCTTGAGCGCGAAAGTTCTGAGCGGCGACGGAGCGTGCACGGAAAAAGTAGCGGAGCTTGCGGGCGACGCCGTGAGCAATCTCGTTTGTTCCGAAGCAAGTCTTGCGGTATCGCGCATGCCGCAGGGTGCCGAGTTCGAAAAGCGCTTCGAGGCGCGTTTCAACGGTCCGATTCTCTTCAACGCTCCGTTCGCCTACGACGCTGTGTACCTGGTCGTCGACGCAATGAAGCGGGCCAACACCACTGACGCCGCGAAGGTGCTTGCCGCGATGCCGACGTCCGACTACAACGGCGTGATCGGACATATCGCTTTCGACGCGCATGGCGACATGAAGGAAGGCGCGATCAGCCTATATCACTATCAGGACAGGAAGAAGGCGCTGCTTGATGTCGTGAGGTACGGCGGCGGTTCTATTTGAGACCGGGTGACGGGCGCGGCGTCTATTTTGCTGAGGCCGCGCCTTTGCTTGTCTGCTTACCGTTTGCGGCCACGTCGCGTTTGCCGATTTGAGATGGGCTGACGCCGCCCAACATCAACTGTTCGTCGGACCAGCGGTAAAACACGTCTGGGCGGCGAGCCGCTTTCGCTCTACGGCGGGTCTTGTGCGAGGGCTTTGACGCCTTTTGAGCAGCTTTGGGCTTTTTGAGCGTCTGCGTCGCCGGGCGGTGCGCTGCGCTCTCTGCCAGGAGCGTATCGGGCTTGAGTTGTGCGGCGAAAGCGTCGGAAGCACACCAGGCGACGATGCACGTGGCCATTGCGATATGCCGCGCGACTACGCCGGTTTTCTTCCTTCTCGACGCGTGTGCATGAGCTATCGCCGTCTCCCGGTTCAAGATTCCGATCCACCGGATGCCGTTCGCGTGTCTGCCTGCTTTTCGACGCGTTCGATCTGCACGTTCATCGACGGTGCTCGCGTCAGGCCGAGTGCACTCGCCGCCGCATAGGACAAATCGATGACGCGTCCCTTCACGAACGGGCCGCGATCGTTGATGCGAACTACCACCGTCTTCGCAGTGGACAGCGACGTCACGCGCACATAAGTGCCGAACGGCAACGTACGATGCGCAGCCGTCAACGCTTGGCCGTTGTAACGTTCGCCATTGGCGGTGCGGCGCCCTTCGAACTTGCGCGCATACCATGATGCTTGGCCCGTTTGCAGCGCGTCGCCGGCTGGCCGCAGCGCGACGATCTGAGCTTGGGCCGGGGCGTTATCCGACACGCTGTCGGCGTCGACGGGTGCGATGGGCGTCGACACGATGCCTGTCGTGCTCGAAGCCTGATGCTCGGACGGCATCTGCGCGCAACCGGCAAATAATCCGAAAATTCCTAGTAATCCAAAAAGACGAACGGTTGACACGACAGACCATGAGTTAGCAAAAGAAGCAGGTCTAACGGTCTCAAAAAGTTCGGGTTGACCGCATGCGACAGCCACGGCGGCGCTTTGACAAATCTCTACATGCGCGCAACGCCGAACCGGCGGCAGTCAGGCGCCGTCGAACGACACCTGACCCAGTACGACGAACGGTTACTTGCCCATCACGGCTTCGAGGGATTCGCCCTTGACGACAATCTCGGTACGCCGGTTTCGCGCACGGCCTTCGGGCGTGTCGTTGTCCGCCACGGGGCGATCGAACGCGTAGCCGACCAGTGTGATGCGCGACGCGCTGATGCCGCGGCGCTCCAGTTCATTCGCAACCGATTTCGCGCGCGCTTCGGACAACTGCTGGTTGTATTCACGCGTACCGACGTTATCCGTATGGCCTTCGACGATCATTGGCTTTTGCGTGCGGCTCAGCACGACCACCACGCGGGCAATAGCGGGGCCCGCGTCGGGACGCAAGCTCGATTCGTTGAAGTTGAACAGGACCTTCTCAGGCAGACGAACCTGCACGCCTTCCTTGGTCTGCGTTACTTCGATCCCGGCTTGCTGGTTCAGCGCCTCTTCCTTGTTGCGGTCGAGCCCGCCGCACGCGGCGAGCATCGACAGGGAGAGGGCGCAGGCTGCGACGGTCAACAGTTTTTTCATGATCTTGATGGCCTTGTTGGAGAAAAGGAAAAACCGAGTCAGACCGGGATTTTTCATCAAATAGAGCGGAACGTTGATAAGGCATGCAAAGTTTTTCAAAATTTGACACGGAGTTGTCGCGCGGACGCACCGAAGTGAGAACAAACGTGAAAACTTGCGTCCGACAGCACGCAAAGGTCGACAGTTCGGATCAAATGGCGTTGGTCGGAAACAGCGTCGCCCGCGAGTTCAGGCACCTGAAGGCGGACGGCGTTGTGCAGTCTCTCGTTATCCACTTGAAAAGGAAGGACCCGCAACATGAGCATCTTCGGAAGCATCGTCAGCAAGATTTTCGGCAAGGCCAAACCGGCTGAGCCCCTGCCCGCCGAACCCATCGCCCCGGCTCCTGCGGACGCATCGGCTGGCGCGCCCGTCGCGCCTGTCTCGACGGCGCTGGCGGACGTCGACGTCGCGGCCGTGATGGACCAGCTGGCGGCGGCGAACCCGCAAAAACTCGACTGGCGTCGTTCGATCGTCGATCTGATGAAGCTGCTCGACGTCGACAGCAGCCTGGAGCATCGCAGGCAACTGGCGGGTGAATTGAAGTACGGCGGCGACACGAACGATTCGGCTTCGATGAACATCTGGCTGCACAAGCAGCTGATGACGGCGCTCGCCGCGAATGGCGGCAAGCTGCCCGCCGACCTGGCGAGCTAAGGAGCCGACATGAGCATTCCCGGCACACTGGGCGAGATAGCCGGCGCGGCTGCAGCCGTCGAAGCACTGGAGAAGGCGGACCCGAATGCGTCGTTGTTGACGAAGGGCATGGCGGCAGTCGCTGGCTTCAAGGGCGCTGGCGCGCTCGAGGCACTGATCGAGCGCAAGACGCAAGACGGCGCAGGCGACAGCGAACAGGCGGAGCAAGCGTAATTCACATTAGCCGCCCGCATCCATTCGGCGATCGGGCGGCTCGTCGACAGACTCGCCTGACAGCTTCCTTGCAGCAACGGCGAGCGTGCGGACAGAAGAAAAACTAAAGCACCCGCCAGTTCCAGACCGTGTGACATCCGGTCGCACATCTATCACCGTCCTTCGTGCCGCGTCCTTGACGCGGATCAGGATTTCAAACGCCGTGCGTCCATAGAATCGCGGGGCACATAGGACCTTGTGCGCTTTGCCTTGCAAACCCCACACGTGTTCAGCGTGGTTCAACGATTATTGGGCAAACATGTTAGCCAGAAAAACCTTAAGAGCTTGTCTCTTACCGGTCAGCATCGGTCTGACCGCGTTTCTCACGGGATGTCAACTTGAAGTGCTCGACCCGAAGGGCAGCGTCGGCGTCGCCGAGAAGTCGCTGATCGCGACAGCGACGTGGGCGATGCTGCTCGTCGTCGTGCCTGTCATTCTGTTGACGTTGCTTTTTGCGTGGCGCTACCGCGCGTCGAACAAAAGCGCGGTGTACGCGCCGAAGTGGGCGCACTCAACTGCAATCGAAGTCGTGGTGTGGACGATCCCTGCGCTGATCATCCTGTACCTCGGCATCCTGACATGGCGGACCACGCACGAGCTCGATCCGTACAAGCCGCTCGAATCCAGCGTGAAGCCGATCGACGTCGAAGTCGTGGCGCTCGACTGGAAGTGGCTGTTCATTTATCCCGATCTGGGCATCGCGTCGGTGAACCAGCTGGCGATGCCCGTCGGCACGCCCGTCAATTTCCACATCACGTCGGATTCGGTGATGAACTCGTTCTTCATCCCGCAACTCGGCACGCAGGTTTACGCGATGGCGGGCATGCAGACGCGCGTGCATCTGGTCGCAGATGAACCGGGAGACTACGCAGGCGTGTCGGCGAATTTCAGCGGCAAGGGCTTCTCGGACATGAAGTTCCGCACGCTCGCCGTGAGCGCCGCCGATTTCAACGCCTGGGTGCAGAAGGTGAAGGCATCGCCGGAACGGCTCGACATGGACGGGTACTACGCGGTGGCGAAGCCGAGCGAGAAAGACCCGGTGCGCTATTTCTCCGCGGTCGACCCGAAGCTGTTCCGCAACGTCATCGCGAAATACAACAGCGGGCATGTCGTCGATTTCCGTGACGCCAACTGCATCACGAACACTTCGAAGGAGTAACCCATGTTCGGCAATCTGACTTTAGAGGCGATTCCGTTCGACCAGCCGATCATCATGGGCGCGGCCGCCCTGATGGGGCTGATCGTGCTGGCCGTCGTCGTGCTCGTTACGCGCCTGAAAAAATGGCGCTGGTTGTGGACGGAATGGCTCACGTCCGTCGATCACAAGCGCATTGGCGTGATGTATATCGTCGTCGCCGTGCTGATGCTGCTGCGCGGTTTCGCCGACGCCGTGATGATGCGGCTGCAACTCGCGCTCGCGAGCGGCGGCGCGACGGGTTATCTGCCGCCGCATCACTATGACCAGATTTTCACCGCGCACGGCGTCATCATGATCTTCTTCATGGCGATGGCGCTGATGGTGGGACTCTTCAATATCGTCGTGCCGTTGCAGATCGGCGCGCGCGATGTCGCGTTCCCGTTCCTGAATTCGCTGTCGTTCTGGATGACGGCGATCAGCGCGATCCTGATGAACATCTCGCTGGTGATCGGCGAGTTCGCACAGGTCGGCTGGCTCGCGTACCCGCCGCTGTCCGAGTTGCAGTTCAGCCCGGGCGTGGGCGTCGATTACTACATCTGGGCGCTGGAACTCTCCGGTGTCGGCACGCTGATCACGGCGATCAACTTCTTCGTGACGATCGTCAAGATGCGCGCGCCCGGCATGACGCTGATGAAGATGCCCGTGTTCACGTGGACGGCGTTGTGCTCGAACGTGCTGATCATGGCGACGTTCCCGATCCTGACCATCGCGCTGGCGCTGCTCGGCCTCGACCGTTACGCGGACATGCACTTCTTCACGAACGAAGCCGGCGGCAACGCCATGCTCTATCTGAACCTGATCTGGGCCTGGGGACATCCGGAGGTGTACATCCTGGTTCTGCCCGCGTTCGGCATCTACTCGGAAGTGATTTCGACGTTCGCGAAGAAGCCGCTGTTCGGCTACAAGACGATGGTGTATGCGAGCTGCGCAATCATGGTGCTGGCGTTCCTCGTGTGGGCGCACCACTTCTTCACGATGGGCTCGGGCGCCGACGTCAATGCGTTCTTCGGTATCGCGACGATGATCATCGCCATTCCGACGGGCGTGAAAATCTTCAACTGGCTCTTCACGATCTATCGCGGCCGCCTCGAATTCACGGCGCCCGTGCTGTGGACGATCGGCTTCATGGTCACCTTCACGATCGGCGGCATGACGGGCGTGATGCTCGCGATCCCGGGTGCGGACTTCGTACTGCATAACTCGCTGTTCCTCGTCGCGCACTTCCACAACACGATTATCGGCGGTGTGGTGTTCGGCTATCTGGCCGGGTTCAGCTACTGGTTCCCGAAGGTGTTCGGCTTCAAGCTCAACGACAAGCTCGGCAAGAGCGCATTCTGGTGCTGGTTCGTCGGTTTCTTTGTGGCGTTCACCCCGCTGTACGTGCTCGGTTTCATGGGTGCGACGCGTCGTCTGAATCACTACGACAATCCCGCCTGGCAGCCGTTGATGATCGTCGCGGCATGCGGCGCCGCGCTGATCGCGGTCGGCGTCGTGTTCCAGGTCGTGCAGGTGGTGGTCAGCATCATCAATCGCAACAAGCCGGAGTATCGCGACGTCACGGGCGATCCGTGGGGCGGCCGCACGCTCGAATGGTCGATCTCGTCGCCGCCGCCCGTCTATAACTTCGCGACGATTCCCGTCGTAGAGGAACTGGATGCGTTCGCGCACATGAAGGAAACGGGCAAGGGCCTCGGGATTCAGGCGGCGTATCAGGACATTCACATGCCGTCGAACACGAGCGCAGGCTTCTTCATCGGCGTGTTCAGCCTCGCGTTCGGGTTCGCTGCCGTGTGGCACATCTGGTGGCTCGCGATCGTCTCGCTGGTGGCGATTGCGGCGACCCTGATCGGCCGCAGCTTCGGTCGCGACGACGGTTATTTCATCCCGTCCGACGTGGTGCGGACAATCGAAAACAAAGGCCGCACGCCGCTTCCGAAGCATGTGGAAGTGTCGCCGGCGCTCGCGGAGGTCGAGTGATGCTGCAAAAAGTTCACGCCGCAACCCTGAACGAGGTCGATGGCCACGGCCATCATGGCGAATCGCATTCGGTGTTCGGCTTCTGGCTGTACCTGATGACCGACTGCGTGCTGTTCGCATCGCTATTCGCGGTGTTCGCCGTGATGGCGCATCAGTTCAACGCCGGGCCGACCGGGAAGGATCTGTTCGACATTCCCGGCGTCGCCGTCGAAACGGCTGCGCTGCTGTTGAGCAGCATCACGTACGGCTTCGCGATGGTCGCCGCACGCGGGCGGAACTCGCGCGCCGTGCTCGGCTGGCTCGCGGTCACGTTCGTGCTTGGCCTCGTGTTCCTGAAGCTCGAACTGAGCGAGTTCTCGCATCTGCTCGCGGAAGGCGCGGGCCCGTCGCGCAGCGCGTTCCTGTCGTCGTTCTTCGTGCTGGTCGGCACGCACGGCCTGCACGTCGCGACGGGGCTGATCTGGATGGCCGTGCTCGCCGTGCAGGTGGCGCGCGCGCCGCAACTGACCCAGCGTGAAATCACAAGGCTGACCTGTCTGAGTCTTTTCTGGCACTTCCTCGATGTCGTGTGGATTTGCGTGTTTACTTTTGTCTACCTCGGGAGCGCGATCTAAATGGCTCACTCGAATTCCCATGCGCTTCATGGCGAAGCGGGGCACGGCGGTATCGGCGGATATGTGATCGGGTTCGTGCTGGCCGTGGTGTTGACGGCCGCCGCGTTCGGCATCGTGCTGCAAGGCTGGCTCCCCGCCGCATCGGCGCCGTTCGCGCTGGCGGCGCTCGCCGTCGTGCAGATCGTCGTGCATCTGGTGTTCTTCCTGCACATGAGCGTGTCGACATCCGGGCAGCGCTGGAACACGCTTGCGCTCGCCTATACGGTGCTGGCCGCGATGTTCCTGGTGTTCGGGACGGTGTGGGTGATGCACAACGTCAGCATGAACATGATGTCGCGCTGAAGCCGTTGCGGATGCATCGGGGCCTTGCGCGCGAGTGCGATGCACGGTGAACGGAAGCCGAAGGACAAGCGTGTCCTTCGGCTTTTTTGTTGGCGTGGAACGCAAAAAAAAAGCGGCAAGCATACGATGCTTGCCGCTTTCATTTACTGCGTATATTCGTTGGTAGGCTCGATTGGACTCGAACCAACGACCCCCACCATGTCAAGGTGGTGCTCTAACCAGCTGAGCTACGAGCCTAGCGAAGAGCGCGAATTATAGAGACACACTTTCGATCGCGCAAGGGCTCGCGGCAATTTTGTTGTCGATGGCGGAATCGCCCGACAACGGCCCATGACAAGGGGGATGAAAAGCGGGCGCGCGCGAAGGTCCTCCACAGAGCAGCGCGAGACGGCTACGATGGGCGCTGATGCATCTCGGAGGCGAGCCGGGCCATGAAGAAAAATGTTCGTCAGCATTTTCCGCGAGTCGTTCGCGACCATACCCATGCCGTGTGGCGCGATCTGGCCGTGTCGTTTCTGCCGTTCGTGGTGATCTTCGCGATGCTTGCCTGGCTCGTGATATGGCTGGTCGATCCCGCGCCGCCGCGCTCGATCACGATCAGCGCCGGCCCGCACGACAGCTCGTTCATGCAGTACGCGCAGGAGTATCGCAAGATCCTCGGGCGCAATGGCGTGAAGCTCAACGTGCTGGAATCCGATGGCTCCGTACAGAATCTCGACCGGCTGCTCGACCCGAAGCAGCGGGTGGATGTCGCGCTCGTGCAGGGCGGCGTCTCGGCGGGCCGGGATACGACGTCGCTGATGTCGCTCGGCACGGTGTCGTATGTGCCGCTGATCGTCGTGTACCGCGGCAAGGGGCTGTCGCAGTTGTCGGATCTGGAAGGCAAGCGGGTCGCGATTGGCCGCGAAGGCAGCGGCACGCGGATGCTGTCGCTCGAACTGCTCGAGGCGAACGGCATCGTGCCGGGCGGCGATACGACACTCTTGCCGCTCGACGGGCTCGACGCCGCCAAAGCGCTCGTGACCAACCAGATCGATGCGGCGCTGCTGAGCGGCGACTCGACCACGCGCGCGATGATCCTGCGCCTGCTGACCATTCCGGGCGTCTCGGTGATGAATTTCAACGAAGCGGATGCCTATACGCGGATCTTTCCGTATCTGGACAATCTCGATCTCCCTGTTGGTCTGCTCGATCTGAGGCGCCGCATTCCGCCCGAACCGCTTCATCTGATCAGCCCGACGGTCGAACTGGTGGCGCGCTCGAACCTGCATCCGGCGATATCCGATCTGTTGATCGAAGCCGCGCAGGAAGTGAACGGGCCGGCGGGACTGCTGCAGAAGGCAGGGCAGTTTCCGAATTCCGTCGCGCGCGAGTTCCGCATCAGCGAGGATGCGACGCGCTACTACAAATCGGGCAAGAGCTTTTTGTACCGGACGCTGCCGTTCTGGATCGCGACGGTGGTCGACCGTTTGCTGGTGTTGCTGCTGCCGATCGCCGTGCTGCTGATTCCCGCGTTGCGGCTCATTCCTGCGCTGTTCACCTGGCGTGTGCGCTCGCGGATTTACCGGTACTACGGCGCGCTGATCGCGATCGAACGCGACGCGATGCGCAGCTCCTCGGACGAAGAACGCGCGAAGCTGCTTGCGGAGCTGGACGGCATCGAGGCGTCGCTGAACACGCTGCGGATGCCGCTTGCTTATGCAGACGGATTCTATGTGTTGCGCGAGCATGTCCGGTTCGTGCGGGAGCGGCTGGAAGGCGTGCGGGAGCGCGTGCATGCACAGCAGTAGCGGACGTGCTGCATGAGGGCGTCGTGAGGAAAAATCGTGATGCGTCAGGGGGATAAGGCGCGAGTCCGGGTGTTGTCCACAGGGTTATGAACGAAAACTGTGGATAACGTCGGGGGCGTGTTGCGAGCGACATCGGATGCATCGGGTGCAATCTGAATGGCATCAACGAGTTGCGTGAGTCTTGCGCAGGATACCCACAGGCTTATGAACGGAAACTGTGGACAACCTCGCGGCGTATCCGCGCGCAGAGGAAGCGTGCGCGAGTGACGCGAGGCGGATGCATCGGATGCAATCTGAATCGCGTCAATGACTTGCGTCGGTCTTGCCCAGGTTACTCACAGGCTTGTCACCAGAAACTGTGGAGAACTCCACTCGCCGCGCCGCCATCTCCACGCGTCACAGGTGTTGAATCCTCGGCACCGGGCAAGACATTTGCTGCGCAGTTATCACCTGCGCCTTTCCCGCTGCGCTGACGCTGGAGATTCCATGCGCGTTCGCCCCATCCTGATCGCGATTTGCGTCGTTCCGCTTGCCGCCTGTGCGGCGTCATCCAATACGCCCGAAGAAGCGAGTTTCGGCCCATCGCCAACCCTGCCCGCGCCCGACAAGTCGCTTGTCCCGACGGTCCACATTGCGCCTGTCGAACCGCGTGCCGCCGGCACGCATCCCACCGCGCCGCCCGGTTTCGCCGTGACGCCATTCGCCGCGAATCTCCAGCATCCGCGCTGGCTCTACACGCTACCGAACGGCGACGTACTGGTGGCCGAGACCAATACACCGCAGCCGCATGACAACGGCGGCGGCGTCGTCGGCTGGATCACGAAGCAGTTCCAGAAGCGCGCGGGCGCGGGCGTGCCGAGTCCCGACCGGATCGTGCTGCTGCGCGACGCCGACGGCGACGGCAGCGCCGAAACGCAAGGCGTATTCATCGACAAGCTGCATTCGCCGTTCGGCATGGCGCTGATCGGCAACCAGCTGTATGTCGCCGATACCGACGCGTTGCTGCGCTTCGATTACGTCACGGGCGAAACACGGATCGCCGCGCAGGGCGTGAAGGTCGCCGATCTGCCTGCCGGCCCGATCAACCATCATTGGACCAAAAATATTCTGGCGAGCCGCGACGGCAAACGGCTCTACATCACGGTCGGCTCGAACAGCAATGCAGCGGAGCACGGCGTCGAAGCGGAAGCCGACCGCGCCCGCATCCTCGAATTCGATATCGCGAGCGGCACGATGCGGCCTTACGCAACCGGCCTGCGCAATCCGAACGGCATGGCGTGGCAACCTCAATCGGGCGTGCTGTGGACGACCGTGAACGAACGCGACGAACTGGGCAACAATCTCGTGCCCGACTACATGACGTCGGTGAAGGACGGCGCGTTCTATGGCTTCCCGTTCAGCTATTACGGCCAGCATGTCGATTCGCGGGTGAAGCCGCAGAACCCGGACATGGTCGCGCGCGCCATCGCGCCGGACTATGCGCTCGGCAATCACACGGCATCGCTCGGATTGGCGTTTTATGACGGCAGGCTGTTTCCGGACCGCTACCGTGGCGGCGCATTCGTCGGTCAGCACGGCTCATGGAACAGAAAGCCGTTTGCGGGCTACAAGGTGATCTTCGTGCCGTTCGAGAATGGCAAGCCGTCGGGTGGACCGGAAGATTTTCTGACGGGATTCCTGAGGCCGGACGGGCACGCGGTTGGGCGGCCCGTCGGCGTGGCGCTGGATGCGCGCGGCGCGCTGCTGGTTGCCGACGATGTCGGCAACGCGGTGTGGCGAATCGCGCCCGCTACGGGGACAGCGGGCCCGAAGTAGATGCCAGAAGGGCGGCGAAGTGAAGCGGGTATCGACGCGGTTTACGGATGGTTGTACATCGCATTCCAGTCCGCCGCCGACACGCCCGGGCGGCCCGCCTGCGATGCGTTCGCGACACCGCCGTAACCGCTCGCCGCACCGTTCTGCGCGTTCACGCGCGCTTGCGCGGCCTGGATCTCATCGGGGTAGTGCGCTTCCGTGCCTGCGCCCGGACGATAGCCGGCCTGTTCCAGTTGAACCAACTCGGCGCGGACCTGAGCGCGAGTAACAGGCTGGTTCGACTGGGCGAACGACACGGCGGGGATAGCGAGCACGGCAGCGACGGCAACAGCCTTGATCAGCGACTTCATGATGAACCTCCAACTTTGTTTTCGACTTTGCGAACAGCCCTGTTCGCAATCAGTTGTAATAAGTGTAGGTAAGTAGCCGCTTAAGATTAAGCCCATCCGGTGGAAGTGACTTTTCCAGATTTCAGGGTTTACCCCTAAATGCCCGCCGGGCGGGCGTCAGCGCCGTTCGAGCGACAGTTTTTTGCCGTAGCCGGTGAGTTCGAGGTAGCCGTGCCCGGCTGGCTGCCCGTCACGGCTGATGGCGACGGCGCCTTCCCAGTAGAGCGCGCCCGTCGATTCGCTCGAATCGAGTTCCTGATCGTCGAGCAAGGGCGTCAGTTGCCAGCGGGTGTCGCCCGTACGTACGACGGTCGCCACCGGGTATTGCGTGTTCGTGCGCGGCGAACGCCATTGGCGGGTCGGCGAAAAGTCGACGTCGCTGGGGCCGTATTGCGTGACGTGTCCATCGGCCGTGCGCAGCGCGGCGTGCGCCCAGACCGCGTGTCCATCGGCGGCGCGCACCTTGAACGCCATCAGCGCCGCGCCGCCCGTCAGGTTCGCGCCGAGCCAGTCCCAGCCGACGGCATCGGACGCGAGCAATGTGCTCGACCATTCGTGATCGAGCCATGCGCTGCCCGTGACGGACGTTGGCGCCGGCGCGCGGCTCGCGCCATCGGCGGATGGACGTGTCACGCTGCCCGTCACGCGCAATTGGGGTTCGCTGTAGTAGTAGCTCGCCTGTTCCGGCAGCGGTCCTTTGCGCGAGTAGCCGTGGTCGCCCTGAAGGAGCGGCGCCTGGGTCGGCGTGAATGTCAGATGCAACGCGAAGCCGCCGGCGTCGGCGTTCACGTCGTAGTGGCCGTCCGGCGCGCGGACCATCCGCCAGCTATCGAGCCGGACGTCGGTGTTGTCCGGCTTCGCGTAGGCGAGGCCGAAGCCTTGCCGGGCGATCTTCTGGTCGTGCACGAGCCGGCCGAGTCGCGGATCGCTGAGCGCGGCGTGCGCGATGATCAGCTGCGTCGGCGCGAACCCGCTCGGGTCGCTCGCAGGATGCCCCGTCGCTGAGCGGAAGAAGGTGATCTGAAAGCCGAGCGGCTGATGATCGGGCGTCTCCAGCCAGCCCGTCGCGTACCACCATTCGGTGCGAAACGCGGGATGCGCGCCCGTGTCGCGAGGCAGTTCAATCGACTTGTCCGGCGCAACGGCCGCGAATTGCGGTTCGGCCGCGAAACCCGCCGATCCGCGAAGCAGACACGCGAACACGAGCAACAGAATACGGGCGGCATGCATCACCAGTCCTCCCTGACCGCGCGCACGGCATCGATGGAGACAGCGCGGCGGCCCGCCGCGACGGCCGTCGTGCACGACGACGCGAGCATCACGAGCGCCAGCACGGATAGCAGCGTCCACGGCACATGCAGCGACATGCTCCAGTGAAACGACTGCGGGTTGACGACGAACACGAGGATCAGGCTGATCGCAAAGCCGAGCACGCAGCCCATCGCGATGCCGAGCGCGGTGAGCAGCCCGCCTTCCATCGCGAGCAGCGCGAGAATCTGTCCACGCGTCACGCCCACGTGCCGCAGCATGCCGAACTCGCGCGAGCGCGACAGCGTCTGTGCCGAGAACGTCGCCGCGACGCCGAACAGTCCGATCACGATCGCGACGGCCTCCAGCAGATACGTGACGGCGAAGCTGCGGTCGAAGATGGTCAGCGTGCGTGCGCGGATGTCGCCGGGTTGCGCGAAGTCGAGTGCGCTGGCGAACGGCAATGCGCGCAACGCGGTGATCGCCTGCCCGGCGCTCACGCCGCGCTCCAGGGTGAGGGCGGCGTCGGTAGCGCCGGTGTCACCCGTGAGGCGCCGGTAATCGGCGAGACGGATTTGCAGCGCGCCTGTCTGCCGCACGTAGTCGCGCCAGATGCCCGCGACGACGAACACGGCGCCGTGCTCGCCGATCGGCAGCATCAGCCGTTGACCGACGTGATAGCCGTACAGATCGACCATCGCTTCCGACGCCCACACGGGTGTTTCGCCAGCGCGCAACGCGGACGGCGGCAGGATCGCCCCGGTGATCTGCAGATTCGCACCGGGATCGGCGGCATCGATTTCGCGCGCGAGCAGGGCAACGGACGGTCGCGACGGATCGAGCGCCAGTTGCGAGGTGCGCGCGAACGCCGCGTGGCGGATGCCGGGCGTGGCGGCCAGCATTGCCTGCTGCTGGGGATTCAGCCCGCCCGTGTCGCCGTTCGGCGCGACGCGGACATAGACGTCGGCGGACAACAGGTGCGCAAGCCAGTCTTCGACCGACACGCGAAAGCTCGACACCATAATCGCCATCGCGACGATCAATGTGAAGCTCGACAGCACGCCGCCCATCGCAATCGATGCCTGGCCCGGCGCGTTCGCGAGGCGCGCGAGCGCAAGCGCAACGACGGGCGCGGCGGTGCGCCGTGTGTCGCTTCCATCGAGCGGACGGCTCAGCGCGCGAAACAGCAGCGACGTGACGCGCGGCATCAGCGCGATGCCGCCGATCAGCAGCAGCGCGACCGCGAGATAGCCCGCAATCGGCACGTCGAACACGGGCGGCGTCTGCGTCAGCGCCACGCCGAGAGCGATGCAGACGAGCGCGGGCCACGGCGTCGACAGCTTGCCGAGCGCGGCTTCCTCGCCGCCCGCTTTCAGCGCGGGCGCGGGATGGGCGCGCGCCGCTTCGAGCGCGGGCACCAGACTGCCGAGCAGCGACACGGCGATGCCGAGCACGACGAAAATCGCGCTGGCGACCGGCTCGAAGCCGACCGTCGGTTGAACGCCGGGGAAGTAGCCGCCGCCCAGATCGCTGCCGAAAAAGCGCAGCACGACATAGGCGAGCGCGAAGCCGAGCGCGATGCCCGCCGCCGAGCCGAGCGTGCCGAGCAGCGCGCCTTCGAGCAGAATCTGCCGCAGCAACTGTGTGCGCGTGAGGCCGAGCACGCGCAGCATCGCGAACTGCGCGCGCCGGCGCACCACGCCGAGGGCCTGCGTCGAGAATACGAGAAACGCGCCCGTGAACAGCGCGACCAGCGCGAGCACGTTCATGTTGATCCGGTAGGCGCGCGACAGCCGGTCGGTGCGGCTTTCTACGTCGCGCGTTTCGCCCACGGCGAACCGGCTGCCGAGCTGGTCCTGCAACGCGCGCCTGAACCGTTCGCGATCGACGCCGCGTTCGAGTTGCAGATCGACGCGCGACAGCTTGCCGAGGCGCGCGAAGCGCCATTGTGCGGCCGCGATGTCCATCACCGCGATGCGTTGCCCGGGCCGCGCCCTGACGATGCTGCCCGCCACGCGCAGATGCACATCGGACGTACCGCTGCGCAACGTCACGGTCTCGCCGGCGCGCACGCCGAGCCATTGCTGCGCGGCGGGCGAGAGGAAGATGGCGTCGCTGGCGAGGGCGTCGAGCGGGCGGCTGCTGTCCGTCACACCCGTCAGATCGGGCGCGATGCGGCTCGCGCGGAACATGTCGATGCCGAGCACTTTCAGCGGCGCGGTGCGATCCGGCACGGTCACGTCGAGTTCGAGCACGGGGCTGGCGAGCGCGACGCCGGGTTGTGTCGCGAGTCGTGGATAGGCGCTTTCATCGAACGTGGGCTGTGCGCCGCGCACCTGCAAGTCAGCCTGGCCCGACAGGCTGCGCGTCGCCGCCGAGAATTCGTTGAACGCGGCGCTGTTGATCAGTTGCACGGCGTAGCCGAGTGCGACGCCGAGCGCGATGGTCGCAATCGCGATCAGGGCGCGGCCTTTGTGGCTGTGCCACTCGGCGGCTAGCAGCCAGCGCGTGAGCGTGCGCAGTCCGTGGCGCGTGGGGTGCGCGGTTGCGCTGAACGCTGTGTCATTCATGGTTCTGGCGCGAGGCGTGGGGCGATGTTGCGTGCATCGCGTGCAGTTTGCCTTCGCTCAGGATGAGTACGCGGTCGGCGACGGCGGCGGCTGCTTGCGAATGCGTGACCATCATCGTTGCTGCGCCGTTCGCTTTGGTTTCTTCGCGCAGCAGCGCGAGCACTTCATGCGCGGTGTCGGGGTCGAGATTGCCTGTGGGCTCGTCGGCGAGGATCAGCGTGGGACGGTGCACGAGTGCGCGAGCGATGGCGACGCGCTGCAGTTCGCCGCCCGATAGCTGGCGCGGCATATCGTGTCCGCGTCCTTCCAGACCGACGGCGGCGAGCATGTCGAGTGCGCGTTGCGGCGGGATGCCGTTCAGCAGTAACGGTAGCGCGACGTTTTGCGCGAGCGTCAGATGCGGCAGCACGTGGAACGCCTGAAAGACGAAGCCGAGTTTTTCGCGGCGCAGGCGGGTGGCGGCATCGTCGTTCAGCGTCGAGACGGGCGTGCCGTCGATGAGCACTTCGCCGCTATCGGCGCGGTCCAGGCCCGCTATCAGGTTCAATAGCGTTGATTTGCCGACGCCTGAGTCGCCCATGATGGCGATGAATTCGCCTGCTGCCAGTTTGAAGTCCAGGCTGGACAGGACTACGCGGTTTGTTGCGTAGGCTTTACTCAGCGAGCGGCATTCCAGGGCGGGGGGGAGGGCCGGGGGCGGCATGTGGGTCCTTGAGGTGTGTTGGGTTTTTTTTTGTCTGCGACGCTGGGGGTGGGTTTGGTCTTTTCGCTGGCATCCGTGTTTTGCTTTCGCTTTCGCTTTCGCTGGCATCCGCGAATTGTTAGCGTGCTTCAGGCGTCGCCCCTGTGCGGGGCGGCACCTACTTTTCTTTGCCGCCGCAAAGAAAAGTAGGCAAAAGAAAGCGGCTCACACCGCCAGCTCTTGACGTTTGTCCAGGGGCCCCCAGCGTCCCCGTACTTCGCACGGTAACGCTCGGGCCCGCCTGCGTTGCCAGCGCTCTCTCTGTACGCCTCACCCCCTTCATACATCCGCGTCCAGCACGCCGCGCCGGACAGTCTTCCGCCGCCTAGGTGGCAAACTGTGTGTCGGCCTTCGCGCAATACACGCAGCACTCCGGGCTGGAAAGCAAGGTTGGTGTCCGTTGTAGAGCGCCGGCTTCTGCGTCGCGACAACCTGCACACAGTTTGCCACCTGGGCGGCATATAACGTTCGCTGCCGCTTGAACGGGTACGGGTATTTGAAGCGGGTGAGGCGTTCATTCGAAGCGTTGGCAACGGGCATTGATAAGTACGTTGTCGTGTGGAGCGTAAGACCCTTTGGGGGCCCTCAGGCAAGAACTAGCACTGTCGGTGTGAGCCGCTTTCTTTTGCCTACTTTTCTTTGCGGCGGCAAAGAAAAGTAGGTGCCGCCCCGCACAGGGGCGACGCGTGAAGCACGCTAACAATTCGCGGATGCCAGCGAAAGCAAAAGCAAAAGCAAACCGCGAATGCCAGCGCAAAGGCCCGAACAACCAAACCGCGAACGCCAACACAACCCCCAGCGTCGCAGACAAAAAAAACTCAAAACGTCAGATCATGCAACTTCTTCATCCCATCCAGCAGCCATTGAAAAATCGACTGCTCGGATTGCGCAACAGGCGCCGGCGTCCCGAGCTTGCCCAGCGTATCCTGCCTCCGCGACAACATCTGACACATCTCCCTCGCGACATCTGGCTTATCCTTCAGCAGCGGCGTCAAATCTTCCTTCTTCAACTGATAAACAGTCGCCGACGTAAGCGCCGAGATCGTCACGCGCGCGGGCATACCTGCCAGCAGACCGAATTCACCCATCGCGTCGCCAGGACCCAGACGAGTCACTTCGACAGGCCCAGACGTATCCTGCGCCACCACAGACAGCACCCCCGAATCCACAATGGTCAAATGGTCGAGCACCGTGTCCGGCGTGACCACCGTGTCGCCACGCTCATAAGAGCGACGGGACAGCATAGGCGCAAGACGCTGCAACTCGTCCGCCGTCAACGCGGCAAAAATCTCCACGCGCCGCAGCAGCGCAACGCGCGGATCGATCTGCTGCGTCGGCAAGGCCGAAGGCGAAGGCGCATACCCGCCCCCAAGCGGCTTCAGATCGACGCCCGCCGCCTGCAACTGCCGGTAGCACAAGTCAAACAGCTCGTTCGTGACGGCGAGCTTCTTGCTCATGTCGTCGACATACGCAGTCGCCTCGTATGTGACGGACATGATGCTGGTCCGCTTCACGATCGCATACGGCGCCGGGTCGGCGATCACCGCGCGCACGCCCGCCAGCGCGCGTTCGAGCGCAGCCAGCACCACGCTCGGACGCGCTTCGGGCGTGATCTCCAGCATGAGGGTCACGCCGTGCAGCGCCGGCGGCCGGCTGCTGTTCGTGATCTTCGCCTTCGCCGCCACGGCATTCGGCACGATCACGATATTGCCTTGCGATGTCAGCAGATGCGTCGCGCGCCAGTTCATCTCCAGCACCTTGCCCTCCACGCCGTCGATGATCACCCAGTTGCCAATGTGATACGGCTCGGTCGTGTTGATCACAATGCCGGCAAACACGTCGCTGAGCGTGCTCTGGATCGCAAGGCCAAGCACGATGGCGAGTGCGCCCGATGTCGCGACCAGCCCGCGCACCGGCAGTTCGAGCACGAAGCCGAGCGCCGCGACGGCAGCCGCGAGAAAAACCACCGCGCCGAATACGTCCGAGAAGAGCCTTTGACGGCGCCAGGTCTGCGGCAACAGCAACGTGTCGAGCGCAAGGCTGAGCAGACGCGCGCCCATCAGCCACCAGATGATTTCAAGCACCTGGCCAAGCACGTGCAACGGCTTCGAATCCGCGTAAGGCGCCTGCGAGAACGGACTCAGGCCCGAGCCGAACAGCAGTGCGCTGAGCGCCGCGTAAATGCACAGCCGCACCAGCAACCGCGCGACTTCGTTTTTTGGGGTGGTGCAACGCCAGATCACGACATCGACTGCGACGAGCGCAAAGCCAAAAATCAGCGGATTGTTCACGCACACTCCATAGCGGGGTTGAACGGTCAAAGCGACGTGCAGGCCGGCCGCGTGCAACGGCTGTTTCAATGCCCGCTTGCAACGGCTCCTCGCGACAGTAGCACGGCCTGGTGCAACGCGGCGTCATGTCCAGTTTCATGACGCCGCGCGTCGCGCATTCAGCCCATTTTCTACGACATTTTCAATCGCGATGCAGCAGAGCGTACGTGGTGTTCGGCGCGCCTCATCACTTCACGTTGAACGAGTAATCGCCGTGCGTGCGATGTCCGTCCGACGCCACGGCCACCCAATGCACCGTGTATTTCCCCGCGGCCAGCGCGGGCAGCGCGACCGACGCGACGCTCGGCTGCTGCGCATCGATCGTCGATTTCGCGGTGCTCACCTGCTTGCCCGCTGCATCCGTGACGGTCAACGAACTGAAGGCGGGTTCGAGCGGGCCGTCGAAGGCGATGGTCACCTTGGCGGGCGCCTCGACGGTCGTGCCCGCGCCGGGCTCCTGCTTCTGCGGAAACACATGGGCCAGCGCCGCGAGCGGCATCAGCGTGAGTGACAGCGCCAGCGCCGCCGCAAGTCGGGTCGTGTTCATGATGGTCCTCGTTATGGGAAAAGCGGTTTGCCGATCGTCGTGGGCGCGATGTCGTCGAAGAACAGGTGCGCCTGCACCAGCACGCCGACATGCGAGCCGCTCGCGTGATTCACGGGGATTTGCGCCTCGATGCCGAATTGCCCATAACGGTTGATCCAGATGACGCCCGGGTTGATCGTGCCCGTGGTTTGCCCCTGGCTGCGCGACAGCGGAATTTCGACGATGGGGATCAGGTTCGCGAGCGGCTGCGGCAAGCCGACGTCGCGCACGTGCTGCTGCAGATAGGGCAGGCTGTATTGCACGGTCACGCCGTAATTGAACGCATTCGGCTGGCCGGCGCCCGTCGTGAACGCGGGGCCCGCCTCGCCCGTGATCGCGACGGGGCGCAGATACGCCAGCGAATCGGGCAGGTCGCCGAAGCCCTTGCCGGCGAAGATCGTCGGCGAGATGGTCGAGAAGCTCTCGCCAATCGCGTGGCTGCCCGTGCCGCCCAGGTCCGCGTCGACGCCTATCGACGTCATGAACTCGTGCGCCTCGTTCACGTACAGCAGGTACTTGAGGCCGACGCTGAAGTTGTCGAAGCCGTGCGCGGTCGGATTGTTCTGCCCGACGTAGGCGCCTCCGAGCGACACCGCGAGGCGCGGCGTAATCAGCTTGTCGTACTCGAAGCTGAAGCTGTTGACGCTCTGGTCGCCATCGTCGCCGCGCAGGCGCTGGTGGCCGTATTCCAGATTGAGTTCGTCGCTGACGCCGGGATCGTCGACGGCCATCGTCGCAGGGAAGACACGGTCGCCCGCAATCGCGTGCGCGTGAGAAATGGAAGGAGCGAGCAGGGCGGCGAGCATGCAGCCGGCGAACGGCAGCCTGCCGCGCCTGAAGTGTCGGGTGTTCATGTGTGTGATCCTGAGTGGGCGCGCGCACCGGCCGCGTGCGCGCGGGGAAGCGGCAACGCGGCGTGCGCGAAAACAGCAACGCCGTGACGGCATTGCGGATACGCGGGTTCGACTCAGAGATGCACGGGCGGCGCGCGCGGCTGCGCGCTTTCGAAGGGAGTGACGAGCGCGACGCTTTCGAAGCGAACTGCGACGCGCTGTGTCATCGCGGCGACCGTCAGCGCGAACGTCGACGGTGCCGCGGGCAGCACGGGAAGATGCGCGAGCAGGCTGCAATAGCCGCATGCATGCCAGTGCGAGGCGAGCGTGTGCGTATTGCCGGCGTCGTCCTCCCGGGTGTCGGCGGGACTGGCCGTTTGGGCGGAGCAGAGCGCGGCGGCGGGGTCATATGCGCCGCGGCTCGCCGCGATGGCCTGCGACACGGTAGGTGCGAGCGCCGCCATCAGGATCGCGAGCAATCCGAGAATGCAGCCAATCTTCCGATGGAACCGGCTCGCCATGTCGATGGAAAACGTGTGTGAAATGCTGCGCGGATTATGACATTGGCGCGGCATGCGGTGCACGCCCGCCGCGCAGCCTGACATGAAAATATTCGCGAAGCTGTCGATTTGCTGTCGCGTCGATCGTCGTCTGTGTAGAACCGGGCAGCGGCGTTTTTTATGCCCGGCATCTGACGATTTCATACAGGAGGCGGCAATGAACTATGTAGATGGATTCGTGGTGGCAGTGAAGGCGGAGAATCGCGAGATATACCGCAAGCACGCCGAGACGGCGGCGGGCGTGTTCAAGGAATATGGAGCGCTGAACGTCGTCGAGTGCTGGGGCGACGACGTGCCGGAAGGCAAGCTCACGTCGTTCCCGCTGGCCGTCAAGCGCGAGCCGGACGAAGTGGTCGTGTTCTCGTGGGTCGTCTGGCCTTCGCGCGCGAAGCGCGACGAAGGCATGAGCAAGGTGATGGCCGATCCGCGCCTGCAACCGGAGGCGATGACCATGCCTTTCGACGGCAAACGGCTGATCTACGGCGGCTTCGAAGTGATCGTCGACGTGTGACGGCGTTCAGCGGGCGCTAGAGCGTTTCCGTGAACATGGGCGTCGTGCCGTCACTGCTTTCGTAGTACTCCGCCGACGCCTGCCCGCTCTGCGCACCTTGCCCGAGCCGGATGATCGTGAAGCCGTGCATATAGATCTTGTCCGCCTCTTTCAGCAGCACGTTCTGCAGAGCGGGCGGGTTGACGATACGCGGGTCCGGCGCGTTCTCGGGTCCGTCGACGATCACGGGCACCGCGCCGTGCCCGATGCAGCGTCCGCGGTTCAATCCGAGGTACGGCTGATAGATGCTCAGGTTGTGCTCGTGGCCCCAGAACCATGCACTGATGGGTTGCTTTGCGGCCTGCGCGAAACGCTGATAACTCGCGAGCAGTTTCGGGTTGTGCGCGATGAGCTTGCCGCCCGTCTGCAACGGTCCGATCTGCGACAGCGCGGAAAAGAGTTGATGATGCGAAAGCAGGATCGTTTTGCCGCTGAATTCGGCGATGCGCTCGACGATCCAGTCCTCTTCATCCTGCTCGATGAAGGTGAGGACTTCCGTTCCGTCGAACGGGTTGTAGTCGTGCAGTCCCGTGTCCAGCGCGATGAACTGCCAGTCGTCGTTGCGCAGGCAGAAGAAGCTGGCGGGCTGAAGGCGCGCGTGATCGTTGAGCGTGTCGATCAGCCCGTAATAGCCGGCGCCGCCTGAATACATGTCGTGGTTACCTGACAGCGTGTAGACGGGCACGTCCTTCGTGCTGCGCGACAGTACGCTATCGACGATGTTCCTGAAGTTCGCCTCGCATTCCTGCGGCGTGCCCGAGTAGTAGATGTCGCCGAGATGAATCACGACGTCGGGGTTTTGCAGCGCGGCCTGCTTCAGCAGATCCACGGCGACGTCCGTTCCCGTTCCCCAGTCGGCGATCAGCGCGACCGTTGCGCCTGCTTTCAGCGGCACCGTGACGGGGCCGATGGCGGCCGCGCGCCGGTAGGGAATCGACGCGCGCTTGCCGTCCGGGCCGAAGAACTGCATGTAGCTCTCGATCACCTTGATCCACGCCGGATCGCAGACGTTGAAGCGCAGGTCGTTCTCGATACTTTCAGCGCCGGCCGCGTCGCCGCGAGCGCGGGCTTCCATCAACGCAAAGCCCATCTTTGCGCAGGTCCAGGCGTCCTGCGCGACTTCGTCCGGCGCGACGTCGGGCAGGGCCGATGCGCCTTGCGACTTCAGCGACGCAATCGTCGCCGCTGCATTGACGAGCGCGTTGTCCGTTCCCGGCCGCGAGGCGAGCGTCGCGGCGGGCGTCGTGCTGCGCACGACCTGATCGACGGCTGACTGGAACAGCGAGACGAATTGATCTCGGAAGCTCTCGGGTTCGGCGGTCATAGTGGTCTCCAACAATCGGATTGGCGAAATCCGTATTGCATATTGCGGCTTTTCGATTCGAATGCGAAAGCCGGGAGTAACGTTCGCGGTATGGAAGCTTGAAGCAGGCGACAGGCTAATGGAGCGATTCAGCCAACACCAAGACGATTGGCTCAAGACAATTTGCATGAAGGGAGGCGCGATTCGATATAGCCATTTCGGGCATGCAATCCGAACATGAATTTCACGATCCGTTTTAACGGCGAATTCGATGCTAACCATGCTGTGTGGCGAATGCATCGCGACGGTTCGATAAATCCACCCGGGCCATCGAACCATTCAAGCTTTTTGCGCCGCTGCCGATAACGTGTCTGGCCGTCCCTCCTGCAAAGCCCTATCAAAGATGCGTTTGTCCAAGACCGAGTCCGTACTGCTCACCGTTGCCGTGTTCGCCGTCGTCAGTTTCAGCGGCTGGCTCCAGAGTGAAATGAAGCATGCCGCGCGCGAGCGCAACCGGCACGACATCGGCACGATCGTCGAAGCCGCCTGCGCGAACTTGAACGCCAGCGAGCTCGAATCCAGCGACAACGGCCAACTGCAATGCGGCACGATCGCGCATGAAGCGCCGCGCGCAGCGTCCTCAGCTCCTGAGGCTTTGACGGCAGCGGCGACAGGCGGCGCATCGACGGTGCCTAATCCTTAAGCGCTTTTGCCGGGTACGCTACACTGCGCGACGCGTGTGGCGAAGCTGCACAGCCAGCGCCGATGCGGGTTTGATCGACAATACCTCACACGCTGATATACTGAATACGTTCACAGTCCGCGTGACGATGAAGGCAGTAGACGGGCGCGGATACGGGAGCGGCGCAGTGCGCCGTTCGAGCCAACTACGGTGCTCACTCGCACCGACCGGATCAGAGGCGATGCATGTCGTCAGAACTTGACAGTCAGCCAGCGGCTACGCCGTTCACCCTGTCACTGCAACCCATCGGGACGAGCGCCAGTCTGCGTGATCGCGCCTACGCGATGCTGCGCGCGGCGATCGCCGATGCCGATATCTATGCGTCGCGTGACGAAATACGCCTCGACGACCGCGCGCTGAGCGAATCGCTGGGCGTGAGCCGCACGCCCGTGCGCGAGGCCATGACGCTGCTCGAACAGGAAGGCTTCGTGCGCACGATCCCGCGCCGGGGCATCTATATTGTGCGCAAGAGCAAGCGCGAGATCGTCGAGATGGTACAGATGTGGGCCGCGCTGGAAAGCATGGCCGCGCGTCTCGCCACGCTGCACGCCACGGATGAAGAAATTGCGCGGCTGCGGCACATGTTCGATCAGTTCCGCGATTCGACGCCGGCCGAGCATATCGCCGAGTACTCGGATGCGAACATTGCGTTCCATCAGGCTATCGTCGAACTGTCGAAGTCGCAGATCATTCTCGACACGATCAAGAACATCTTCATTCACGTGCGCGCGATTCGCCGCATGACGATTTCGCAGAGCGACCGCGCGTCGCGTTCCATCGTCGACCATCTGCGCATCATCGAGGCACTGGAGAAGCGCGACACCGAACTCGCGGAGCGTCTCGTGCGCCAGCACTCGCTCGACCTCGCTGCTTTCATCGAGGCCAATTGCGACTTTCTCGATTGAAGGCAGTCGCTACGCTCTGAACTATCGCGGACATCCGTTCCCGGATGTCCGCATCTTCCCTCATTGCCAACCGGCGAGCTCCTCTGCGCGCCCCGTGCCGTCGCATCCATAAAGGATCGCGAATGCATTCGATAACTTTCTTTAATTATTCCCAATCCCCTGTGCGCTCTTACGATGGGTTGCCCGGATGCGTCCTGCTTTAAGGGTTAACGCGTGCAATGGCGGTGTTTAAGCGCATTGCATTGGGGAAAATCCGCAGGCCGCTGGAATAAAAATGTAAAGACTGAAGCCTGTTTGAATGGTTAACTACACAGGTCTGTCGAAAGTCCCCAGCGCCGGGTAGAAGAAAACAGCAAGGCGGATGCGGGCAGCGCGATCACGGATTGCGCGGCTTGCATCGAAAACATTAGAAATGCGGAGACGATGCTCATGAATGGAAACACCCGACAGGCGACGGGAAGCGGTCTATTTTCGAACCGTTGGTGTCAATTGGTGATTGGCATGCTGTGCATGGCACTGGTTGCCAACCTTCAATATGCATGGACGCTCTTCGTCGCGCCGATGAACGCGCGGCACCACTGGGGCGAAGCATCGATTCAGCTTGCGTTCTCGATCTTCATCGTCACGGAGACGTGGCTCGTACCTGTCGAAGGATGGCTCGTCGACCGTTTCGGTCCACGTCCTGTCGTCGCGGGCGGCGCGATCTGCGCGGGCCTCGCGTGGATGCTGTTCGCGCATGCGACGACGCTGCCCGAGCTGTATATCGGCTCCGTCGTCGCGGGCATCGGCGCGGGTGGCGTGTACGGCACCTGCGTCGGCAATGCGCTGAAGTGGTTTCCGGACAAGCGCGGTCTCGCGGCGGGCTTGACGGCAGCAGGCTTCGGCGCAGGCGCGGCCGTCACGGTAATTCCGATCGCCAACATGATTACGCGCTCGGGTTACGAGCACACGTTCCTGTTCTTCGGCATCCTGCAAGGCGTGGCGATCTTCGTGCTGGCGCTGCTGCTGCACAAGCCGTCGACGCGCGCTGCATCGAACGTCAAGCGCAAGTTCGCGGTCAGCAAGGTCGACTACACGCCGGGGCAGATGATCAGGACGCCCGTGTTCTGGGTGATCTACGCAGCGTTTGTCGCGGTCGCGGCAGGCGGCCTGATGGCGACGGCGCAAATCGGTCCTATCGCAAAGGACTGGGGCCTCGCGAAAATGCCGATGACGATGTTCGGCATGACGCTGCCGCTGCTGACGATGACGCTGTCCATCGACAACATCTGCAACGGCTTCACGCGTCCGCTGTGCGGCTTCATCTCCGACAAGATCGGCCGCGAGAACACGATGTTCGCGATCTTCATCGGCGAAGGGCTCGCGCTGCTCGGCATGATGCAGTACGGCCAGAATCCGTATGCGTTCATGACGTTCGCGGCGCTGATCTTCCTGTTCTGGGGCGAGATCTTCTCGATCTTCCCGGCCATCTGCGCGGACACGTTCGGCAGCAAGTTTGCGGCGTCGAATGCGGGCACGCTCTATACCGCGAAGGGCACGGCGGCGCTGCTGGTGCCGCTCGCGTCGGTGTTGTCGGCGACGGGCGGCTGGAACCTGGTGTTCATCGTCTCGGCGGTGATCACGATTGCGGCGGGCGTGTCGGCGAAGTTCGTGCTCGCACCGATGCGCGCACGGTGGATCGAGTCGGGGACGTCTGCATCCGCGTCGTCGGCCAACGCGTCCCGGTTGAGCGCAAGCTCGGGCGAATGAGGCACGGCGCCCTTGCGGCGCTGCGGGTTCATCATTGAAATAATCTTCAAGCGGTGCGCGGCCCGGAAGGGCGGCGTGCCGCTTTGTCTTTTTGTCCGCAATGAATTTCGCGCGTTTACGCGGAATTCGCTCTCCCGGCAATTGACGCGCCAATAAAAAATCTCCCGCGCTTCGTCAGCGCGGGAGATTGCTTGCGTCCTGCTCGATATACGTCTTGCCGTGCTTCAGGCACCTGCAAGAGCAGGCACGCCGTCATCGGCAAAGTACTGCGAAAACGAAAAGCCGGAACGGTTCGAACGAAGTGCGTCGGCCGGCGCGTCGATGCGCGTCGGCAGCACCTCGGGCGTATGCGCGCTCTTCTTCGCGAGAATCGCCGCGCTCAGAAACTCGGCGCTGTACGCGCTGAGCAAATGCGCCTGATGCGCCTCCAGATAAGCGACGACGCGAGCATGCTCGCCGTCGATCGTCGCAAGCGACGTCAGCGTTTGCGCGTCCCAGCGGAAACGCAAACCGAGGTCGGCGAATGCGCTGTTGAACGCGCACAGTTGCGCCTCGATTGCGCGTTCGTAGTGAGTCCGGTGTTGATCGTGTGCGTTGCGCATCATCCCCTCCAAATCGTCGATTGCGTGAAGACAGCTTAGGCGCGTCGATAGATTCACGATAGTTAAAGTTTTCTTTGAAAACTATTCACTGACATTTATGGAGAGTTTGCTGCAGACCTAGGGTGCAGGAGAATTGGTGGCGACAAGATATGTGATATACAGTATTGCACATATGCAAGACGGTACTTCAAGACATGTAAAAGGCCACGCGACCGCGCCTGATCCGGCGCTTGCGTTGAGCGGGCCGCCACCGTATTCGACAACGAGGAGACACGTCGACCATGTCCACCGACACGCAAGAAAATGTCCGCACGATCCCGTTGAGCCTGAACCTCACGCCGATCAGCGCGACAGCTTCGCTGCGGGATCAGGCGTACGCGCGACTCAAGCACGCGATCGCGAACACCGACATCTATCACTCGCGCACTGAAGTGCGGCTGGATGAGAAGGAACTGACCGAGGCGCTCGGCGTGAGCCGCACGCCCGTGCGCGAGGCAATGACGCTGCTCGAACAGGAAGGCTTTCTGCGCACCGTGCCGCGCCGCGGCGTGTACATCCTGCGCAAGACCAAGAAAGAGATCGTCGAGATGATCTGCATGTGGGCCGCGCTCGAAAGCGTGGCGGCGCGTCTGGCGACACAGCGCGCGTCGAACGAGGACATTGCGGGACTGCGCGCGATGTTCGACGACTTCCATTCCGCAACGCCGACCGATCACATCGAGGAGTACTCCGAGGTGAACATCGCGTTTCACCAGGCGCTCGTCGAGTTGTCCGGTTCGCAGATCATCCTCGACACCATCAAGAACATCTTCATGCACGTGCGCGCGATACGCCGCATGACGATCGCGCAGAGCGACCGCGCTTCGCGTTCGATCGAAGACCACATGCGCATCATCGAGGCGCTGGAAGCGCGCGACACCGAGCGCGTCGAAGCACTGGTGCGGCAACACTCGCTCGACCTCGCGCTGTACGTCGAAGCGCACTGCGATTTTCTGGACTGAGGGCCGCCGCCACCGACAGATAACGACCCCAGGACTATCCCGAACGGGCGCTTGATGCGATGCACGATTCAGGCGCCCAGACCCTTCAGACACAAAGCGCTAGCCAACTTTTGCAATGCAGCAACACCGGATGAGACCTGAAGCACCTGCAAAAATCCGTTGACTAATATTGTGTTTGGAATATTGTATATCACGAGACGACACACAACACCCGGCCAAGGAGGAGACGTCATGGCAGATGTACTTGAGATCAGACCGCAAGAATCCGCTGAAGAGAACGCACAACAAACGACGGACGGTTTCCACCTCGTCATCGATGCACTCAAAGCGAACGATATCGACACGATTTTTGGTCTGGTCGGCATTCCTATCACCGACCTCGCGCGCCTCGCGCAAGCCGAAGGAATGCGCTTTATCGGTTTCCGTCACGAGCAGCACGCAGGTCATGCGGCGGCGATTGCCGGCTACATGACGCAAAAGCCCGGCATCTGCCTCACGGTGTCGGCACCTGGCTTCCTGAACGGCCTCACGGCACTCGCCAACGCAACGACGAACTGCTTCCCGATGATCCTGATCAGCGGATCGAGCGAACGTGAAATCGTCGACCTGCAGCAAGGCGATTACGAAGAGATGGACCAGCTGAACGCGGCGAAGCCGTATGCGAAGGCTGCGTATCGCGTGCTGCACGCGGAAGACATCGGCGTCGGCCTCGCACGTGCGATTCGCGCCGCCGTGTCGGGCCGTCCGGGCGGCGTGTATCTGGATCTGCCGGCGAAGCTGCTGTCGCAGACCATCGACGCCGTGAAAGCGAAGCAGTCGATCATCCGCGTGATCGACGCCGCGCCGCGCCAGCTGCCCGCGCCCGATTCCGTCAAGCGCGCGATCGATCTGCTGAAGGGCGCAAAGCGTCCGCTGGTGCTGCTCGGCAAGGGCGCTTCGTATTCACAGGCCGACAAGGAAATCCGCGCGTTCATCGAGAAGACGGGCATTCCGTATCTGCCAATGTCGATGGCCAAGGGCCTGCTGCCCGACACGCACGAGCAATCGGCTTCGGCGGCGCGTTCGTTCGTGCTGGCCGAGTCGGATGTCGTGGTGCTGATCGGCGCACGGTTGAACTGGCTGCTGTCGCACGGCAAGGGCAAGACGTGGGGCAAGCCCAAGCAGTTCGTGCAGATCGACATCTCGGCGCAGGAAATGGATAGCAACGTCGCGATCGCGGCGCCTATCGTCGGCGACATCGGCTCGTGCGTCGCGTCGCTGCTCGACCAGGTCGGCGACGACTTCCCGCAGCCGCCGAAGGAATGGCTCGACGCCGTCAATCAGAAGAAGAACACGAACCTCGAGAAGATGGCCGCGACGCTCGCGAAGAATCCGTCGCCGATGAACTTCCACAGCGCGCTGCGCGTGCTGCGCGACATCGTCAAGGCGAATCCCGACATCAACGTCGTCAACGAAGGCGCGAACACGCTGGACTACGCGCGCGCCATCATCGACATGTACCAGCCGCGCAAGCGTTTCGACTCGGGTACGTGGGGCGTGATGGGCATCGGCATGGGCTTCGCGATCGGCGCAGCCGTGACGAGCGGCAAGCAGGTTCTAGCAATCGAAGGCGATAGCGCGTTCGGTTTCAGCGGCATGGAACTCGAAACGATCTGCCGTTACGACCTGCCCGTGTGCACGATCATCTTCAACAACAACGGCGTGTATCGCGGCACCGACGTGAACCCGACGGGCGGCAAGGACGTCGCGCCGACGGTGTTCGTGAAGGACGCGCGCTACGACAAGATGATCGAGGCATTCGGCGGCATCGGCTACAACGTGACGACGCCGGAAGAACTGGAGAAAGCGGTCAAGGAAGCCATCGCATCCGGCAAGCCGACGCTCATCAACGCAGTGATCGACGAAGCGGCCGGTACGGAAAGCGGACGCTTGACCAATCTGAACCCGCAAAGCGCGGCAATGAAAAAGTGACATCAGCCAACCACGGAGATACAAAAGTGAGCAAACCACTCGAAGGCGTCAAGATCATCGACTTCACGCACGTCCAGGCAGGTCCTGCGTGCACCCAGTTGCTTGCCTGGTTCGGCGCGGATGTGATCAAGGTCGAGCGCCCCGGTTCGGGCGACGTGACGCGCAACCAGCTGCGTGACATTCCGGAAGCCGACGCGCTGTACTTCACGATGCTCAACAGCAACAAGCGTTCGCTGACGCTCGACACGAAAACGCAGGCCGGCAAGGAAGTGCTCGAAAAGCTGATCAAGGAATCGGACGTGCTGGTCGAGAACTTCGCGCCGGGCGCGCTGGACCGCATGGGCTTTACATGGGAGCGCATCAACGAGCTGAACCCGAAGATGATCGTCGCGTCCGTCAAGGGCTTCAGCGACGGCCACCATTACGACGACCTGAAGGTCTATGAAAACGTCGCGCAGTGCGCAGGCGGCGCCGCATCGACCACGGGCTTCTGGGACGGCCCGCCGACGGTCAGCGCAGCGGCGCTCGGCGACAGCAACACGGGCATGCATCTGGCCATCGGCATTCTCACGGCGCTGATTGGCCGCGACAAGACGGGCAAGGGGCAGAAGGTGGCCGTGTCGATGCAGGACAGCGTGATCAACCTGTGCCGCGTGAAGCTGCGCGACCAGCAGCGTCTGGACCGCGTCGGCTACCTCGAAGAGTATCCGCAGTATCCGCACGGCGAATTCACCGATGTCGTGCCGCGCGGCGGCAATGCGGGCGGCGGCGGCCAGCCGGGCTGGGTGCTCAAGTGCAAGGGCTGGGAAACGGACCCGAACGCGTACATCTACTTCACGGTTCAGGGACACGCGTGGGAGCCGATCTGCCGCGCGATCGGCAAGCCGGAATGGATCGACGACCCGGCCTACATGACGGCGCAGGCACGTCAGCCGCACATCTTCGATATTTTCAACACGATCGAAGAATGGCTCGCCGACAAGACGAAGTTCGAAGCGGTCGACATTCTGCGCAAGTTCGACATTCCGTGCTCGCCTGTTCTGTCGATGAAGGAAATCGCCAACGACGAGTCGCTGCGCAAGAGCGGCACGATCGTCGAAGTGGACCACAAGGCGCGCGGCAAGTACCTGACGGTTGGCAGCCCGATCAAGTTCTCGGACATGAAGCCCGAGATCACCGGTTCGCCGCTGCTGGGCGAGCACACGGAAGAAGTGCTGAAGGATCTGGGCTACAGCTTCGACCAGATCGCCAACTTGCGGGAAGCGAAAGTGGTGTAATTGTTCCCGGCGTAGCACCGGGCTCCGGGTTGCACGGAGAGAGACGGAGCCCACTCGAACAGCGCCCGCGTGGCGCTGTTTTCACTGAACGGCAGCGAGCCCATAACACACGAGCCCCTATATGCAAGCAGCCATCGATTTTGAGCAACTGGTGCACGCGATCGGCGACGCCGTCGTGATTTCGGACCCGCACGGCGCGATTACGCTGTGGAATCCCGCGGCCGAACGCATTTTCGGATTCACGCAGGAGGACGCGCTGGGTCAGTCGCTCGATCTGATTATTCCCGAGCGTTTGCGCGGGCGTCATTGGGAAGGCTATGAAAAGACCATGGCGACGGGACAGACGCGCTATGGCAACGATCTGCTTCGCGTGCCTTCTGTTCACAAGGACGGGCGCGCGCTGTCCATCGCTTTTACGGTTGCACTGTTGTATTCACCCGAGCGCGAATTGACGGGCATCGTCGCAGTGATCCGCGATGAAACCGCGCGCTTTCAGGAAGACCGCAATCTGCGCAAGCGCATCGCGGAACTTGAGGCGCGCGTTGGCGCCTGAATGTGCCTTTTGCGCTTTTTGTATTCGCTCGCGCGGTCAATATCAACGCCTGTCGTCGTTGCGGCGATCGGGTATGGAGAACATCGATGCGTGTGGAAATTGTTGGACCTTATCAGGTCGAGTTGTCGGCGATGCAGTTTATTCATAACGGTGGGTGGGCGGCGTTTGCCGCCGTTCGCAAACTGGATGATGGGGCAGAGGTCGCGGTTCATGTTCTGCCTTTTCAGCATGTTGTTGATCACACTGTGTTTGCTACTGAGGCGGCTGCTATTGCCGCTGCGCGCGGCGCTGTGTTTGAGGTTATTGGGCCGCAGGCGGGGTAGCGGTTTTTGGCCGTGCGGCGGTAGGGTTTTGGGTTGGCTTGGTTTTTGTGTTTTTTGCGCTGGCGTGCGAGGTTCGGGTTTTTTTTAGCCTCTACGCTGGCATCCGCGTTACGTTAGCTCACTTCACGCGTCGCCCCTGTGCGGGGCGGCACCTACTTTTCTTTGCCGCCGCAAAGAAAAGTAGGCAAAAGAAAGCGGCTCACACCGCCAACTCTTCTTCTTGCCCACGGGCCCTCGACGTCCCCACACTTCACGCGGTAACGCACGTTTTCATGTTCGTTGCCAACGCTCTTTATGTGCGCCTCACCCGCTTCATGCGCCCGCGTCGCAGCACGCCGTGCCAGACAGCCACCCGCCGCCCAGGTGGCAAACTGTGTGTAGGCCGTCGCGCCGTATGCGCCTCACTTCGGACCCATTGAGTATGCGTTCCACCCTGTAAGAGCGCTGCCCTGTATGACGGCACGACCTACACACAGTTTGCCGCTATGGGGCCGTGGATATTCCATATCGTGGGTCAGGGCGTCGGTGCGTGAAATGGGTGAGGCGCTCGGTGAATGCGTTGGCAACGCGCGTGGGCAAATTTGTTGTCGTGTGAAGGGCGGGGCCGTTGGGGGCCCGTGGGTAAACGTCAAGAATTGGCGGTGTGAGCCGCTTTCTTTTGCCTACTTTTCTTTGCGGCGGCAAAGAAAAGTAGGTGCCGCCCCGCACAGGGGCAACGCTTGCGCCGCGTAGGCGCGACGCGGATGCCAGCGCAAAGCCCCTCGCAGCGAACAGCAAAAAAACCACCACAACCGTCCGCAAAAACCACAAAAACACAAGCGCCAGCGACCCACCACCCCCTTGGGGTTTATCCCCACTAAAAACCTGGCAAAAAAGCTTGCTCAAATACCGGGCTGTAAATACGATATATCACATATCAGGCGTGTTCAAAGCCCGGGCAAAAACACCCCGGCAGGCGCAAGCAACACATTCAACAAAGATGGGAGACGTAGCATGGGCAAGGCACTCGACGGTGTGCGCATTCTCGATTTCACCCACGTGCAATCGGGCCCGACCTGCACGCAGTTGCTCGCATGGTTCGGCGCGGACGTGATCAAGGTAGAGCGCGCAGGCGCAGGCGACATCACGCGCGAGCAACTGCGCGACATCCCCGACGCCGACAGCCTGTACTTCACGATGCTCAAC
The DNA here is from genome assembly GCF_002902945.1 of Paraburkholderia caribensis. Taxonomy (NCBI): domain Bacteria; kingdom Pseudomonadati; phylum Pseudomonadota; class Betaproteobacteria; order Burkholderiales; family Burkholderiaceae; genus Paraburkholderia; species Paraburkholderia caribensis. The sequence goes on from NZ_CP026102.1 coordinate 695,527, forward strand.
CACAACAAACGCTCGGTCACCATCGACACGAAGAACCCCGAAGGCAAGCTCGTGCTCGAGGCGCTGATCCAGAAGTGCGACGTGCTGGTGGAGAACTTCGCGCCGGGCGCGCTGGACCGCATGGGCTTCACCTGGGAGCGCATCCAGGAGCTGAACCCGAAGATGATCGTCGCGTCGGTCAAGGGCTTCGGCCCCGGCCCGTACGAAGACTGCAAGGTCTACGAGAACGTCGCGCAATGCGTGGGAGGCGCGGCCTCCACCACCGGTTTCGATGACGGCCCGCCCGTGGTGACGGGCGCGCAGATCGGCGACAGCGGCACGGGCCTGCACCTGGCGCTGGGCATCGTCACCGCGCTCTATCAGCGCACCATGACGGGCCGCGGCCAGAAGGTGCTCGCGGCGATGCAGGACGGCGTGCTGAACCTGTGCCGCGTGAAGCTGCGCGACCAGCAGCGGCTGGAGCGCACGGGTGTGATGAAGGAGTACCCGCAGTATCCGAACGGCACGTTCGGCGAAGCGGTGCCGCGCGCGGGCAATGCGTCGGGCGGCGGACAGCCGGGCTGGATTCTGAAGTGCAAGGGCTGGGAGCACGATCCGAACGCGTACATCTACTTCATCACGCAGGCACCCGTGTGGGTGAAGATCTGCAACGTGATCGGCCGCGAAGAGTGGGCCACCGACCCCGAGTACGCGACGCCCGCCGCGCGCCTGCCGCGCCTGAAGGACATCTTCGCGGAGATCGAACGCTGGACGATGACGAAGACCAAGTTCGAGGCGATGGAGATCCTGAACAAATACGACATTCCGTGCGGGCCGATCCTGTCGATGAAGGAGATCGCCGAAGACGACTCGCTGCGCAAGACGGGCACGATCGTCGAGGTCGATCACCCGGTGCGCGGCAAGTATCTGACGGTGGGCAACCCGATCAAGCTGTCGGACAGTCCGACGGAGGTGACGCGCTCGCCGCTGCTCGGCGAGCACACCGATGAAGTGATGGCCGAACTCGGCTATTCGCGTGAACAGATCGAAGCGCTGCGGACCGTCGGCGCTATTTGAAGAATCAAACCCGATTCAAACTCGTGACGCGGGCGTATTCACCGTGTCGGTCGACAAAAAATGTGTGGAGACAGTTTCGATGACATCGTGGATACGCTTCCGGCAGCCCCAAGGTCATATCGGTTTCGGCGTGCTGGACAAGGGCAGCATCGCCGAGTTCGAAGGCGACATGTTCGGCGAGACAACAGCGACAGGCAAGCAATGGCAACAGGACGACGTCGAGTTGTTGAGCCCATGCCTGCCGACCAAAGTCGTCGCGCTCTGGAACAACTTTCATGCGCTGTCGCAGAAGCTCGGCAAGGCGGCGCCGTCGCACCCGCTCTTTCTGATCAAGCCGCCCATGTCGGTGATCGGCCCCGGCGCGCCCATTCGCCGCCCCAAAGGCTATAGCGGCAAGATCGCCTACGAAGGCGAGCTCGGCATCGTGATCGGCAAACGCTGCACCAATGTCTCGCCCGAAGAAGCGGACGACTATATCTTTGGCTACACATGCATCAACGATGTCACGGCCGTCGACCTGCTGAACGAAGACCCGAATTTCGCGCAATGGTGCCGCTCGAAAGGCTTCGATACGTTCAGCTGCATCGGGCCCGTGATCAAAAGAAACTTCGACTGGCGCAACGCGAATGTCGTGACGCGTCTCGACGATGTCGAACGGCAGAACTACCCGATCTCCGACATGATCTTCACACCCGCCGAACAGGTCAGCATGATCTCGCACGACATGACGCTGATGCCCGGCGACGTGATCGCCTGCGGAACGTCGATCGGGGTTGGCTCGATCAAGGACGGCTCGACGGTCGTCGTATCGATCGACGGCATCGGCGCGCTGCCGAATCAGCTTGCCGCCGCCAGGCAGCTGGAGACGGCGGCCTGAAGAACGCGCACTGAGGAACACACACTGAGCATGCAATGAGAGCCGGACGCGTCATCGCCAATGAGTCGACCATGAATCGATAATGACGATCACGCGCTGCGTCGCGAGACGCCCGGCTCGATCTGACTGATCACTTCTTGGAATGGGAGCAGATAGATGAAGATCTGTGTTTATGGAGCCGGCGCGATCGGCGCCTATGTCGGCGCGGAACTGGCGCTGGCGGGCGCGGATGTCAGTTTCGTCGCACGCGGCCCGCATCTCGCCGCAATGCAACGTAACGGTGTGCGTCTGCTGATCGACGATACCGAGCGTCTCGTCAACGTGCGTTGTTCGTCGGACCCGCGCGAACTGGGGCCACAGGACTACGTGATCATCGCGCTGAAGGCGCATTCGGTGCCCGGCGTCGTCGATGCGATGCAGCCGTTGCTGGGGCCGGAGACGGCCATTGTGACGGCCGTCAACGGTATTCCGTACTGGTACTTCTACAAGCATGGCGGCGAGTTCGCGAACACGACGCTCGAAAGCATCGACCCGGGCGGCACGCAATGGCAAAAGCTCGGACCGCAGCGCGCGATCGGCTGTGTCGTCTATCCGGCAGCCGAGATCGTCGAGCCCGGCGTGATCAAGCATGTGTACGGCAAGAAGTTTCCGATCGGCGAGCCGGACGGCACGCGCTCTGCGCGCGTCGAAGCGCTGTCGCAGGTCATGGTTTCAGCGGGACTGGATGCGCCCATCCGCGACAACATCCGCGATGAAATCTGGCTGAAGCTGTGGGGCAATCTCTGCTTCAACCCGATCAGCGCACTGACGCACGCAACGCTCGATGTCATCACCAGTCACGTCGGCACGCGCGCTGTCGCGAAGACGATGATGCTCGAGGCGAAGTCGGTGGCCGATCGTTTCGGCGTGCATTTCCGGGTGGATGTCGAGCGGCGTATCGACGGCGCGGGCGCGGTGGGCGCGCACAAAACCTCGATGCTGCAGGATCTCGAAGCGGGACGTCCGATGGAAATCGATCCGCTGCTGACCGTCGTGCAGGAAATGGGGCGGCTGGTCGGGCATGAAACGCCGACCATCGATACCGTTCTCGCGTTGATCAAGCTGCGCGAGCAGATTGCGCAGAAGAAGGATGACGCACCAGCGGCAAAGCCGGCACACGCGGCGCCGAGCGCGAAGGCTGCTTAAGTAGCGCGGTGTCGTACGGGTTGTCTCGCGCGCGGGCCGTCACACAGCCCGCGTGCCACTTTTCCATCAGCCGACGCAGGCTTCCTCGCCCCGGCCCACGCTGTGGCCGACCCACAGCCCGGCGTCGTAGGCCGCTTCGAGCGCGGCGAGCACGTCCGGATGCTCCGTCAATCTTTCGATGCCGAGCGCTTCGCGCGCGATCAAGCCGAGCAGTTCGAGACGCTCTTCATAAATGGGGCTTTTCATGGCACCTCCTTCAAGGTTGAAATCGCTGCGGCAGCATTCGCTGGCGTGCCGCGCATCACGACTTTCAGGTCGTGGGTGACGCGGTCTTTCTCATTGCCGTCGGGAACTGAACGTGGGCCGGAAGCAAGCCCGTCAGCGGCAGGAGCGCGATTGCTGCGATCGAAATCGACCTGGAGAGATGCGGTGAGCGCGAATGCGCGTGTTGATCTCTGGCTTCCGTCTCAGGTTGAATCAGTGTGCGATTCAATAGTAGGCAAATGGAGGCTTCTTTGCGCGTGGTCAAGCGCCGCATATCGAAGTACTACTCGAATCGCGTGACAGCGGCGGGTATTCCGGTATTGGCATGACGTGAATGCCCAAGTGGAATGAGCCCTTGGACATTCTTCGTACGATTGACGGCCCCGGTCAGAAGACATGCATCACGCCGACGTAGGCGCCCGTTTGCGATTCGCCAGGCAAGGGGTTCGTGTTCGCGCTGCCCGTGGCATCGCGCGAGGTTGCGAGCAGCGAGAAGTTTGCGTGGCTGCTGTTGCGCATATAGGCGACCGTGCCGTAAAGGAAGGTGCGCTGGCTCAGGTTGTAGGTGGACCCGAGCACGAACATTGTCGCGTGTCCGGCGGGATCGTGCGTGGCGTCGCCGGAGCCTTCGCTCAGATGAACGTAGAAGGCCGCCGCCGTCACGGCCAATTGATGCGTCGCTTCCCACGTTGCACCGAGCCAGTAATAGTCGGCACTGTCGGCGAGACCGGCTGGCGTATCCGGCGCGGCGAGGTGCGTATAGGCGCCCTGTATCTTCACCTTCGATACACGCACATTCGCGCCGACAAAGTATTCGCGCGAACTCGTGAAGACGTTGGTCATGCGTCCATTCACGTCGCGCAGTTCGTCGTAGATGCCGCGTACGTCGAACAGTTGCGAGTGATACGTGAGCATGATGCCGTCCGAGCGGCCGAACTCACCGGGCGCGCCCCGATTGAAGCCGTCGGCCTGATTGCCCAGCGCGTATTGCCCCTGAACATCGAAGCCGTAAAAGACGGGGCTGTGATACTCGATGTTGTTGCTCGTCTGTTGCCAGTTGCGTCCGCGCACGAGCGATGCCGACGAGAAAGCCTGCTGCACGAACGGATCGAATTCCCACACGCCGTCACTGTCGATGAACAGGTTCCGGCCCGCCTGAATCTGCCCGAAGCGCTTGTCGGCGAGTCCGGCATACGCGCGGCGCGAGAACAGCCGGCCGCCGCTCGTCGTGCCGTTCATCACCTGCAGTCCCGTTTCCAGATCGAACACTGACGACAACCCGCCGCCAAGATCTTCCGATCCCTTTAAGCCCAGCATGCTGGTGCCCCAATCGCCGCCTTCGGCCGTCCAGCTCGAGGTGCTGCCGCCCGACGGCGTCGCGATGTGATTCAGATACTGGATGCCGCCATCGATGCGGCCATAGAGTGTCACGCTGCTTTGCGCGAACACGACAGGAGAGGCGAGTGCGAGCAGCGCGGCGAACCGGGTGTGTAATTTCATGGGCGTCTTTTCGTATCCTCGATGCATGGATAACTCATTATCTGGACATTGCGCCCGTGGACGACGCGTTATGCATACATGTGTTGGCGTCCGCGCGGCGAATGTCAGTCGGATGCTAGTACTGTTTGAACAATCGTGCTCGCAGTCGCGCAAAACGCCGACTACCCGGTGATTCAGATGCCATGCGCGGCAAGTGTCCCGCCGGCTGCAATATTTTCGTCCCGGTCCTACACTCGATAGACAACGTCACGAGGCGGGACGGGACGATAGCGCGTTGCGCGCGTCTTGTCCGCGATCCGTTTATCCACGATTGAAAGGAAACCAGATGGATCTCAAGATCAGAAACAAGCTTGCGCTCGTCACGGGCTCGACCAAAGGCATCGGTCATGCAATCGCCGTCGGGCTCGCGCGCGAAGGCGTGAACGTGATCGTCAACGGCCGCTCGCAACAATCGGTCGATCACGCCATCGAGACGCTGCGCGCGCAGGTGCCTGACGCGACCGTGCAAGGCTTCGCCGGCGATGTGTCGGACGCGGCGCAAGTCGCGCGGCTCGTGGAGCGCTTTCCGCAAGTCGACATACTCGTCAACAACATGGGCATCTTCGATCCGAAGCCGTTCGAAGAAATCTCCAATGAAGAGTGGCTGCGCTTCTTCAACGTGAACGTGATGTCCGGCGTGCAGCTGTCGCGCGCCTATCTGCCCGGCATGAAGCAGAAGAACTGGGGGCGCGTCGTTTTCATCAGCAGCGAAAGCGGCATCCAGATTCCAACCGAGATGATTCATTACGGCTTGACCAAGACCGCGCAGCTCGCGCTCGCACGTGGTCTTGCCGAAACATGCACGGGCACGGCCGTGACGGTCAACTCGGTGTTGCCGGGGCCGACCAGTTCGGATGGCGTCGAGGAATTCATCGACAAGCTCTCGGGCGGCCAGACCTTCGAGGCATTCGAAAAGCAGTTCTTCGAACAGGCGCGGCCCAGCTCGATCCTCAAGCGCTTCACGACCCCCGAAGAAATCGCGAACATGGTCGTGTTCGTCTGCTCGGAGCTGTCGTCGGCGACCAATGGCGCGGCGTTGCGCGCGGATGGCGGCGTGGTGCGCGCGGTGTTCTGATCTTCTGTTCTTTCTGTTCTTTCACGCGTCGCCGCAAGGGCACGGGCGCGCCTCATGTGTTCGCTGGGCGCGCCGTGCCTTGTCCGCCTCCGATTGGCGCGATGCGACGATGTGCCGTTGCGCAAATGCCCGCTTGCATCGTCTATGCTGTGCATCATTGCTCTCGCGCGGGATGCGCCAAGGCGTGAACCATGACTACTCGAAAAAAGACGTCGAAGGCAACGCGGATTCATATCGGCATTGGCGGCTGGACTTTCGAACCGTGGCGCGGCCTGTTCTATCCGAAAGGGCTCGCGCAGAAACGCGAACTGGAATACGCGAGCCGCCAGCTCACGGCGATCGAGATCAACGGCACGTTCTACGGCTCGCAAAAGCCCGCCACCTTTGCGAAGTGGCACGACGAAACACCCGACGACTTCGTCTTCGCGCTGAAGGCGCCGCGTTTCGCGACGCACCGGCGCGTGCTGGCGGAAGCCCGCGATTCCATCGATCGCTTTGTCGCGAGCGGCGTGCTCGAACTGAAGAACAAGCTCGGCCCGATCAACTGGCAATTCCCGCCCACCAAACAGTTCGATGCCGATGACTTCGGCCGCTTCCTCGAATTGTTGCCGGGGGAGGTCGATGGGCAGACCTTGCGCCATGCCGTCGAAGTGCGTCACGAGAGTTTCTGCGACGAGGCATTCGTCGCGCTTGCGCGCAAGCATGGTGTCGCGATCGTCGTAGCGGGGGATTCGAAGTATCCGCAGATTGCCGACCCGACGGCGTCGTTCGTCTACGCGCGCGTCATGGGCACGGAAGAGGCGAATCCGCAGGGCTACGCAAAAAAGGCGCTCGACAAATGGGCCGGGCGTGCCCAGACCTGGGCCGCGGGCGGCGCGCCCGACGATCTCGATACCTATGCCCGCGCTGCGCCGAAGAAGGCGCGCGATGTCTACCTGTTCGTGATCAGCGGACACAAGGCGCACAATCCCGCCGCCGCGATGGCGCTGATCGAGCGCGTCAAGGCAGGGCAGTAACCGCGCATCGGCATGACTCAGCGTTCGGGCGCCTCGAGCGTGCAGGACTCGTCGGCGAACGGCGCGATCGCGCTCGCCGCAGCGCGCAGCGGCGGCTCGAATGCGGCCCACTGCGTCCAGTCGGGCGTCGCGCCCGGCGCTTTCAGCCGAAGCGCGCGCGAGCCGTCGGCGAATACCAGCGATTCGAGATCGAAGAGACTCTCTGAAGCGACGCCGCCCGGCGTGGCGCGGCCCATCTGATGGGTGAAGTGGAGATTCCCCTCGCGAAGCAGATCCAGATAGCTGTCGCAATGCGCGGCCGGCGGCCTGACCGTCCACCGGTTCAGCAGTTTTGCGGCGATTTCGGCATCGAACATCGTGATTTCTCCTCGCCTGAGCGACCGCGGGCCTTGCGGGCCGCGGCGGGCTGGTGTCCGCTTCGGGGCGGACTATCCGTCAATGATTGGCGCTCTCGCGGACGCGAAAGACATGTCCACCCACCACTATAGACAAAATTATGGTGCGATGCACAAAGCCGGATTGAGATTGCGGTCTAACCGTTGTTTTTAAAGTCAGATCCGGGTGCGGCGACGTGGCTTGGCGCCTGACGGAAGCGAGGAGAAACGGGAGATTGCTAGCTAAATGGGTGGGTTTTAGCTGAACTTGCGAACAATGGCCGCACAGTTTCTACGACGACGCACGGTCGTTCGTACATGGCGACACCGACGCGCGCACGTCGTGCGACGCGCGCGCAGGCGGGAAACAGCCGCGCAGGTCGCGCGGCACGGCGCCCGTCGAATCGTTATTGGGCGGCAGGATGTGCCGCGCCCGTTTGCGACGAACCCGACGTGTCCGCGCCATAAGCGGATTCGGCGGCGGCGCGTTTGGCGGCGAGCCGCTGCATCGCGTCCTGCACCTTCGACGGATAGGTCGGGTCTTCGCCGCCCCCGGCATGGTAGCCGACGGACGCCAGATCGGCGAGTTCCTGGCGAACCTGTGCGCGTGTGAGGCGAGTGCTGGGTTCCTGCGCTTGCGTAAGGGCGGGTGCGGCGGCGAGCAAGGCCGCTGTCAACATGGCGACGGCGGCGGCAACGGTGGACTTCAAGACGTTCTCCAATAGCGGTCCGAGGATGCCGGCTGTATTGCGTGAGCCGGCAAAACAAGTCTACGGATCGCCGGCGCGGAGAAAAACGGCCGGATCTGGAAGGCAGCCTTCCGTCTCGCAGAACGATGCGGCGCGGCGTTCACGCAAAAAACCCGCCGCGCGGAACGCGGCGGGCCTCGAAACGCAAATCCCGGATAGTCGAAGCCGTGGCGCTTCAGAAGCGATGACGCATGCCGATCGTCGCGACAACCTGGTTGGCCGTCGTCGACGCGCCGCCCGACGTGTTGATGAACGCGACGTAGTGCTGTCCGATGGCGTGCTGATACATCGCTTCGGCGTAGACGTCTGTGCGCTTCGAGAATGCGTAGATGGCCTGCGCATTGACCTGGTTGAACTTCGGATCGGAACCGAAGGTCGGCGAGCCGCTGATGTGGCCGTCGGTGTAGGTGTCGGTGATGCCGAACGTAATCGCGGGCGTGAACTGATACTTGGCGTTCAGTTCGTAGTTGTCGAAGTGCATCGAGCCGTTCGTCATCGCGAACGCGTTGGTTTGCTGATAGTGGCTGTTCGTGTAGACAAAGCCGACCGTCGCCGGACCAAACGCATAGTTGATGCCTGCGCCGAACACGCGCTCGACGCCCGCGCCGACCTGGAAGCCGCCAACCCCGTTTGCCGCCGATTCAGCCGTATCGACTGCGCCGCCCGTGTTCGTCGTGCTGTTCGAGCCGTTGATCTGCAAATAGCCGGCCGCGACGTTCAACGGACCCCACTGGTAGCTCGCGCCCGCGCTGTACGCGCGGTTGATCGCGAAGTCGGTGCTGTTCGAGAACGCGTACAACGCGCCGAACTTGAAGCCCGCGTAGTTGCTGCTGGTGTACTTGACGGCGTTGCTCATCCGCACCGAGTGGTTGAGGTTGTCGTTGTCGAACGGGTGAGCGAAGCCTGTGTCGCCGAACGTGCCCGCCGTGCCCGACAGCGGCGCGACGAAGTCGACCAGCGAGTCATACTGACGGCCCAGCGTGAGCTGGCCGTAGTCGGCGCTGGCGAGGCCCACATACGCCTGGCGGCCGAACAGACGGCTGTGCTGGCCGAGCGTGCCGTTCTGCACGTTGAAGCCGTTTTCGAGTACGAAGATCGCCTTGTAGCCTCCGCCCAGATCTTCAGCGCCGCGCAGGCCGAAGCGGCTGCCGTTGATGGTGCCGCTCGTCGCCTGAAACAGCGAGCCGCTCTTGCCGCTCTTCTGCACGTTGTTGGTGTACATCAGGCCCGCGTCGATGATGCCGTACAGCGTGACCGAGCTTTGCGCGTGCGCGCCCGTTGCGGCCAGTGCGCCGAGCACCGCAACTGCGGCGGGAATTCTTTTCATGGTTGAGCTCCAGCTATTCCAGACAATGAGTGAAAAACAGCCTGGCGAGTATAGGAAAACGCGGGGTTCGATTTAACGCCCTGTTGCTGCAGCAGACTCTTGCGTCACATGGCAGGAAAGAGTCATCAAATCGAAACAATCGCCGGAAAGTTCGCCGCGAAGCGGCGCGCGATCAACCCGCTACGCATGAATTGCGCGAATGAGATTAGCTGGGAGCGGATTTCCGTTTGATGGCAGCCTGCACCATTTGGGCGAATTACAACAGTCTCAGCCGGCGCTGCACACGATTGCTGTCAGGATGAAAGGCAAGACCTGTTTGACGGTCGCTTCGCTGCCCGACTGTTGCACACGCACGCGTACCGACTCCGATGGACCGGACACGACGACGCCATAGATCGAATCGGCCTCTGCCTTGCCGCTGCCTTGCCGGAAGATCGCGTCGTCGCGCTGATAGCCGAGCACGGCATAGACGTGAAAGCCGAACGCCGTGAGATCGCGGCCGCGCTTCGGCCGAAACGCGTTCACCGAATTGGCTTCGACACGCATCGGATTCGGGTCGATGTACTGATCCTCGAGCAGCGGCTGAATGAAGGTGTGCGCGTCGGTCTTGCAGACCAGCTGGTCGTCGAGTTCGAGCGCATGCGCGGGTGCGCAGCACAGTCCTGCGCCCAGGGCGGCCAGCACGGCAATCGAGCGGATGTCATCCTTTGTCATGGAACTGGCGCGAGACCCTGAGCCGGCGATGGCCGGTCCCTGATAGTAGCCCGAACTTGTCACGCACGTCAGCGGACGTCTGTGCGCTAGCGCGCGATGCCGCCATGCGGCCAGGCAGCGCAATGGTTTCTGAAAATTGCGCGCCCACCGCGAAGCGGCCGCGCAAAATTGCGCGAAACCAGAACGCGCGGCTCTCCAGGCTAGCCATCCGTTTATCGTTAAAGCAGATATGAGTATGGGATTTGCTTCGTTGACGCACCCGTACGCTGGCCGTAGATTGAGTCTATCGTTGCAACCCTACAAAGAACATTCAGCGTGACATCCACTGTTTCGTCCTCTCAACACGCCGCGCCGCGCGTGCACCCGGCTGGCGTGCGCCGGCCGCTCGAAATCGTTCCGTTCGATGCGCCCGTGGGCGCCGAAGTGCTCGGCCTCGATCTGAACCAGCCGCTTTCCGCCGAAGATTTCGCGCGCATTCACCGCGCGCATCTCGACTATCACGTGCTGGTGTTTCGCGATCAGCAGATCACGCCCGCACAGCACATCGACTTCAGCCGCCGTTTTGGGCCGCTGCAGATTCACGTGCTGCACCAGTTTCAGTTGCCCGGTCACCCTGAAGTGCTGATCGTGTCGAACATTCGCGAGAACGGCCAGCCTATCGGACTCGGCGACGCCGGCCACTTCTGGCATTCGGACCTGTCGTACAAGGAGAAGCCGAGTCTCGGCTCGCTGCTGCACGCGCAGGAACTGCCTTCGGAAGGCGGCGATACGCTGTTCGCCAACATGCATCTGGCGTGGGACACGCTGCCCGAGCATTTGCGCAAGGCCGTCGAGGGACGCACGGCCGAACACACGTATCTCGCCAAATACGCGGAATTGCAGAAGCGCAGTCCGTGGCGGCCGAACCTGTCGGCCGAGCAGATCGCCGAAGTGAAGCCCGTCGTGCATCCCATCGTGCGCACGCATCCGGAAACGGGCCGCAAGGCGCTGTTCGTCAGCGAGCATTTCACGACGCATATCGTCGGCCTGCCAGAAGACGAAAGCCGCGAGTTGCTGGAAGCACTGTTTGCGCACAGCGTGCGTGACGAACATATCTACCGTCACGCGTGGTCGGAGCACGATCTCGTGTTCTGGGACAACCGCTCGCTGATGCATCTCGCCGCAGGCACGCCCGATCATCTGCGCCGCAAGCTGTATCGCACGACGATCGAAGGCAACGCGCCGTTCTGAGTCACGCGCCGTCCCCATTCCCGTTTTCACCCGGAGTTCCGATGCAGTTTTCATTTCGCCCGGCCGCGGCGCGGCCTTCTTTCGCTCGCCGTTTCGTGTCGACGATGCTCGCGTTGTCGCTCGGCGCAACCAGTCTGGGCATGTCGCTCGACGCGCGCGCTGAAGGGCAGATCCGTGTCGCCGAACAGTTCGGCATTGTCTATTTGCTGCTGAACGTCGCGCGCGATCAGCAGTTCATCGAGAAGGAAGGGCGCAAGGAAGGGCTCGACATCAAGGTCGACTGGGTGAAGCTGTCGGGCGGTTCGGCCGTGAACGACGCGCTGCTGTCGGGCTCGGTCGACATCGCGGGTGCAGGCGTGGGTCCCTTGCTCACGATCTGGGACCGCACGCACGGCAAGCAGAACGTGAAGGGCGTCGCGTCGCTCGGCAATCTGCCGTACTACCTCGTGTCGAACAACCCGAACGTGAAGACGATTGCCGACTTCACCGACAAGGACCGCATTGCGTTGCCCGCCGTCACGGTTTCCGTGCAATCGCGCGTGTTGCAGTTCGCGGCCGCGAAGCGCTGGGGCGACAAGGAATACAACCGTCTCGACAAGCTCACGCAAGCCGTGCCGCACCCGGATGCGGCCGCCGCGATCATTGCGGGCGGCACGGAAATCACGGGGCACTTCGGCAATCCGCCGTTCCAGGAACAGGAACTGGCCGCGAATCCGAAAGCGCATATCGTGCTGAATTCTTATGATGTGCTGGGCGGTCCGAGCTCGGCAACCGTGCTGTATGCGACGGAGAAGTTCCGTAGCGAGAACCCGAAGACGTATCGCGCGTTCGTCAACGGACTGGCCGATGCGGCGCAATTCGTCACGGCGAATCCGGACGCCGCCGCCGATATCTACATTCGCGTGAATCAGGCGAAGACGGATCGACATCTACTGCTTTCGGTGATCCGCAATCCGCAGGTGCAATTCAAGATCGCGCCGCAAAACACGTTCGCGCTTGCACAGTTCATGTATCGCGTCGGCGCGATTCGCAACGAACCGAAGTCGTGGAAGGACTACTTCTTCGACGACCCGGCAACGGCGGCCGGGAGCTGACCTCGCCCGCGTTGCAGAAAAAACCCGCTGTTTCAGCGGGTTTTTTCGTTTCTGGGGCGAATGAAATCGCGATGCTAAACAGGATGCGACGGCTGTCATAGCGCCATTTACGGCGCTTATGCATCAGCGCGCATTGAATATCTACATTCATTGGTTGGTCTTTGCGGAGGCTCACCGTATGTTGTCGTTTTGCTTATGCGGTGCCGTCATTGTGAAAGTCATCTCGCACGCAGTTCAACTCAACGGGGCGCGCTAATGGTCGCGAATCCTTCCGTGCTTTTCCCTGAATCTGCCGCGACGCAGGCAACCGGGCCGGCGCATTCGAGCCGGCTGCTTGCCGTCGATCGCGTCAGTCTCGAATACCGCACGCGCGAGCGCGTGGTGCGCGCCACGCACGACGTCAGCTTCGACGTCTACGGCGGCGATCGCTTCGTGCTGCTCGGCCCGTCGGGCTGCGGCAAGTCGACCTTGCTGAAAGCCGTGGGCGGATTCATCAAGCCGGCGTCGGGCACGATTACGCTCGACGGCGAAACGGTGCGCGAGCCGGGCGCCGATCGCATCGTCGTGTTCCAGGAGTTCGATCAATTGCCGCCGTGGAAGACGGTGCTGGAGAACATTGCGTTCCCGTTGCGCGCGGCGAAGAAGCTGAGCCGCGCCGAGGCTAAAGAGCGCGCGCAGCATTATCTCGACAAGGTCGGCCTCGCCGCCTTCGCCGATGCCTATCCGCACACGCTGTCGGGCGGCATGAAGCAGCGCGTCGCGATTGCGCGTGCGCTCGCGATGCAGCCGCGCGTGCTGCTGATGGACGAGCCGTTCGCCGCGCTCGATGCACTCACGCGTCGCAAGATGCAGGAAGAGTTGCTGCGCCTGTGGGAAGAAGTGCGCTTCACGCTGCTGTTCGTCACGCATTCGATCGAGGAAGCGCTGATTGTCGGCAGCCGCATTCTGTTGTTGTCGCCGCATCCGGGGCGCGTGCGCGCCGAACTCAACAGCCATCAGTACACGCAGGATAGTTTCGGCCGCAGCGACTTCCAGCATCGCGTCGCGCAGATTCATCGCCTGTTGTTCGAAGAGACGGAGTCCGCCCGATGAGCACGCCTTCCACCTTGTTGCCGCCCGTGCGCGCCGAATACGAGCGGCCGCTCGAACCCGTCGGCGAGCTTGCCGTCGAAGCGCCGCTGCCGCTCGCGCGGCGCCTCGCCAACCAGACGTGGCTGAGCAAGACGATCATCGCGATCGTGCTGATCGCCGTGTGGGAAATCGCTGCGCGCGCCATCAACAACGACCTGCTGCTGCCGACTTTCGGCGCGACCTTCCTCGCATTCGTGCAGGGTATCGCGTCGGGCGAACTGCTGCAGAAAACAGCCGTGTCGATGTCGGTGCTGTTGCGCGGCTATCTGCTTGGCGTCGCGCTCGCGTTCGTGCTGACCTCGCTTGCCGTGTCGACGCGCATCGGCCGCGATCTGCTGTCGATGCTCACCGCGATGTTCAATCCGTTGCCGTCGATCGCCTTGCTGCCGCTCGCGTTGCTGTGGTTCGGCCTCGGCACGGGCAGTCTGCTGTTCGTGCTGGTGCATGCCGTGCTGTGGCCGCTTGCGCTCAACACGTATTCGGGTTTTCGCGCCGTGCCCGCGACCTTGCGGATGGCGGGCCGCAACTATGGCCTGACGGGTTTGCGCCATGTCGTGCTGATACTCGTGCCCGCCGCGCTGCCGTCGATTCTCGCGGGCCTGCGTGTCGGCTGGGCTTTTGCATGGCGCACGCTGATCGCCGCCGAACTCGTGTTCGGCGCGAGCAGCGGTAACGGGGGACTCGGCTGGTACATTTTCCAGAACCGCAACGAGCTCTACACCGACCGCGTGTTCGCGGGACTCGCCGCCGTCATCGCGATCGGCCTGCTGGTCGAGCATCTGGTGTTCGACACGCTGGAGCGCGTGACCGTGCGCCGCTGGGGCTTGCAACACTGACACGCTGCACCATGACGAGGCAAACCCAGCGCGGATAACGCTTACGCCTCGTTCAGCCAGTGCTCGATCAACGGACCCTGTGCGCCCCGCACAGGGTCGCTGTGCGGAAACGGCAAGGCTTCCATCGCGGCGCGTTCCGCGGCGGTCAATGCGTCGCGCCGGATGTCCCATTGCTGGCCCGGCGGATACGCGCCGATCACATTGAGCGGCCCGCTCGACGATTCGAGGCAATGTCCGGTGCCCGCCGGCAGCAGAATCACGTCGCCCGCTTCCAGATGCACGACCCGGCCGCCCGGGCCGCCCACGATCACATCCGCCGCGCCCGCGGCGATGCCCAGCACTTCATGCGCCGACGAATGGAAGTGGTGATAGTCGAAGATGCCGTTGCGCCATTTCGGCGGCCAGCCGTTGCGCTGGAACATCGCTTCGAACGCGTTGGCGAGCCGCTCGCCGTCGCCCGAGGCGTCGGGTTCCAGCACGTCCCGATACAGAATGACGGGAAGATGCGCATTATTCGGCACCCAGTCGCGCGGGCCGAGCCGGAACACGTCCGCGTGCACCGCGCCTCTCGTATCTGCTTGCATGTCTGCTCCTCGAACGGATGCTGATGCGCCGTGTATGCCGGGCGAAGATCGCCTCGAGTGAGCGGCGCGGACGTCAGCTAAACAGCAAATCCCATTCCGCAGCAATCAGGGCAAAACCGCATGCGAAAAATGTTCAAGCAAACGTTTTCGTGTGCTTGAGGCATTTTTTTGCGGGCCGGATACATCAAGTTTGCTGTTGCTTACGTCGATATAACAGTTCGAGGCGCAAAACAATCACGGGACGGCACGAGGGCTGATTTATGTGGAATGCCGAGCTGTCGGCAGACGGGACGGGATCGCAATCGATCGACGAGGCGGCGCGCGTGGTGGAGGCACTCGGCGTGCCGTGGGCGTGGTATCGCGCAGGCCAGCATCTCGATCTGGTGCGCGAAGGCGCGACGCCCTTCGACTGGCCGCGCACGATCGTGCCCGGGATGCTGCACGACGCCTGCGTGGAGCGCGGCTGGTTCGCGTGGCCGACGGGCCGCAGCGACCTCGCGCTCGGCTGGCTGCTTGCGCCCGTGTCGCTTGCGGCCGACCCCGCCTTTGCAGCGCTGGCGCGCGCGATCGGCGAACAGATGCAGGCCGATGCGCTGGTGCGCGCGCAAAACGTGCAACGCGTGCTGTACGACATCGCGTATCTCGCGAGTTCGATCAGCGAGCGCGGCGAGTTCCTGCAGGCGATTCACGAGCGTCTCGGTACGCTGATCGACGCGGAGAATTTCTATCTCGCGCTCTACGACGGCGAAACGGGCGCCGTCACGTATCCGTATTACATCGACCTGATCGACACCGAGGCTGTCGATACGAATCACATGGACATGGTCGACCCCGAGCGCCTGTCGCTCACGGGATACGTGCTGACCACGGGCCAGCCGTTGCTGATCGACGAGAAGGGCATCATCGACGCGGCCGCGACGGGACGTTTTTACTGCGTCGGGCACCGGCCGAAGTTCTGGATGGGCGCGCCGCTGAAAAACGCCTCGGACGAAGTGTTCGGCATGCTGACGATGCAGGTGTACGACGCGTCGCGCATCTATAGCGCCGAGGACCGCGCGCTGTTCCTCGTCGTCGCGCGGCACGTGGCCATGGCGCTCGACCGCATTCTGCACCGCGTCGGCCTCGAAGCCGAAGTGGCGCGCCGCACGGCCGAACTGTCGCGGCTGAACGACACGCTGCGCGCGGAAATCGCCGAGCGCGAGCGTGCCCAGCACCTGCAGGCAGCGTTGTTCGAGATCGCCGAGCTGTCGAGTCAATCCGTCGATATCGGCAAGTTCTTTCGCAGCCTGCATGCGATCGTCGGCGGGCTGCTGTATGCGAAGAACTTCTATATTGCGCTGTTCGAACCTGCGACGGCGGAAGTGTCGTTTCCGTATTACATCGACGAAACGCAGCACGACGTGCCTGTGCCGCGCCGCCGCGAGCGCGGGCTGACGGAATATGTGATCCGCCAGCGCGTGCCTTGCCTGCTCGACACCAGCGACGCGGTGCGTCTCGTCGAGGCGGGCGAGATCAAGCTGGACAGCGAGAACATCCGCTTGCGCTCGTGGCTTGGTGTGCCGCTTTTCGACGGCAACGTGGTGCGTGGCGTGCTGGTGGTGCAGAGCTATTCATCGAGCGTGCGTTATGACGGGCGGGATCAGGAACTGCTGACCTTCGTGTCGCGCCACATCGATACGGCGCTGTCGCGGCGGCGCGTCGCCGAGGCGCAGCAAGCGGCGAATCTCGAACTCGAAGCGCGCGTGCTCGCGCGCACGCAGGAACTCGACGCGGCCAACGCGCGGCTGTTGCACGAGAACTATCACGACGCGCTGACGGGCCTGCCGAACCGCTCGCATCTGTACGAGCGGCTCGAAGCGGCCTGGCATGGCTACAGCAGGCGCGGCGATCCGTTGTCCGTGCTGTTCATCGACCTCGACCGTTTCAAGGTGGTCAACGACAGCCTTGGCCATCTGTTCGGCGATGCATTGCTCGTCGAGGTAGCGGGGCGGCTGCGTGAATGCTTGCGGCGCGACGATCTGCTCGCGCGGCTGGGCGGCGACGAGTTCGCCGTCGTGGTGCCGGGGGCGAGCCTGCAAACGGTATTGGCGCTGGCGGAGCGCATTCTTGCGGCCTTCGATACCCCGTTCAACATCGGCGAGCAGACGGTGTTCACGTCATGCAGCGTCGGCGTGGTGAGCGCGGACAGCGCACATCACCGCGAGCCCGCCGATCTGCTGCGCGACGCCGATGCGGCGATGTACCGCGTGAAGAATCGCGGCCGCGACAGCTTCGCGGTGTTCAACCATCAGATGCGCCGTGAGCTGTCGGATCAGATCGAAACGGAGGGCGCACTGCGCAACGCGCTCAAGCGCGACGACGAACTGGTGCCGTATTTCCAGCCGATCGTCGATATTGGCAGCGGGCAACTGGTCGCGCTGGAGGCGTTGATCCGCTGGCGGCAGCCGAACGGCGAGGTGTGGGCGCCGGGGCGTTTCTTGCCCGCGGTGGAAGGGCTGAAGCTGATCGGGCGTCTGGACATGTACATGCTGACGCGCGTGGCGGAGATTCTCGCGCAGCCGGAGCATATCGACTGGCCGCCCGTGCAGGTGAATCTGTCGAGCTACAGCATCACGCGCCCCGAGTTCGCGGACGAACTGCTCGAACTGTTGAAGCGCTATGGCGTGCATCCTTCGCGCATTTCGCTTGAACTGACGGAAGGCGCGCTCGTTGCCGAGCCGGACCTTGCACGCACGACGATGCAAAGTCTCGCGGATAACGGCATGTGTGTCGTGCTCGACGATTTCGGCACGGGCTTTTCTTCATTGAGCTATGTGCATCAGTATCGATTCAGTGGTCTGAAGATCGACAAGTCGTTCGTGTTCGAATTGACGCAGAGCGCGCGCAGCCGCGCGATTGTGCGCGCGATCGTGCGGATGGCGGAATCGCTGGAGTTGACGGTCGTTGCCGAGGGCATCGAGGATCAGGCGACGCTCGAACTGTTGCGCACGATCGGCGCGGCGCACGGGCAGGGCTATCACCTGGCGCGGCCGATGTCGCTGGAGGCGCTGATGTCGTCGCCGCTGGCGCCGCGCTCGCAGGCGATGGAGCAATAGCGCTCCCCGTTTTGTTCTATTCGCGTGGGACGCGGCCCATCAGGTAGAACTCGTCGTTGGGCCGCATCGAGATGACGTTCGCCATGCGGTTCGACAGGCCGAAGAATGCGGTGATGGCGGTGATGTCCCAGATGTCGGCATCGCTGAAGCCGTGCGTGCGCAGTGTGTTGAAATCTTCGTCGTTCGTGGCTGCCGAGTCTCGGCACACCTTGATGGCGAAATCCAGCATCGCTTTCTGACGTGGGGTGATGTCGGCCTTGCGGTGATTCACGGCTAGTTGATCTGCTAGCAGCGGTTGCTTCTCGTAGATGCGCAGGATTGCGCCGTGCGCTACGACGCAGTAGAGGCAGTTGTTTACCGCGCTCGTTGCGACTACGATCATTTCGCGCTCGCCTTTGGTGAGGCCGCCTTCTTTTAGCATGAGGGCGTCGTGGTAGGCGAAGAAGGCCCGGAATTCGTCCGGGCGGTGCGCGAGTGTGAGGAAGACGTTCGGGACGAAGCCTGCTTTGGCTTGGACTTCCAGTATCCGGGCGCGGATGTCGTCGGGCCATTCGCCCGGGGTCGGGACGGGGTAGCGGCTGATCGTTGTTTCTGGCATTGCGGTGGCTCCTTTTTTCTGTGTCTGCGACGCGTTTGGGTGGTTTGCCTGGGTTTGCGTTGGCATTCGCGATTTGCTTTTGCTTTTGCTTTTGCCTTTGCCTTTGCCTTTGCCTTTGCTGGCGTCCGCGGTTCGGGTTTTTTAGCCTCTGCGCTGGCATCCGCGCATTGTTATCTTGCTTCACGCGTCGCCCCTGTGCGGGGCGGCACCTACTTTTCTTTGCCGCCGCAAAGAAAAGTAGGCAAAAGAAAGCGGCTCACACCGCCAATTCTAGTTCTTGCCTGAGGGCCCCCAAAGGTTCTTACACTTCACACGGCAATCACGTGACTGATGTTGGTTGCCAGCGCCCTGAACAGGCGCCTCACCTGCTTCGGACACCCGTACTCGCACAAGCGGCAGCGAATGGTACGTGCCGCCCAGGTGGCAAACTGTGTGTAGGTTGTCGCACCGCAGAGCTTAGTGCTTTTACCAGAAACACCGATCTTGCTACACAGTCCGGAGTGATGCGTGTACGGCGCGAAAGCCGACACACAGTTTGCCACCTAGGCGGCGGCGGACTGTCTGGCGTGGCGTGCTGCGACGCGGGTATATGAAGCGGGTGAGGCGTACGGAGAGGGCGTTGGCAACGGAGGTGAACAGGTGCGCTGCCGTGTGAGGGGTGGGGACGTTGGGGGCCCGTGGATACGAACAAGTGCTGGCGGTGTGAGCCGCTTTCTTTTGCCTACTTTTCTTTGCGGCGGCAAAGAAAAGTAGGTGCCGCCCCGCACAGGGGCGACGCGTGAAGCGCGCTAACAATTCGCGGATGCCAGCGCAGAGGCTAAAAAACCCGAACCGCGGACGCCAGCAAAGGCAAAAGCAAAAGCAAAGGCAAAAGCAAATCGCGAATGCCAACGCAAACCCCGACCAGCGTCGCAGACACCAAAAACCCACTACTTTGTGGTGACCTCTCTCTTTCCCCTAACAATCTCATCCCCGGCATTCGCCGACAACTTCCTGGTAACAAGAATCGAAGCAAAGGAACAAAGCCCGACCACAACAAACGCGGGCCAGAAATCGGACCACTGAAGCGCAGCATGCCCATGCACACCGCGAGTAATCGATAAGACAATCCCCGCGACGGTAACCCCGAGCCCAAGAGAAATCTGCTGCACGACACTACCGAGACTAGTCGCCCGACCCACATCCCGGCTTTCAATCTCCGCATAAGTCATCGAGTTCAAACTCGTAAACTGCAAAGCAGGAAAGAACCCGCCAAGCAGCACGATGACCCATATCAACCATGTCGGCGTCCCGGGGAAAAACGCACCGCATGCCGCAATGGCGATACCTGAATACGCCGCGTTGTACATCAGCACCGTGCGAAACCCCCAGCGTCGCAAGACAGTGGCGGCAAGCGTGCGCATGAACATGCCGCCAAACGCCGAGGCACAGGTAATCAACCCCGATTCGAACGCGCTCATGCCAAGCCCTTCCTGCAGCACAAGCGGCAGCAAAAACGGCACGGCACCCAGCCCGATGCGAAACAGCGATCCACCCAGCACGCTAGCCTGAAACGTCGGCACGCGGAAAAACCGCAAATCGAGCAACGGACGCTCGACACGCCGCGCATACAGCACATAGATACCGAGCATCACAGTACCGATCACCGTCATCACGACGGCCGTCGTGCCCGTGACCAGTTCGCCGTCCGTGAGCGAAAGGCCAAGCAGAAACAGCGACGCGCCGCCCGCCGATAAAACGAAACCCACCCAGTCGAGTGGACCCGGATGCGGCTCGCGTGTGTTCTTGATGTACTTGTTGGTGAGCCAGATGCCCAGAATCCCGACGGGAATGTTGATGAAGAAGATCAGCCGCCAATGCAGGTACGTCGTGATGAAGCCGCCGAGCAGCGGCCCCGCCGCGGGTCCGAGCATCGCGGGCACGCTCAGGTAGTTCATCGCGCGTATGTACTCGGAGCGCTCTACCACGCGGAAGATGATGATCCGTCCGACCGGCACCATCATTGCGCCGCCCACGCCCTGTATGAAGCGCGCGACGGTAAATGTCGCGAGCGATGTGGACGCCGCGCACGCCAGCGAGCCGACCACGAAGATGCCGATTGCCGTGCGGAACACCGAGCGAGCGCCGAAACGGTCGGCGAGCCATCCGCAGACGGGAATGAACACGCCGAGCCCGAGCACGTAGCTGGTGACGGCGATTTTCAGCGTGACGGGATCCCGGCCGAAGGCGCGCGCCATTTCAGGCAGCGCAGTGACGATGACATTCGCATCGACGCTCTCCATGAACATCGCGCAGGCGACGATGACGGGAGCGATAAAAGCCTTGATGGCAAGCAGCACGGGCGGCGAGCGATGTAAGTGAACGTTGATTATTGCATAGCCGGTCTGTCAAAATCCATGACGTTGTGGGGGCAACTGGATTTTGATCTGTTGCTTTTGCTTTTGCTTTTGCTTTTGCTTTTGCTTTTGCTTTCGCGTTTTGCTTTTTGCTTTTTGCTTTTGGCTGGCAGGCGTCGCCACTGTGCGCTTGTTTTTGCGCTGGCATCCGCGTGACGTTAGCGTGCTTCAAGCGTTGCCCCTGTGCGGGGCGGCACCTACTTTTCTTTGCCGCCGCAAAGAAAAGTAGGCAAAAGAAAGCGGCTCACACCGCCAATTCTTGACCTTTGTCCACGGGCCCCCAACCTTCCCACGCTTCACACGGCAAGGTGTCGTTACTTGCCCGTTGCCAGCGCGTCGAAGAAACGCACCACCCACCTCATGCACCCGTACAACGACCAGCGGCAGCGAATCGCATATGCCGCCCAGGTGGCAAACTGTGTGTAGGTTGTAGCACCGCACAGCTTAGTGCTCTTACCAGAAACACCAATCTTGCTACACAGTCCGGAGTGATGCGTGTACGGCGCGAAAGCCGACACACAGTTTGCCACCTGGGCGGCGGCGGACTGTGTGGCACGGCGTGTCACGACGCGGAAGCGTGAAGCGGGTGAGGCGTACAGAGAGGGCGTTGGCAACGCACGCAAATAGATATGCTGCCGTGTGAAGTGTGGGGACGTTGGGGGCCCGTGGATAAGAACAAGGGCTGGCGGTGTGAGCCGCTTTCTTTTGCCTACTTTTCTTTGCGGCGGCAAAGAAAAGTAGGTGCCGCCCCGCACAGGGGCGACGCTTGAAGCACGGTAACGTCACGCGGATGCCAGCGAAAAACCCAAAACCCAAAACCCAAAACCCAAAACCCAAAACCCAAAACCCAAAACCCAAAACCGCGGACGGCGAGCGCAAAGCAAAAGCCCGCGCCCAGCAGTCGCAGACAAAGCCAGCCACGACCCCGCCCAAGAGCAACGCTCGCACCGCGAAATCCCCCCGGCGCATGCGGGCAAAAAAACACCCAACCCCAGATCACCTTCCGTGACGGCTGAACAGCCGACGATGACGCCCATCTGCCCCGGCATCCGCCTCATCACCCCCAATCCAACCGAACTCCACCCGCGTACGTGTAAAGAACACATGCACATTCGCCGCCCGCACGATCTCCAGCAGTCGATCCGCGTCAGCGTCGGTGGCCGCGAGGATCACCTGCTGCGGCTGGTCGCCGAGCGACAGTGCATGCGCAGCATGAAGAGCACCCGCATGCCCGACGCCCTGCGCGCAACTGATCACCGTCGCGCCGCGAATCCCAAGCCCACGCGCCTCGTGCAGCAGCCATTCGCACACGGTCTGATGACCGTGCCGCCGGTTGCGCTCAGTGCAGAAAGTCAATTGACAGCCGTTCATCGCTACGCCCGCGACGCCGAAGCCGACGGCGCCCTGGCGCCCGCATGGCTCACGTGATGCCGTGCATATTCGACCGCTTCGATCAGCACGGAGGCAATTTCACCCACGCGCTCGCGCGGTATCCGTATCTCGACCCATTCGCGCATCGCCGAGCGGCCATACGGCTGGAAGGCGAACGCACGGCCCGTGTCGACCAGCATCGCGGCGCGTTCAGCAGGCAGCTTGATGCCAATGCCGCTGCCGTACACGCAAAACGCGAGATTCGAGCCGACGAACGCAGCCGGGCAGCCGAACATCGCCCCCGCGTGCACCGTCGGGTCCTTGTCCTGAACGTAAGCGAACACCGCATCGAACAGTCCGACATCATGCAAGAGTCTTGGCTCTGTTTTCATCGCGTTTCTCCTGTCGCCCGGATTCGCGTTGCACCGCTAGCGGCCAGGGCGGTAAGCGTGTGCATCGCTGTGTGCGTCAGACGTGAATCAGATTACGCGCATTCACGGGACAGCGCTGCCGAGCACCTCGTAATCGACTGCGCAGCGCGTATAGAAAAGCGGCACGTCGCCTCGCCGCAGGCGCTCGAGCAGCGCATCGACCCGCGCGCTTTCTCCCGCGAGCGTGATGGCGACAGGCTGTTCGGCAAGCTCGACAAAGCGCGCCGCGTGATATTTGCCGTGCACGTCCACGCATTCGCTGACTTCGAACACCGTCGCGCCCTGGATGCCCGCTTGCCGCGCTTCGTCGAGTATCCAGCCGATTGTCGTCTGATGGTGCTTGCGCCGGCCGGTCGTGGCCGCGAACACGGTGAGCTGGCTGCCTTGCATGCCGACCTCCATGCGCTGCGCGCTGACGTGTGAAAACCATTATCGCGCTGTGCACGCGCGCGCGACAGTCTCGCAAGAGCGATGCCCGCCTGCGTTGCGAAGCGTCATGGCTATGGCACGAAGCGACCTCCATTGACCTCCATTCGATGCGGCAGTGCGTCATGGACACGATCATTTGCTCGCGCGTAAATGAATCGTTCACAATGAGGCTCTTCGATACGGCGAATACCGATATGACCGACCCAACGCCCCATGTGCCACATGTTCATCACGCTGCCTCGGAAGGCTATACGAAGGGCGCGGATACTTACGTCAAAGGCCGTCCCGACTATCCGCCCGAACTGGCAGGCTGGCTGAAAGGCGAGCTGGCGCTAGGCCCGGGCAAGACGGCCGTCGATCTCGGCGCGGGCACGGGCAAGTTCACGCCGCGTCTCGTCGAAACGGGCGCGAGCGTGATTGCCGTCGAACCCGTCGCGCAGATGCGCGAAAAAATCGCCGCTGCGCTGCCGCAAGTCGACGTGCGCGAGGGCACCGCGCAATGCTTGCCATTCGCCGACGCATCCATCGATGCCGTGCTGTGCGCGCAGTCGTTTCACTGGTTCGCGACGCCCGCCGCGCTTGCCGAGATTCGCCGCGTGCTGAAACCGGGCGGTCATCTCGGGCTCGTGTGGAACGTGCGCGATGCGCGCGTGCCGTGGGTCGAGCGGCTCGACGCGATCGTCAACGCGCGCGAAGGCGATGCGCCGCGCTATCACACGGGCGAGTGGCGCAAGGTATTCCCGTCCGAGGGTTTCGGCAATCTGGAAGAACGGCACATGCCGCACGGACATACAGGGTCCGTCGAAGATGTGATCGTGACGCGCGTGCACTCGACCAGCTTCATTCTCGCGTTGCCGCCCGAAGCGTGGGCGCAGGTCGAACGCGAAGTGCGCGCGCTGATCGCGTCGGAGCCGGCGCTCGCCGCGCACGATACGGTGACCGTGCCTTATGTGACGTACGCGTTCCGGTTGACGCGCGTGGGTTAGTGCTTGCGCACCAGCGCATCGACGAGTGCGAACGCCGTCTGCCGGAGTTTCTTCGGATCGCCGTAGACGCGCTCCATCACCGCGATGCCGCGCGTCGTCGTCACGATCAGGTTGGCCGCCTGCTGCGGCGGCAGCGTCAATTGCGCGCGCGCTTCTTTCGTGTCGAGCACGCTCAGGAGGGCCGCTTCGAGCGCGTCGAGCATGGTCTGCAACGCCTCGCGCGGACGCGGCGAGTCAGGTTCGAGCTCGACAGCGGTTTTCGTCGACAGGCAGCCGCGCGTGGGCGTGCCCTGCGAGATCGAGCGGATCGCGAACGTGAAGAACGACGTCAGCGCGTCATGCAGATCGGGCTTGTCGAGCGCCTTGCGCGCGTCCGCGACGAAACGCTGCGCATAGCGTTCGAACACGCGTATGAAGATCTCTTCCTTGTCGCCGTATGCGTTATACAGCGAGCCGCGCTGCACGCCCGTCGCCTCGGCGAGGTCCAGCATCGACGTGGCGCGAAAGCCTTTGCGCCAGAAGACATCCAGCGCGTGTGCGAAGGCGTCGTCTTCATTGAACTGACGAACTCCTGCCATGGTTTGCCTCGGTCCTCGAAATGCTCAAAGCCGTATTTTGACACTGTTGGCTAGAATGCACAAAAATGCGGACATCAGCGCGTGCGTTCGCGTTCGTCGATGAAACCCTTTAGCGTGGCCAGCGTGTCGGCGTCGTCGATCGGCTTGTCGGTGCGCCAGCGCAGCATGCGCGGAAAGCGCACGGCCACGCCCGATTTGTGGCGCGGACTCGCCTGAATGCCTTCGAAGCCGAGCTCGAACACGAGCGTCGGCGTGACGCTGCGCACGGGGCCGAACTTCTCGACGGTGGTCTTGCGCACGATGGCATCGACCTCGCGCATCTCCTCGTCGGTGAGGCCCGAGTACGCCTTCGCGAAGGGCACGAGCGTGCGCACGCCGTCGGCCTCGTCCCAGACGGCGAACGTGAAGTCCGTGTACAGGCTCGCGCGGCGGCCGTGGCCGCGTTGCGCGTAGATCAGCACGGCATCGACGGCGTAGGGGTCGATCTTCCACTTCCACCAGGTGCCCGACGCCTTGGTTCGCCCTACGCCATACATCGACGCGCGCTCCTTCAGCATCAGCCCTTCGACGCCGCGCGCGCGGCTCTCGTCGCGCATCGTGGCAAGCGTGTTCCAGTCGGCCGCATCGACGAGCGGCGACACGCGCAGCAGGTCTTTCGCGAGCGTGCCTGCGAGCGCCGCGCCCAGCGCATCGAGCCGGGCACGCCGTTCGTGCAGCGGCTGCATGCGCAGATCGTCGCCGTTCGCTTCGAGCAGGTCGTAGGCGAGAAAGGTGGCGGGCGATTCGGCGAGCACGCGCCTGGTCAGCGACTTGCGTGTGATGCGCGGTTGCAGTCGCGCGAACGGCAGCGGCGCGAGCGCGCCGGGGTCCCACGCGAGGATTTCACCGTCGAGCACGGTGCCGTCGGGCAGCGTCTCGCCCAGCGCGACGACTTCCGGAAAGCGGTCCGTGATCAGGTCCTCGCCGCGCGACCAGACCCATACGCGGCCATCGCGTTTCACCACTTGTGCGCGGATGCCGTCCCACTTCCATTCAGCGAACCACGATGACGGCTCGCCGAGCGTCGCGGGATCGGCCTGCAAGGGATGTGCGAGAAAAAACGGGTAAGGCAGGCCGAGTTCGCTTTCATGGCGGTTATGCGCGGCTTGCGCATCCTCGCTTGCGTCGCCGGAAGGCGCGGGCGCGATCAGGCGCAGATAGCGCGCGGCGTCGGGCGGCTGGCGCGAATCGGTCCAGCCGACCATGCGCTGCGCGATCAGCTTGTGATCGACGCCTGCGACATCGGCGAGCGCGCGCACCACGAGTTGCCGCGCCACGCCGACACGAAACCCGCCGCCGATCAGCTTCGTCAACAGAAAGCGGCCACTCCAGTCGAGTTCGTCCCAGTACGCGACGAGCCGCTCGCGCAGCGCTTCCGGCGACGCGCCCCGCAGCGTCAGGATGCGCTCCTCGATCCACTGGGTGAGGCCAAGCTCCGAGGTGCGCGCGGCGGGCGGCAAGACATGCGCGATCGTTTCCGCGAGATCGCCGACGGCCTGATACGACTCTTCGAACAGCCACTCGGGCAGGCCGGCGCGCGTGCGCGCGATGTCGGTCAGCAGGCGCGTCGGCACCGACTGGCGCGGCTTGCCGCCCGCGAGAAAATACGACGCCCACGCGGCGTCTTCGGGCGGCGCGGCGTGGAAGTAGGTGGTCAGCGCGTCGAGCTTGTCGCGCGTCGATGTCGTGGCATCGAGCGCTGTGTAGAGCGTGGCGAAGCGCTTCATGATGTTTCGGGCGTCGATACGTCGGGCGTCGATACGCCAGCGCTCATGGCAGGTTCGCCTTCGCTGGCCGCTGCTGCGTCAGCTTCGATTGCGTCGTCGCCATACTCGGTTGCGAAGGCGCCTGCTTCGAGGCCTTGCTCGCGCAGCCAGCGCACCATCGGCTCGACCTGTCCATGCGTGACGATCACGCGCTGCGCGCCCGTCGCGGCGATGGCCGTTTGCAGGCCGGGCCAGTCGGCATGATCGGACAGCACGAAGCCGCGATCGACGCCGCGCCGACGGCGCGTACCGCGCAGGCGCATCCAGCCTGACGCGAACGCGTCGCTGTATTCGCCGAAGCGCCGCAGCCACGCGCTGCCTTGCGCGGACGGCGGCGCGATCACGAGCGCCTGCCGGAACGCCTCTTTCTGCTTCGCGGGAATTTCGCTGACGAGGCGCACGGGCGGCAGCGCGACGCCCGCGGCGCGATATGCGCGATTCAACGGATCGACCGCGCCGTGACAGAAGATCGGCCCGATGCCCGCATCGATCCCCGCGAGAATGTGTTGCGCCTTGCCGAACGAATAGCAGAACAGCACGGAGGCGCGACCCGTGGCCGCGTTGTGGCGCCACCAGCTGTCGATGCCGTCGAACACCGTTTGCGGCGCGTCCCAGCGATAGATGGGCAGACCGAAGGTGGACTCGGTGATGAACGTATCGCAGCGCACGGGCTCGAACGGCGCGCAAGTGGGATCGGCGTCGAGCTTGTAGTCGCCGGATGCGACCCACACTTCGCCGCGATATTCGACGCGCACCTGCGCCGAGCCCAGCACATGCCCCGCCGGATGCAGCGACACGGCGACGCCATTGATCGTGATGCGCTCGCCATATGAGAGCGTCTGCAACGCGATGCCCGGCAGCCGCGATTGCAGCACGAGGGCGCCGGGTTCAGCGGCGAGATAGCGGCGATGCCCAAAGCGTGCGTGATCGGCATGGGCATGCGTGATGACCGCGCGCTCGACAGGCCGCCACGGATCGATATGGAAGTCGCCTGGCGGGCAGTACAGGCCTTCGGGACGCGCGACGATCAGGTCTGTCTGTTGGCTCAAGGCTTGTCTCCGCAAAGGAACAGGCGGTGTCGGCAGGCGTGCGCCCGTGCATCAATGGACTCGCGCGACGCGGCGGAAGTTCATCGCGCGCGTCGACGCAAGCGGGCGCGGCAAACGGCAAACGCGAAGCGCCCCGGCGTCGGGACGACGCCGGGGCGCGTGACAGCCGCCGTTTCCTATGACCCGAAGGGCATTACTGTCCGCCCTGGTTCGTGCCGTTCGTGCCCGGCTGCGTCGTGCCGTTCTGCTGCATGGTGCCTCGTTGCTGCATGGTGCCGTTGTGCGAACGGTTCATGCCTGCGCTGTTCGGCGTCGAACCCGTGCCTGTGCCCGTGCCGCCGCCTGTCGCAGTCGTGCCCGGCGTGCCGTAGCCGCTGTCGTTGGTGCTGCCGCGCTGCATGCGGTTCACGCCCGCGCCGGGCGTTGCCACGCCGCCTGCGCCGCCCGCGTTGCCGCCGCCCGCGCCCACACCGTTGCCGGACGAACCGCCGCCCGCGCCGTTACCGCCGCCAGCAGCGCCGCCGCCTGCTCCTTGCGCATAGACACCGCCAGACAAAGCCATGACCAGGGCAGTAGCAAGTACCTTCTTCATCGCGCGTTTCATGGTCGAACCTCCCAGATGGTTTGATCGTCACGAGTCGGTGCTGTTGGCCCGCCCGTGCATGCATTAGCGCAAACCCCGTGCCCCGCTAGCTGCGCGGCCGACTCGTCGTGAGTCACTTCCGTCTGGAACGGTGCTTGCGTAGAACCATCGACGACACAGGCGCAGACGCCCCACGCGTCGCGCGGCTTTCACGCAAAGGAGTTCCATAGATGGCAAACAGGCAGCGTAACCAGCAACCTTCCGCGCCGGCGGAAGATCTCAAGTCGAAGGATCTCGAACGCTCTCGCGTGCGTCCGCAAAACGAAGCGCTGCGCACGAACCAGGGCGTGAAGATCGCGGATAACCAGAACACGTTGCGCGCGGGTCCGCGCGGTCCGTCGTTGCTGGAAGATTTCATCATGCGTGAAAAGATCACGCACTTCGACCATGAGCGTATTCCCGAGCGCATTGTGCATGCGCGCGGCTCGGCCGCACACGGCGTGTTTCAGGTATACGAACCGATGGCCGAATACACCAAGGCTGCCTTTCTACAGGACCCATCGGTGCAAACGCCCGTGTACGTGCGCTTTTCCACCGTGCAGGGCCCGCGCGGTTCCGCCGATACCGTGCGCGACGTGCGCGGTTTCGCGACGAAGTTCTACACGTCGGAAGGCAATTACGACCTGGTGGGCAACAACATGCCGGTGTTCTTCATTCAGGATGCGATCAAGTTTCCGGACTTCGTGCATGCCGTGAAGCCCGAAGCGCCGAACGAAATGCCGACGGGCGCTTCGGCGCACGACACGTTCTGGGACTTCGTGTCGCTCGTTCCCGAGGCCACGCACATGGTGTTGTGGACCATGTCGGACCGGGCGATCCCGCGCAGCCTGCGCACCATGGAAGGCTTCGGCGTGCATACGTTCCGCTTCATCAACGCGCAGGGCAAGATGCGGTTCGTGAAGTTCCACTGGCGGCCCGTGCTCGGCTCGTATTCGCTGCTGTGGGACGAAGCGCAAAAGCTCGCGGGCAAGGACCCGGATTTTCACCGGCGCGATCTGTGGGAAGCGATCGAACGCGGCGACTATCCGGAATTCGAACTGGGCGTGCAGATCATCGAAGAGAAAGATCAGGATTCGTTCGGCTTCGATCTGCTCGACCCGACCAAGCTCGTGCCAGAAGAAATCGTGCCCGTGAAGATCATCGGCAAGATGACGTTGAACCGCAATCCCGACAACTTCTTCGCCGAAACCGAGCAGGTCGCGTTCCATCCGGGTCACGTCGTGCCGGGCATCGATTTCAGCAACGACCCGCTGCTGCAAGGGCGGTTGTTCTCGTACACGGACACGCAGATCAGCCGGCTTGGCGGCCCGAATTTCCATGAGATTCCCATCAATCGGCCCGTCAGCCCGAACGTCAACAATCAGCGCGACGGCATGCACAGGCAGACGATCAACGTCGGCCAGGCTTCGTACGAGCCGAATTCAGTGAGCGACGCGTGGCCGAAGGAGACCGATCCCGCTGCGAAGGATGGCGGCTTCGAGAGCTACGCGGAGCCGATGGAAGGCACGAAGATCCGCGTGCGCAGCGAGTCGTTCGCCGATCATTTCTCGCAGGCTGCACTGTTCTATCAAAGCATGAGCGACGTCGAGAAAGAGCATATCGCGCTCGCATATCAGTTCGAGCTGGGCAAGGTGACCAGGCCGGAGATCCGCGCGCGCGTGGTCAATGAGATTCTCGCGAACTTCGACGCGGGCCTCGCGGCGACAGTGGCCGAAGGCCTCGGCCTGCCGAAGCCCGGCAAAGGCGCGCGGGCAGCCGGCAAGCAAAAGCCTTCGCCGGCGTTGAGCCTGCTGAACCGCGGCGTGCCCGGCGTCAAGACACGCAAGATCGCGGTGCTCGCGGCGCCGGGCAGCGATGGCGCCGCCATCAAGAGCGTGCAGGCGGCGCTGAAGTCGCAGGGCGCGACGCCGTTGCTGGTCGCGCCGACACTCGCGCCCATCGACGGCATGAACCCCGATGCGACGATCTCCGGCATGCCGTCGATCATGTTCGACGGCGTGGTGGTCGTGGGCGGCGCGCAGGGCGCGAAAGCGCTCGCACAGTCGGGCGACGCGCGCCACTTCGTGCTCGAGGCGTTTCGGCATCTGAAGGCGATCGCGGCAACGGGCGCGGGCAAGGACGTGCTGAGCGCGTCGCATCTGCCCGAGAAAGGCGAGGGCGTGTTCATCGGTGACGACGGCAAGGTCGAGGCGGTGTTGAAGCCGTTCATCGAAGCGGTGGGTCAGCATCGCGTGTGGGGGCGCCGGCAGATGGCGGAGAGCGTGCCAGCCTGAAGAAAGCGTCCACCGCTCAGGCGTGGAAATGCCGTTGCTGCAGCCTGCAGCAACGGCGTTTTTATCGAACGAGAGGCGACGGCGGCTAAGGGCTAAGGGGCTAAGGGCCAGGGCCTAACGGCGCATCGAAGGCGAGCCCTCGCGCTCGACGGCCTGCAAGCGCCAGAACCCCGCGACGGCGTCGGGCCGCGAGTGCGAGATCCACGTCGCCTGGCCTTGCGCCGACGTCATGTTGCCGTGCCGGTCGACGCGCACGCCATACAGCGTGACGAGCGGTGCTTCACTGCCGCGCGCGCACAGCGACATGACGTGTCCGTCCTCGCGTACCTCGCCCGACGACGGCAGCTCGACACCGCGTCGGTCCTGCGAGGTCCACGCGTGATTGATCGTGTCGAGCCACAACACCGCGTAGTCGTGATTGACGGTCGGGTCGGATGTATTGATGAGAATCGACAGACGCATGAAGCCTCCATGTCCGCATGATGGCAGCCGCCGGGGCCGCGCGGCCGGCCAATGGCTGTCGCCAGATAAAGCAACGCCTGTTCCAGGTTTTGGGATTCGCCCGCGTTCGCGGTGCAGCAAGGCCCGTCGTCGGAACGCGTGTTGTTGCGCCGCACGGTGTTCTGTACAAACTGCACGGTGACGTTGCCGTTTTTACGCGGCATCCTGATTCGCGGCGCATCGCGATGCCGCGTGCGAAAAAACGTACACTCATCGTATTAGCGGAAACGGCCTTCTTCATGCGGCGCAGCAGAGAACGGTCCGTCATTCAGCAGTCGTTGCACAGGAGACAGCATGGATCTGTTCATGTCGATGGAGGCGTTCGTGCGGGCCGCCGAGGCCCAGAGCTTCGCGAGTGCCGCGCGCCAGCTGGGCGTGGCGAAATCCGTCGTCACGTCGCGCGTGAAGCAGCTCGAAGAGCACTTCGGCGTGCCGCTCTTTCATCGTTCGACGCGCGCGGTGCGTCTGTCGGAGATCGGCGAGACCTATTACCGGGAATGCGCCGAACTCGTCAACAAGGTCCACGATCTGTCCGGCCGCTCGGTCGCCCAGCACGAGTCGCTGGCGGGCACGCTCAACGTGCATGTATTGCCGGGTTTCGCGCTCGGTCATTTCTCGCGCGCGCTGATCGAGTTTCGCGAGGCGCACCCGCGCATCGAGTTCGTCGTGACCGTCAACGACCGCGTGATCGACCCCGTGCAGGAAGGCTTCGATCTCGCGTTGCAGATCTATCCGCCCGCGTCGAATCTGCTCGTCGAACGGCGGCTCTTTCCCGTGCGCGGCGTGCTGTGCGCGGCGCCCGGCTATCTGAAGGAAGAACCCGTCATCGAAACGCCGCTCGATCTGCTGCGGCACGATTTCGCGCGTTACTCGTACTACCCGTGGGGCGACAAGTGGCCGCTGATGAAGGGCAACGAATGCTTCGAAATCGCGTTGAATCCGGTGCTGAAAACCAATAGCGTGCACTTGCTGCTCGAATTCGCGCGAGCGGGCGCAGGGGTCGTCTATCTGCCGACGATGGTCGCCGCCGCCGACCTGCTCGAACGCCGGCTGGAGCGCGTGCTGCCCGATTACGCGGCGCCGCCGCTGTGGCTGTCGGCCGTGTACCCCGCGTCGCATCGCTCGACGGCGAAGGTGAAGGCGTTCGTCGACTTCCTGCGCGGACGTTATCTGCGCGAGCCGCAATGGGACAAGGCGCTCGGCATCGCACCCGACGACGAAGATACGAAGAGCGTCGGCGAGGAACTCGCCGACCAGTGAGCGCGGCACTGCCCATGCTGCCCGCACGGCCCTTCGCGCAGGCCTGAACGACGCCGCCAGGTAATTTCCCTGGGGTCTTCGGCCCGCACCCAGCGTTCTGATTTGCCGAACCTCGGATCATTGCTGTTGCGCCTCCCGGCACTTACTCTTGCGTCCATGGAATCACGCAAGACGACAGAATCAACGCAGATTCAAGGAGGCAGACATGCAGCAGACCTGGTTGGGGAGTCTCGACAACTACCGTAAAGGCTCCATCGAAATCATCAAGGGCAAGCCCGAGCACTACGCGATGTCGAATGTGTTCGAAGTCGCGAGCCATGCCGCGCCGTACGAGAAGATCGTGGTCGGCAAGAACCTCAAGTACGTGATCGAAACGCTGCGCGCGGAAGGTGTGTCGCCGTGGTTCACGGCATCGCACGACGAGTTCTGCGTCGTGATGGACGGCGAGATCGACGTGCATTTCATCAAGCCTTCGGACGGCCCGCTCGTCGATGCGCAAACCGAGGGCAGTGTGCGGCTCGACGGCACGCCTTCCGGCAAGAGCATGGGCTTCGTGCGGCTGCGCCGCGGCCACCAGGCGCTGTTGCCCGCGGGCGCCGCGTATCGCTTCGAGACGGCAGGACAAGGTGTGCTGCTCGTGCAGACCATTCTGGGCCGCTATTCGGTCGAGAAGTGGAAAGACATCTGCATTCAGTAACGCACAACCTTTTCTGGAGTGGGTCATGAGCACAGTCAACACGGTTCAAAACGTCTGCGCCGGCGAGCCGGATGCCGCTACGGGTTATCGCACCTTCCGCCTCGGCGATTTCGAGTTTTCACGCGACGCCTACTTCGTCACCGTCAAGTGGCCCGCGAAAGGCGAACGGCGCTCGCATCAGATGCACGCCGACGACTTCCTGCGCGCGATGATGCGCGACGTCGCGTGGGGCTTCTTCTACGGCTGGGTCAATTTCGACGATGTGATCGGCACGCGCAATCACTACGGCAAGGTCGACATGTATGCGGGCGCGTATAACGCGAGCTTCCGCGACGCGGCTGTCGATCATACGCAGCAGTTCGATACGCCCGTCATCATGGCGACCTTCAAGGCGATTCTGCGTGACTGGGTCAACGAAGGCTTCGATCCGTTCGCCGCGCCGGAAGAGACGGGTTCCGCATTCGGCGCGAAGCATGGCGACAACATCGCGGCGATCGAACGCACGCGCATCGCGACGAAGCGCATGCCGGGACTGGAAGGCGATTCGCCGCTGCGCGACGATTTCCCCGTCAACCGGCAATTCACCGATGTCGCGCAAGACGAGCCGGAGATTCACGCCGCGCCCGGCTTCGAAAAGGAACTGCATGCGTTCAGCCTGTTCAAGTATCTGTCGCGCTCGGATGTGACGTGGAACCCGTCGGTCACGTCGGTGTGCAAGCAGAGCCTGTTTTGCCCGACCACGGAAGAATTCGTGCTGCCCGTGTTTCATGGCAATGATCGCGTCGAGTGGTTCCTGCAACTGTCGGATCAGATCATCTGGGATGTCGCCGACAAGGACACGGGCGAGCCGCGTGCGCGCATCACGATGAACGCCGGCGACATCGCCGCGATGCCCGCCGATATCCGCCACAAGGGCTATTCGCAGAAGCGTTCGATGCTGCTGGTGTGGGAAAACGCGACGCCCGATCTACCGAAGCGGTACGAGAGCGGTGAACTGCCGCCGTATCCGATTCAGCTCTAAGCACTTCCTCTGGCGATCTCCGATACACGGCGCCGGCTAGCCGGCGCCGCGGGGACGCTCACGCCCAAACGCCTCATCGAGCAGGACTGACATGCAAACGCAACTCTTCATCGACGGCCGCTTCGTGCCATCGCTTTCGGGCGAAACACTCGCCACGCTCAACCCTCACGACAACTCGGTGATCGCCGAGGTCGCGATGGCGAATCACGCCGACGTCGATCGCGCCGTCGCCGCGGCGAAAGCGGCGTTCCCGAAGTGGAGCAAGATGGCGGGCGCCGAGCGCGGGCGTCTGCTGCTCAAGCTCGCCGATGCGATCGAAGCGAATGCGGACCGGCTCGCACGCCTCGAATCGATCGACACGGGCCATCCGATCCGCGACACGCGCCATCTCGACGTGCCGCGCACGGCAGCGACGTTCCGCTATTTCGGCGGGATGGCCGACAAGTTCGAAGGCTCGGTGATTCCCGTCGAGCAGGGCTTTCTGAACTACCTGACGCGCGAGCCCGTCGGCATCGTCGGGCAGGTCGTGCCGTGGAATTTCCCGCTGATGTTCACCAGCTGGAAGATGGCGCCCGCGCTCGCAGCGGGCAACTGCGTGATCATGAAACCCGCCGAACTCACGCCGCTCTCCAGTCTGGCCATTGCCGAACTGATGGCCGAAGTCGGCTTTCCGGCAGGCGTGGTCAATATTCTGCCGGGGCTCGGGCATGTCGCGGGCCAGTACATCGCCGAACATCCGGAGATCGGCAAGGTCGCATTCACCGGCTCGACGGCCGTGGGGCGCAAGATCGTGCAGGCGTCGAGCGGCAACCTGAAGAAGGTGCAGCTCGAACTGGGCGGCAAGGGCGCGAATATCGTGTTCGGCGACGCGAATATCGATGCCGTCGTGCAAGGCTCCGCGTTCGGCATCTTTCATAACCAGGGGCAGGCGTGCATCGCCGCGTCGCGGATGATCGTACATGAGTCGGTCGCGGACGAGGTGCTGGAAAAATTCGTCGCGCTCGCGCGTTCGATCCGCATCGGCGATCCGCTCGATCCGTCGACGGAAATGGGCCCGCTGACGTCTCGCCAGCATCGCGATCGCGTGCTGTCGTATGTCGATATCGCGCGCGAGCAGGGCGGACGCGTGCTGTCGGGCGGCAAGTCGCCGGACAACACGGCGCTCGCGAATGGCTGCTATGTCGAGCCGACCATCGTCGAAGCGAAGCCGACTGACCGCGTGTCGCAGGAAGAAGTGTTCGGGCCGTTCATGAGCGTGACGACGTTCCGCACCGACGAAGAGGCGCTTGCCATTGCGAACGGCACGGAATACGGCCTCGGTGCAGGCCTGTGGACGCGCGATCTGCAACGCGCGCATCTGATCGCACGCGAGATTCATAGCGGTATGGTGTGGGTCAACTGCTATAAGCGCGTGAGCCCGGGTTCGCCGTTCGGCGGCGTCGGCGCGAGCGGTTATGGGCGCGAAATGGGCTTCGAAGCGATGCGCGAGTACACTCAGGCCAAGTCGGTGTGGATCAATGTCGATGCGCAGATCCCGCCTTATTATCCGCGCTGAATTGTGCTGAATCGCTAACGACATGGAACCGTTCGTCTATCAGGGCTTGCCTTCGCGCGTCGTATTCGGCGTCGGCAGTCTCGATCATCTGGACCGCGAGATCGAATTGCTCGGCGCGCAACGCGCCATCGTGCTGGCGACGCCGCAGCAGCGCGCACAGGCCGAGCAACTCGCGGAGCGCATCGGACCGCGCGCGGCGGGCGTCTATGCCGAAGCCGTGATGCACGTACCCGTCGAAACGGCGCGCGCGGCACGCGAATACGCGGCGCGTGTCGGCGCCGATTGCGCGATCGCCATCGGCGGCGGTTCGACGACGGGCCTTGGCAAAGCAATCGCGCTCGAAACGTCGCTGCCCATCATCGCGATTCCGACCACGTACGCGGGGTCCGAAATGACGCCGATCTACGGCCTCACGGAAAGCGGCGTGAAGAAGACGGGCCGGGACTTGCGCGTGTTGCCGAAGACCGTCGTCTACGATCCGTCCTTGACCGTATCGCTGCCGCCCGCGCTGTCGTTGACGAGCGGCATCAACGCGATCGCGCATGCCGCCGAAGGCCTCTACGCGCAGGACGCCAATCCCATCATGAGCCTGATGGCGGAAGAGGGCATACGCGCGTTGGGCGAAGGCTTGCCGCGCGTGATGAAGACGCCTGACGACCTCGATGCGCGCGGCGCGTGTCTCTATGGCGCATGGCTGTGCGGCGCGGTGCTGGGCAGTGTCGGCATGTCGTTGCATCACAAGCTGTGTCATACGCTTGGCGGCACCTTCAATCTGCCGCATGCCGAGACCCACACGATCGTATTGCCGCACGCGCTCGCCTACAACCGCGCGGCAGCGCCGCACGCGATGCAGCGTATCGCCCGCGCCCTGCACGCCGACGACGCTGCGCAAGCTGTGTACGATCTCGCGCGCGACAACGGCGCGCCGATTGCGCTGAAAGACATCGGCATGAAGCAAGGCGATATCGACATCGCGCTCGATCTCGCGTTGAAGAGCCCGTACTGGAATCCGCGTGCAGTGGAGCGCGAGCCGCTGCGCGCGTTGCTGGAAAATGCATACGAAGGACGCAGGCCCGCATAGCGCGGGCGGTACATCCATCAAGCAGCAAACGACACAACGCGCGCCTACAGAGCGTGAGGACATCATGAGAGAGACAAACGGCAACTCCGCAATTCACCCCACTACCGACATCGTGCTCGCCACGCTTTCGGGCTGCGCCGACGCGCGCCTGAAAGAGATCATGACGGCGCTCATCAGGCACGTGCACGCGTTTGCCGAAGAAGTGCAACTGACAGGCGACGAATGGCGGCGCGGCATCGAGTTCCTCACG
This sequence comes from Paraburkholderia caribensis, assembly GCF_002902945.1. Classification (NCBI taxonomy): domain Bacteria; kingdom Pseudomonadati; phylum Pseudomonadota; class Betaproteobacteria; order Burkholderiales; family Burkholderiaceae; genus Paraburkholderia; species Paraburkholderia caribensis. Next base: position 732,597 of record NZ_CP026102.1, read on the forward strand.
CAGACGGGCAAGCAATGCGACGGTATCCGGCAGGAGTTCATTCTGCTGTCCGACACGCTCGGCCTGTCGATCATGCTGGACGCGATTCATCGCCGGCACGACGTGACGGAATCCGCCGCCACGGAGCACAGCCTGCTCGGGCCGTTCTATCGCGAGGGCGCGCACGACGAAGCGTTCGGCGCGAACATCGCCCGCACGGAAGGCGAGCCTGCGCTGTTTCGCGGGCGGCTGATCGACGAAGCGGGCAAGCCTGTGCCGGACGCGCTGATCGAAGTGTGGGAGACGGCCAATAACGGCATGTACGAAGGACAGGACCCGGACCAGCCGGAGAGCAATCTGCGCGGGCGCTTCCGCTCGGGGCCGAACGGCGAGTACGCGTTCCGTTCGATCAAGCCGACGCCCTATCCGATTCCGACGGACGGTCCCGTCGGCCAGATGCTGCTCGCGCTCGGCCGTCATCCGATGCGGCCCGCGCACGTGCATTTCCTGATTCAGGCGCCTGGCTACGACACGCTGACCACGGCCCTGTTCAGTTCCGACGACCCGTATGTCGATTCGGATGCGGTGTTCGGCGTGAAGCCTTCGCTCGTGGTCGACTATGTGACGAACCCGAGCCGCGCCGATGCGAACGAGTGGGACTTGCCGAGCCCGTTCTTCGACGTGCAGCGCGACTTCGTGCTGACGCGCTCAGACGGAGCGGCGTGATGATGACGGCAACGGCGTTATGTCCGCTCGATGACATCCCCGATGGCGGCGGCAGGCAGGTCGCGCCCGCGGCAGGGGGCGAGGCTGCCATCGTCGTGCTGCGCCGCGGCGATCGTGTGTGGGCCTATCGTAATGTGTGCCCGCACTTCTCGATCCCGCTCAACTACGAGCCGGACACTTTCTGGACCTATGACAGCGAGCATCTGATGTGCGCGCACCACAGCGCGATGTTCCGCTTCGAGGACGGCGTGTGCGTCGACGGGCCTTGCCTCGGCGCGGCATTGACGCGCGTGCCCGTGCGGGTCGAAGCGCGGATGGTGATCGAAAGTCAGGAACACAAGGATGTTTGACAAAACCGCGCGCGTAGCCGCTGGAACGTCGGATCGGGCAGAGTAACGGCGTGGCGGGGCGGTATCTGCTATCGTTCGCGTCTATGCTACCCATCATCTCGGTCTCGAATCTGTCGAAGACATACGCATCGGGTTTTCAGGCCCTCAAGCGTATCGACCTCTCCATTCGCCAAGGCGAAATCTTTGCATTGCTCGGGCCCAACGGCGCGGGCAAGACCACGCTCATCAGTATCATCTGCGGCATCGTCAATGCGAGCGAAGGCACCGTGACCGTCGACGGCCGCGATATCCGCAACGACTACCGCGCCGCGCGCTCGCTGATCGGACTGGTGCCGCAGGAACTGACCACGGATGCGTTCGAAACCGTCTGGGCGACAGTTTCATTCAGCCGCGGCCTGTTCGGCAAGCCGAAGAATCCGGCCCATATCGAGAAGGTGCTGCGCGACCTGTCGCTGTGGGAGAAGCGCAATAGCCGCATCATCCAGTTGTCGGGCGGCATGAAGCGGCGCGTGCTGATCGCCAAGGCGTTGTCGCACGAGCCGCGCATCCTGTTTCTCGACGAGCCGACAGCGGGCGTCGACGTCGAATTGCGGCGCGACATGTGGAGGCTCGTACGTTCGCTGAGTGCGAACGGCGTGACGATCATCCTCACCACGCATTACATCGAAGAAGCCGAAGAGATGGCGGACCGCATCGGTGTGATCAACGGCGGCCAGATCATGCTCGTCGAAGACAAGGTGGAGTTGATGCGCAAGCTCGGCAAGAAGCAGTTGACGCTGCAGCTCGAAACGCCGCTCGCGAGCATTCCGGCGTCGCTTTCGCACTATGGGCTGGAGCTTGCGAACGACAACGGCGAGCTGATCTATACCTACGACGCCGAACGCGAGAAGAGCAGCAGCATCGTCGCGCTGCTCAACGACCTCAGCGAAGCGGGTATCCGCTTCAAGGATCTGCATACCACACAAAGCTCGCTCGAAGACATCTTCGTGAGTCTTGTGCACAAGCAACAACAAGAGGAGAGCGTGCGATGAACCTCCATGCCATCCGCGCCATCTACCGCTTCGAAATGGCGCGCACCGGGCGCACGCTGATGCAAAGCGTGATCGCGCCCGTCATTTCGACATCGCTCTATTTCATCGTGTTCGGCTCCGCGATCGGCTCGCGCATTCGCGAAGTGGAAGGCATCAGCTACGGGTCGTTCATCGTGCCGGGGCTCATCATGCTGTCGCTGTTGTCGCAGAGTATTTCCAATGCGTCGTTCGGCATCTATTTTCCGCGCTTCACGGGCACCATTTACGAGCTGTTGTCCGCGCCTGTGTCGTATCTGGAGATCGTGATCAGCTACGTCGGCGCAGCGGCGACCAAGTCGATCATTCTCGGTCTGATCATTCTGGCCACGGCGGGTCTGTTCGTGCCGTTGCAGGTGCAGCATCCCGTCTGGATGATCGCGTTTCTCGTGTTGACGGCCGTCACCTTCAGTCTGCTCGGCTTTATCGTTGGTATCTGGGCCGACAACTTCGAGAAGCTGCAACTCGTGCCGCTGCTCATCATCACGCCGCTGACGTTTCTCGGCGGCAGTTTCTATTCGGTCGCGATGCTGCCGCCCGCGTGGAAAATCGTTACGCTGTTCAACCCGATCGTCTATCTGATCAGCGGCTTTCGCTGGAGCTTTTTCGGGCTGGCGGATGTCAGCGTCGGCATCAGTCTCGGCATGACTGCGTTGTTTCTTTGCATCTTCCTTGCGGTGATCGCGTGGATATTCAAAACGGGCTATCGCCTGAAGTCGTAGTAGGATGATCGTCGTTGGCGCTAAGCCGACATGGGAGCGGGCTGCCGGTCGTCCATCGCAGCCGTTCGATATCGCAGCATGGCGCTATAGGCGAGACGCGAGCGACAAATGGCAACGACGCAATCACGACCGCTCGGCGCATTCGCCGGGCACATCCGCAAGAACGAGATCGAGCTCACCGAGCGCTGGATGAAAGCGGTATTCAGCGACGTCGAGCTGACGGAGCCCGATCGGCTGACGAACGAGCAGTTGACGGACCACGTTCCCGACATTCTCGATTCCATGTGCCGCGCGATCGAGCAGCAGGACCTCGAAGAGCTCGAGTCCGAGATCGAGCGCAAGGCAAAGCTGCACGGCAAGATGCGCTGGAAACAGGGCTACCGCATCGACGAGCTCGTGCGCGAACTCGATCTGTTCCGCCAGGTGCTGATGGGCGCTGTCGTGCAGTACGCGGAGGGGCATCCCGCCTTTACGCGGCGTCATGAAGAGCGCGCGCGTTATTTCATCGACGAGGCGATCAGCTTCGTCACGCTGACGTCGATACGCGAAGTCGTCACGGAGCGCGATCGCAAGATCGACGACTATACGGGGCGGCTGGAGCGCGCCAATCACGAATTGCTCCTCAAGCAGAAGCTGGTCGGCGAACTCTACGAGTCGCGCATGCAAATTACGCGCAGCGTCGTGCACGATCTGCGCAACTTTCTGAATGTGTTTTCGATGGCGTTGCAGCTCGTCGCGCGCGCGCCGTCGAAAACCGAGGCCGCGCTCGCGCTCGCGAACCGGCAAGCCGCCGACATGAAGGTGTTGGTGGACGAACTGGTCGAGTATTCGGTCGTGCTCGGCGACACGAATCAGGTCGCTGTCGAAACCGTCGATCTGCACGCGCTGTTCGACGAACTGGTCGCTTCATGCGGCCCGGCGATCCGCGAGAAGGGGCTCAAGCTGAATCCCTCGTTCGACGGGCAACTGGCTTCCGTGCAGTCCAACCGCCTCAAGCTCAAGCAGATCGCGATCAATCTGCTGACGAATGCATCTAAATACACGAACGCGGGCGAGGTCACGCTGGAAATGAGGGCGCGCGGCAACGACGCCTGGTGTCTGCGCGTGTCGGATACGGGCGTGGGTATCGGCGCGTCGGATCGCGACCGTGTGTTCAAGGAGTTCGAGCGCGCCAATGACGACGATGTGCCCGGCGCGGGTCTCGGCCTCGCGATCGTCAAGGAGTTGTGCCGCATGCTCGACGGCGAGTTGCGCTTCGATTCGCAGCGCGGCGTCGGCACGACGTTCGAGATCACCTTTCCGATGCAGCTGCCGCCTGCGGAAACAGCAGGCGCGCCGAAGTTCTAGCGCAATAAAAAAGGCCGGGCAGCGATGCCCCGGCCTTCTTCAAACTGCGGTGCTGAAATCGGCTCAGCCGAACAGCTTCATCGCCTGCAGCAGCGTGTTCACCACGCCCCACGTCAGCGGAATCAGCACATACACCCAGAACACGGCCAGCAGACCCTTGTTCGTCGGATGAGGCGTTTGCGTCGACATTGTGTTTCTCCTTGGTCCGACCTTATTTGGCGGCCGCGAGTTGCGCGTCCGTCATGTGATGCTTTTCGTGCACGTGCTTGACGAGCAGGTTGCAGATGAAGCCGATCACCAGCAGCACCGTCATGATGTGCACGGTCATCGTGTACGCGTCCGCTTTCGCGACGCCATGCGCGACCTGATACGCACGGATGTAGTTGACGAGCACGGGGCCCGCGACGCCCGCTGCCGCCCACGCCGTCAGCAGACGTCCGTGAATGCCGCCGACGAATGCCGTGCCGAACATGTCCGCGAGGTAGGCGGGCACGGTCGAAAAGCCGCCGCCGTACATCGACAGGATCACGCAGTAGCACAGCACGAACAGCGCGATGTTGCCCGACGACGCGAAGCTCGGCACGAGCCAGTACAGCACGGCGCCCAGCGCGAAGAAGATGAAGTACGTGTTCTTGCGGCCCACGTAGTCCGACGCCGAGGCCCACACGAAGCGGCCGCCCATGTTGAAGAGCGACAGCAGGCCGACGAAGCCCGCGGCTGCCGCGGCGCTCACCGTGTCCTTGAAGCTTTCCTGGATCATCACGGAAGCCTGGCCGAGAATGCCGATGCCGGCCGTCACGTTCAGGAACAGCACCAGCCAGATCAGATAGAACTGGGGCGTCTTCAGCGCCTGGTCGATGTGCACGTGGTTGCGCGTGATCATCTTCTGGGTCGTGGTGGCGGGCGGCGTCCAGCCGGCCGGCTTCCAGTTGGCGGGCGGCACGCGGATCGCGAGTGCGCCGATCGACATCGAAATGAAGTACGCGATGCCCAGCACGATGAACGTTTCAGCCACGCCGATGCTCGTGGCGCTCTTGAAGTGGTTCATCAGCGCGACGGACAGCGGGGCGGCGATCATCGCGCCGCCGCCGAAGCCCATGATCGCCATGCCCGTCGCCATCCCGCGACGGTCCGGGAACCAGCGGATCAGTGTCGACACGGGCGACACGTAGCCGAGCCCGAGCCCGATTCCGCCGATCACGCCATAGCCGAGATACAGCAGCGCGATCTGGTGCGTCCATACGCCCAGTGCCGAGACGATAAAGCCGCCGCCGAAGCAGCACGCGGCCGTGAACATGGTGCGGCGCGGGCCGACTTTTTCGAGCCATTTCCCCGCAAACGCCGCCGACAAGCCAAGGCAGACGATCGCGAGCGAGAAGATCCAGCCGAGCGTGGTCAGCGACCAGTCGTCCGGCGCTGACTGCGTGATGCCGATGACTTTGGTGAGCGGCCCGTTGAACACGGAGAACGCATAGGCCTGGCCAATGCACAGGTGCACGGCGAGGGCGGCAGGCGGCACCATCCAGCGGGAAAAGCCAGGTTGGGCGATCGTTGCCTGTTTTGAAAAGAATGATGGCGAGCTGGCGTTACCGCCGGGCTCAGTGATGCTGCTCATGGTCGGTCTCCGATCGGGCTGAACGTCTGGTTATCGGTTGCAATTGCCGAAACTTGAGGTAGCGCAACTTTTAGAAGATATGTTGGGCTGCAACATATTAAAAACGTGCTACCGGGGGCCAAATTCGGCAATGGCGAGACGATAGGTGCCCGGGACCCGCTTGGCAATATGAGAATTAAGTACATATGGAAACGGCTGCGACCGTTGTGCATAGCGGGATACAGCGATTTCAAGCGGCATGCCGCCGCAGGCGACCGCGTGACGCAGTTCGGCAGCGCATTCATTTCGGGGTGGAATCGGTACGGGCGTGCAGTTTGCTGCGTTAGCACATGGAAAGGCCCGCACGCGCTTTTTTGAGATGGCAATCGGCCTTGTTTTGCTGTTGACGAACCGTTCTAAAAGTACAGTTCTCAGCCCAGGAAAAAAGTACAGTAAGCGCTCTGACGGCCAGCCATGGCGGTTCCGGGCATGGCGTGCTACGTTGGGATTGTTGTCGCCGCTGAACAACTGTGTCTGATATACCACATACAAGATACTTGATTTTTTCCGCGACGCAGCATATGATTGAGTCATCCAATCACTCAATGACCGGAGCATCAAATGGATTTCGTGTCGCTCGCATTCTTCGCCGTCGCTGTCGTGGGCCTGGGTTCGGCCGCAACCGTGCTGCTGACCCGGTGGATTCCGCAGCATGTCGCCGAGCTGGCATCGAAGCATGGCCGCTACGTGGGTCTCGAAGCCGCCACGGTGCGTGAAGCAACGCCGTACCGCGCGCGCGTCGAAGCCGCGATGAACGCGGTTGGCTCGTCGAACTAAGCAGTGTCCACACCCGCACTGAACCTGCCTCTGGCGCTGCAACCCATCGGTAACAGCGCCAGCCTCCGCGATCAGGCCTACGCGTTATTGCGTCAGGCCATCGCGGATGCGGACATTTACGCGTCGAGCGAAGAGATTCGCCTCGACGAGCGCGCGCTGAGTGAATCGCTGGGCGTGAGCCGCACGCCCGTGCGCGAGGCGATGACGCTGCTGGAGCAGGAAGGTTTTCTGCGCATGGTGCCGAGGCGCGGCATCTATATTGTGCGCAAGAGCAAGCGTGAGATCGTCGAGATGATCCAGATGTGGGCCGCGCTGGAAAGCATGGCCGCGCGTCTCGCCACGCTGCACGCCACGGATGAAGAGATCGCGCGGCTGCGGCACATGTTCGATCAGTTCCGCGATTCGACGCCGGCCGAGCATATCGCCGAGTACTCGGATGCGAACATTGCGTTCCATCAGTCCATCGTCGAACTGTCGAAGTCGCAGATCATTCTCGATACGATCAAGAACATCTTCATTCACGTGCGCGCGATTCGCCGCATGACTATTTCGCAGAGCGACCGCGCGTCGCGTTCCATCGTCGACCATCTGCGCATCATCGAGGCACTGGAGAAGCGCGACACCGAACTCGCCGAGCGTCTCGTGCGCGATCACTCGCTCGGACTGGCGGCTTTCGTCGAAGCGAATTGCGATTTTCTGGATTGAGCGTTTCTGCCTGACGTATCCAAAGGCCAGCGGACCTGACGGTCCGCTGGCCTTTTTCACATCGTCACTGCATGGCCTTGAGCATCGTCTCGCCGAGCGCCGCCGGCGACTGCGCGACGTGAATGCCCGCCGAGCGCATCGCGTCGATCTTCGCGCCCGCCGTGCCCTTGCCGCCCGAGATGATCGCGCCCGCGTGGCCCATCCGCCGTCCGGGCGGCGCGCTGGTGCCGGCGATGAACCCCACCACCGGCTTGTTCGAACGCGCGTCCTTCAGGAACTGCGCGGCGTCCTCTTCGGCCGAGCCGCCGATTTCGCCGATCATGATGATGCCTTGCGTGTCGTCGTCGGCGAGGAACATTTCCAGACAGTCGATGAAGTTCGTACCGTTGACGGGATCGCCGCCAATGCCGATACAGGTCGTCTGCCCGAGCCCCGCCGCCGTGGTTTGCGCGACGGCTTCGTAGGTCAGCGTGCCCGAACGCGACACCACGCCGATCTTGCCTGGACGATGAATATGCCCCGGCATGATGCCGATCTTGCACTGGCCCGGCGTGATGACGCCCGGACAGTTCGGTCCGATCAGGCGCGTCGCCGAACCCGCGAGCGCGCGCTTCACGCGCACCATGTCGATGACGGGAATGCCCTCGGTGATGCAGACGACGAGGGGGATTTGCGCGTCGACGGCTTCGAGAATCGCGTCCGCTGCCATGGGCGGCGGCACGTAAATCACGGACGCGTTCGCGCCCGTTGCATCGACGGCATCGGCGACGGTGTCGAACACGGGCAGCCCGAGATGGGCCGCGCCGCCCTTGCCGGGCGTGACGCCGCCGACCATCTGCGTGCCGTAGGCGAGTGCCTGCTCCGAGTGAAACGTGCCCTGCGATCCCGTGAAGCCCTGGCAAATCACTTTGGTGTTGCGATCGATCAGTACGGCCATGTCAGTTCGCCTCCGTCGCGTTGTTTTCCTTCACTGCGGCGACGACTTTGCTCGCCGCGTCGGCGAGATGATCGGCCGAGAGAATCGGCAGCCCCGAGTCGCGCAGAATCTGCTTGCCGAGTTCGACGTTCGTGCCTTCCAGCCGCACCACGAGCGGCACGCGCAAGTCCACTTCGCGCGCGGCGCTGACGACGCCTTCGGCAATCACGTCGCAGCGCATGATGCCGCCGAAGATGTTGACCAGAATCCCTTCCACTTTCGGGTCGCGCAGAATCAGGCGGAACGCGGTCGCGACGCGTTCTTTGGTGGCGCCGCCGCCTACGTCGAGAAAGTTCGCCGGCTCGCCGCCATAGAGCTTGATGATGTCCATCGTCGCCATGGCGAGGCCCGCGCCGTTCACCATGCAGCCGATGTTGCCGTCGAGCGTGACGTAGTTGAGGCCATGCTTCGCGGCTTCCAGTTCGGCGGCGTCTTCTTCCGCTTCGTCGCGTAGCGCTTCGATGGACGGATGGCGGAAGAGGGCGTTGTCGTCGAAATTGATCTTCGCGTCGAGCGCGATCACGTCGCCTTGCTGCGTGACGACGAGCGGATTGATCTCGACAATCGACGCATCCAGCTCGACGAACGCGCGATACGCGTTGGCGATGAACTGCGTCGCCGACTTGATCTGCTTGCCCGTCAGCCCGAGGCCAAACGCGATCTGGCGCGCGTGGAACGGTTGCAGACCCGTCGCGGGATCGATCGCGACCTTCAGGATCTTCTCGGGCGTGCGCGCGGCCACTTCCTCGATCTCCATGCCGCCTTCCGTCGACGCCATCACCGTGATACGCGACGTGCTGCGGTCGATCAGCATGCCGAGATACAGTTCGCGCTCGATCGCGCAGCCTTCCTCGATATAGACGCGCTTCACTTCGCGCCCCGCCGGCCCCGTCTGCTTCGTGACGAGCACGTGCGACAGCATCCGCGCCGCGTTCAGACCGACATCGCTGACCGACTTGACGACGCGCACGCCGCCCTGGCCGTCCGGATCGTCGGCGAAACGGCCCGCGCCGCGCCCGCCCGCATGAATCTGCGATTTCACGACCCACACCGAGCCGCCCAGCGCGAGCGCCGCGTCCTCGGCCTCCTGCGGCGAGAACGCGACGCGACCATTCGGCACGGCGACGCCGTAGCCTTTCAGCAGTTCCTTCGCCTGATATTCGTGAATATTCACCTGTCTCCTCGCTAGATGGATTCGACGCTCGGCGGCGTCAATTGATAGGGCGGTCGGCTCAGGGTTGAAATATGGTATGTGATATATCAGAGATGCTCAAGCGGATAAATTGATCGGGGTTTTCCCTTTGTGAAGCCGGTCCTTAACCCGCGATTCGGCGTCTTTGCCTTGTCTCGCAAGGCTCCGGGCGATTCAAGCCGGTTCTTCTTACGAAGGTGAAAGCGCTTGCAGCGATTAGATATATCACATACCGTATAGAACACGGACGATCGAAAACAGAGCGTCAAGTGCTCGGAGGGGACAGACATGGGTAAAGCACTCGACGGTGTGCGCATTCTCGATTTCACCCACGTGCAATCGGGCCCGACCTGCACGCAGTTGCTCGCATGGTTCGGCGCGGACGTGATCAAGGTAGAGCGCGCAGGCGCAGGCGACATCACGCGCGAGCAACTGCGCGACATCCCCGACGCCGACAGCCTGTACTTCACGATGCTCAACCACAACAAACGCTCGGTCACCATCGACACGAAGAACCCCGAAGGCAAGCTCGTGCTCGAGGCGCTGATCCAGAAGTGCGACGTGCTGGTGGAGAACTTCGCGCCGGGCGCGCTGGACCGCATGGGCTTCACCTGGGAGCGCATCCAGGAGCTGAACCCGAAGATGATCGTCGCGTCGGTCAAGGGCTTCGGCCCCGGCCCGTACGAAGACTGCAAGGTCTACGAGAACGTCGCGCAATGCGTGGGAGGCGCGGCCTCCACCACCGGTTTCGATGACGGCCCGCCCGTGGTGACGGGCGCGCAGATCGGCGACAGCGGCACGGGCCTGCACCTGGCGCTGGGCATCGTCACCGCGCTCTATCAGCGCACCATGACGGGCCGCGGCCAGAAGGTGCTCGCGGCGATGCAGGACGGCGTGCTGAACCTGTGCCGCGTGAAGCTGCGCGACCAGCAGCGGCTGGAGCGCACGGGTGTGATGAAGGAGTACCCGCAGTATCCGAACGGCACGTTCGGCGAAGCGGTGCCGCGCGCGGGCAATGCGTCGGGCGGCGGACAGCCGGGCTGGATTCTGAAGTGCAAGGGCTGGGAGCACGATCCGAACGCGTACATCTACTTCATCACGCAGGCACCCGTGTGGGTGAAGATCTGCAACGTGATCGGCCGCGAAGAGTGGGCCACCGACCCCGAGTACGCGACGCCCGCCGCGCGCCTGCCGCGCCTGAAGGACATCTTCGCGGAGATCGAACGCTGGACGATGACGAAGACCAAGTTCGAGGCGATGGAGATCCTGAACAAATACGACATTCCGTGCGGGCCGATCCTGTCGATGAAGGAGATCGCCGAAGACGACTCGCTGCGCAAGACGGGCACGATCGTCGAGGTCGATCACCCGGTGCGCGGCAAGTATCTGACGGTGGGCAACCCGATCAAGCTGTCGGACAGTCCGACGGAGGTGACGCGCTCGCCGCTGCTCGGCGAGCACACCGACGAAGTGATGGCCGAACTCGGCTATTCGCGTGAACAGATCCAAGCGCTGCGGACCGTCGGCGCGATCTGAACGAAGCACGAAGCGAAACATGGAACGAACCAGCGCGTAGGCGCGACGCAAGGAGATGACATGCCGGAAGGTGCGGGTTTCATCGCGTGGTCGGGACTCGAGCGCCTGGAGCTATATGTGTTCGTGTTCTCGGGCGCATTGCTGCTGGCGATCGGCTCGACCGCATTCGTCAACCGGCTCATGCATCGCGGGCGGAACATGCGGCAAGTCGCGGCAGGCGACAAACTCGTCGATCTGCTGGCGATGGGATTGTGTATCTGGCTCGGTTACGCTTTTGTCAACGAGCCTGCGCAATTGCCGGGCATCGCGGCGCTGTTCGCCGTGAGCCTGCTGGCTGCCGCACTGGGCGCGCACGTGATGCTGACCACGCACGAGCACCCTATGCGCGCGCCTGCGCATTGCGGCATGTTGGCGAGGCGCGGTGGGTCGTTGCGCGTCGCGTGGGACGGCGACCCTGCACGCATGCAAGTCGCCGACGATTTCACGCAGCGCTGGATCTGGACGAGCAATCCGCGCCGCACGCAGGCGCGCTGTATGTCAGCCGCGAGAAGCCTGCATATGACGCACGCGGCGATGCGCGTGCGCAGCCGTCAACGTTATCAGGTCAAGCGTCACGGAAGTCACTGAATAAAACACATGACGGCCGTGCTTCGTGAACCGCCGTTAAGGATTCACGAAGCGCGGCCGTCGGAGAGAGTCATCGATGAACTGCAACCCTGCGTCATTGAGCGACGGACTCGCGATAGAACTGGCTCTTCCGGTCGAAGATCAGTTGCGCGAGAAAGTCGGCGTCATAGGCGTTGAGCAGATGCGATTGAAAGCGCTCGATATAGGCGGTGATGCGCGCCATTTCATTGCTGACGTCGTCGAAAAAATCAAGCGTGGCCTGGCTCCAGCGAAACCGCAGGCCCAGATCGCTGAACGCGGCGTTGTAGGCGCTCAGCAGCGCTTCGTTGTGCAGATCGGCAGACTGATTCATTGCAGGACTCCCATGTCGAGTGACGAGGCTCGACAGAAGCATAGGAGCCGCAATGAATCCGCAATAGTTAAAGTTTTATTGGCTATCCATAGCCGGTCACTTATGGACGGCCAGTTGATTGACGCGCGTGATCTGTTCGATCAGGGCCGCGCCTTCTTCCATCAGAAAGCGCTTGAACGCCACGGCAACGGGCGGCAACCGCTTGTTCTTGCGATGCACGACGTACCAGTTGAGCATCACCGGAAAGCCTTCGACATCCAGCACGACGAGATGCCCGACCTGCAATTCGAGGCTGATCGTATGCGCGGACAGAAACGCGATGCCCATGCCCGCGATCACGGCCTGCTTGATGGTCTCGGTGCTCTTGATTTCCATCGCGATCTTCAGGTTCGTGAGGCGCCCGGCAAAGCCTTCTTCCATCGAATTCCACGTGTCCGAGCCGCGTTCGCGGACCACGAAAGCCTCGTTCGCAAGCTGGCTCATCTTGATGTTGCGCCTGTTGGCGAGAGGATGCGTGGGCGCCGCGACGATCACATACGGATGCGGCGCGAACACTTCGTTGATCGCATCCATTTCCTGCGGCGGACGCACCATCACAGCGAGATCGGTCTGATTGGTCGACAGCTGATGCAGCAGTTCTTCGCGATTGTGCACGGCAAGATTCAACTCGACGCCCGCGTAGCGGCGCGTGAATTCTGCGAGCAGCCGCGGAAAGAAGTAGTCGCCCGCACTGATCACCGCGACGTTCAGTTTGCCGCCCGATATGCCTTTGAGCTGGCCCATCGCTTCGTCGACTTCATGAAATTGCTGAATGATCGCGCGGCTGTAGTGGAGCATTTCGGTGCCCGCCGGCGTCAGGTAGATCTTCTTGCCGAGCTGCTCGAAAAGCGGCAAGCCCGCATGTTCTTCCAGTTGCCTGACCTGGGTGGAAACGGCGGGCTGCGTGAGATGCAGTTCCTCCGCCGCGCGCGAAAAGCTCAGATGCCGCGCCACTGTTTCGAAGACTTTCAGCTGGCGGAGGGTCGCGTTACGCATTGTCATGGCGGATGTATAAGCGAAGGTGAATCCTCATGGTAACAAACTTTAATTATCAGTAATTCAGCATTGACCCTAGCATGGATTCTGTAATGGACGATTCGCTGCACGAACATCGGGTTAACGCTTAAAAACAAGGCTCCGATGCGAAAAATACACAAGCCGGTGACGGCGGCTTTTAACAGGCAAATAAGGCAGGCGATAAATCGGATTAAAGGTTTTTTATAAAAGAAGTAGTGGAATTGGCATTGCGAATTACCCCGAAGCAGCCCGTTTGGGGACACAACTATAAGGTGGCATGCATACAGACCGGCGCTTTGGCCGGCTGCCCTAAATAGATAGCGGAGACAGGCACATGAACAGCATTTCGCAGCAAGCTCCCGTTGCGTTCTGGCGCAACCGGTGGTGGCAACTGGCATTTGGCATCTTGTGCATGGCGCTGGTCGCCAACCTTCAATACGCGTGGACGCTGTTCGTCACACCGATGAGCACAAAGCATCATTGGGGGCAGGCTGAAGTTCAGCTTGCGTTCTCGATCTTCATTCTGACCGAGACGTGGCTGGTGCCGGTGGAAGGATGGCTCGTCGACCGTTTCGGTCCTCGTCCCGTCGTCGCGGGCGGCGCGATTTGCGCGGGCCTTGCATGGGTGATGAATTCCTATGCGACGACGCTGCCAGAGTTGTACGCCGCGTCCGTGATCGCCGGTATCGGCGCGGGCGGGGTGTACGGCACATGCGTCGGCAATGCGCTGAAGTGGTTCCCGGACAAGCGCGGTCTCGCAGCAGGTTTGACGGCAGCAGGTTTCGGCGCGGGCGCGGCCGTCACGGTGATTCCGATTGCAAACATGATTACGCGCTCCGGTTACGAGCACACGTTCATGTTCTTCGGCATCCTGCAGGGCGTCTGCATTTTCGTGCTGGCACTGCTGCTGAGAAAGCCCGACGGCGCCAAGGCACCGCCCGCCAAGCGCAAGTTCGCGGTCACCAAGCAGGATTACACGCCGGGCCAGATGATCAAGTCGCCGGTGTTCTGGGTGATCTATGCATCGTTTGTCGCGGTTGCTGCAGGCGGCCTGATGGCGACGGCGCAAATCGGTCCGATCGCAAAAGACTGGGGCCTCGCGAAGCTGCCGATGACGCTGTTCGGCGCCACGCTGCCGCTGCTGACGATGACGCTGTCCATCGACAACATCTGCAATGGCTTCACGCGTCCGCTGTGCGGTTTCATCTCCGACAAGATCGGCCGCGAGAACACGATGTTCGCGATCTTCATCGGCGAAGGGCTCGCGCTGCTGGGGCTGATGGAGTACGGCCAGAACCCGTATGCGTTCATGACGTTCGCGGCGCTGATCTTCCTGTTCTGGGGCGAGATCTTCTCGATCTTCCCGGCCATCTGCGCGGACACGTTCGGCAGCAAATATGCGGCGGCGAATGCGGGCACGCTCTATACCGCGAAGGGCACGGCATCGCTGATCGTGCCGATCGCTTCCGTGCTCGCGGCGACGGGCGGCTGGAACCTGGTGTTCATCGTCTCGGCGGTGATCACGATTGCGGCGGGCGTGTCGGCGAAATTCGTGCTGGCACCGATGCGCGCGCGCTGGATCGCTTCATCGAACGAGGCATCTCGCGAACTCGAGCCGGAACTGGCGGCAAACGGACCGGGCCTGCGTCACTGGCCGGAACAGACGGGCGAATAAACCCGTTTCACTTCAACATGGCGACCTGAACACATGAACGTATCATTGCAGCAATTGAAGGTGTTCGTCGCCGTCGCGCGTCAGCGGAGCTTCACCCGTGCGGCGCGCGAGTTCGATCTGACGCAGTCGGCCGTGAGCCGGTGCGTGCGCGAACTCGAAGAGGCAATTGCATTGCGTCTCTTCGATCGCACGACGCGTCAGGTCGAACTGACGACAGCGGGCTCCCGGCTCGAACGGCGCATCGCCCGGCTGATCGAGGAAATCGAGCTGACCTTGCGCGAGGAGCGTGCCGCGCACGAGGAGCACACGGGCGTCGTGGTGGTGGCGTGCGATCCCGTGACGTCGTCGGGCTGGCTGCCCGAGCGGCTCGCGCGCGGCGCCGCGATCTTCCCCGATCTGATCGTCACCGCGAAGGAACAGCCTCAACATGCCGTGCTCGCCGCCATCGAGCAGGGCGAAGTCGACTTCGGCGTACTGTGCGACGCGCACGTTGCGGGCGCCGATGCCTTTCACATCCAACCGCTCGTTTCGACGCCGCTGTGCGCGGTGCTGCCGCAGGCGCATCCGCTTGCCGCCGGCGCCGCGCTGCACTGGGAAGCGCTGCGCAATACCAGGACTGTCACGCAACTCGTTACGCTCAATGCGGAAGCGGGCACGCGCAATGTAACGGAGCGGGCATTGAACGTGCATCGTATCGATGCGGCGCGCGCCAACGAATGCGGGCATCTCGCCGCGGCGCTGCGCATGATCGAACTCGGTCTCGGCATTGGCGTATTGCCTGTCGACATGCAAGCCGGCGCGCTGCCGGCGTCGCTCGTCGCGCTTCCGCTCGTGCCCGAGGTGTCCGTGACGACGGTGCTGGTGCGCCGCCGCAACCGCTCGTTGCGACCGAATGCCGAAGCCGTCTGGGCGCTGTTTGCCGGCAAGGAACTGCCCGATCATGCTGGCGCGTCGGCGGCGTCTGGCGCAGCATCTGTCAATCCAACCATAAAAGGAGCCACCCACGAACCGATGCCGTGCGTACCCGATGAAGAGGCGTTGATGCGTGCCTCATAAGCGCGAGGGTGCGGGCGGTTCAGCCAACGGTTCGCGAAGCAGCCATATCGCAATCGCAAGGAGTACGAGATGGACACTGAAACCGACCTCAGACGCTACGATCTGCTCATCGACGGCAAGCGGCTGCCGCCCGGCACCGGCGAATACACTGTCGACATCAACCCCGCGACTGAAGAGCCGATAGCGCTCGTCGCGCAAGGCAGCGCGCAGGATGTCGATACGGCCGTCAAGGCCGCGCGCGCCGCGCTGAAAGTGTGGAACGGCATGCGCGCCGCCGAGCGCGGCCGGATTCTGATGCGCTTCTCCGAACTGCTACGCGAGCACCAGGACGAAATCGTCGCGCTGGAAAGTCTCGACGCGGGTAAGCCGCTCGCCTCCGTCAAGCGCCAGGACGTGCCCGCCGCCATCGATACGCTCGCGTACTACGCCGGCTGGTGCGACAAGATCAACGGCCAGGTCGTGCCCGTGCGCCCCGATGCACTGACCTACACGGTGCGCGAGCCCGTCGGCGTGGTCGGCGCGATCGTGCCGTGGAATTTTCCGCTGATGATCGGCATGTGGAAGATCGCGCCCGCGCTCGCATGCGGCTGCACGATGGTCGTGAAGCCCGCCGAGATCACGCCGCTGTCGGCGTTGCGGATCGGCGAGCTCGCGCTGGAAGCGGGCGTGCCGCCCGGCGTGCTGAACATCGTGACGGGTAAGGGGCGCGTGGTGGGCGATGCGATCGTCGCGCATCCGGGTATCGACAAGGTGACGTTTACGGGGTCACCGTCGGTCGGGCGCGGCATTCTGCAGGGCGCGGCGGGCAACTTCAAGCGCGTGACGCTGGAACTCGGCGGCAAGTCGGCGAACGTGATTTTCGCCGATGCGAATATCGACAACGCCGTCCGCGCCGCCGCCTCGGGGATTTTCTTCAATACGGGTCAGGTGTGTTCGGCGGGCTCGCGCATTCTTGCGCATCGCGATGTCTACGACGAAGTGGTCGAAAGGCTCGCGGCGCGTGCGAAAGGGCTCAAGGTCGGCGATCCGTCCGAGCGGGAGACGACCATGGGCCCGCTCGTCTCGGCTGCGCAGATGAAGACGGTGCTCGATTACGTGGACATCGGCAGGAACGAAGGGGCGTCGCTCGTGACGGGCGGCGCGCGCATCGGGCAGAAGGGCTTTTTTGTCGAGCCGACGGTGTTCGCGAACGTCGAGCACGAAATGCGCATTTCGCAGGAGGAAATCTTCGGGCCGGTGGCGAGCGTCGTGCGTTTCAACGACGAAGAGGACGCCGTGCGCATCGCGAACGGCACCGCGTACAGCCTCGCGGCGGGCGTGTGGAGCGCGGATATCGGCCGCGTGCATCGCGTCGCGCATGCGCTGAAGGCGGGCACGGTCTGGATCAACACCTACGGCTATACCGACGTGCGCCTACCGTGGGGCGGCTCGGGCGATTCGGGCTTCGGCCGTGAACACGGCGATGCCGCGATCGAAAACTTTACGGAGCCGAAGTCGATCTGGCTCGCGCTCGAACATTGATCGCGGCGCGGCAATGAAAAAACGGATCGGACGTTTTGTGTCCGATCCGTTCTTTTTTCTGGCGCCGCAGCGAGGATTCAGCTCGAACGCCGCACCAGCAGGAAGCTCACGCCGACCGCGCCGAGAAATGCGCCGCAGCAGCGGTTGAACCAGCGGCGCACGGTGGCACGCGTCAGCCATTTGCCGAGATACATGCCCGCCCACGAATACAGCGCGATCGCGAGCCATTCGAGCACGAGAAAGCTGGCGCCGAGCACGGCGAATTGCGGCAGCATCGGCTTCGAAATATCGACGAATTGCGGCAGGAACGCGGTGAACACCAGAATCGCCTTCGGGTTGCCCGCCGCGACAAAGCATTCCTGGCGCGCGATGCGCCACAGCGAAGCGTCGTCCTGCTTCATCCCGTCCATCGGTCCGGCGTCGCTGCGCCACAGCTGGACGGCCAGCCAGATCAGATAGGCGGCACCCACCAGTTTGATCGCAAGGAAGAACACTTCGGATGCGTGCAGCACGACGGCGAGGCCCGTTGCAGCGAGCACCAGCATGCCGGCAAAGGCGACCAGCCGTCCGCTGCCGGCGACGAACGCCGTCATGAAGCCGTGCCGGGCGGCAACGTTGATCGACAGCAGATTGTTGGGCCCGGGCGCCATGTTGATCGCGAAGCACGCGGGAAGAAAAAACAGCCAGGCGGTGAGAGACATGACGGCTCGCTCGGACGGGCCGCCGCGCGGCGTTGGTTCGCACAGCGCGCGGCGGTAAATGCAGAGGGAAATATCCGATTGTAGCGAAATGTCGGCTGCGGCTACGCCGCAGCGCAAGAGAATTGCGCCGCCGCCGGCAGCGCCAGCGCGAAGCGGAACGCGCCTGTTATTCGACCGGCTGTAGCGATTGCTGAAACGACGGATCTCTGACGATCGTATCGACGCTGATTTTCACGACGTCGTCGAGTGCGAGCGCGGGGTTCGTGAACTTCTGCCGGAACAGATGGACCGTATTGCTCTTGACGTAGACAGTCTGCTTCGTCGACGCATTGGTGACGAAGTAGCAGATGGTCATCGTCCACGTGGCCCGCGGCCGCGCATCGTCCACCGACAACACCTCGATCCGGCCACTCAGCACCAGCTTGTCGTGGGTCGTCACGGCGATGCCCGACTTGCGCCATGCGGACACGACAGCGTCGCGCACCGCCGACTCGACACCTTTCTTCAGCAGGATGGACGTCGTCGCCGTATTGGGAATGCGATCGAAGCTGACGTGGCCATCGCGCGCGGGCATGTACGCGAAGTCGCGGGCGGAGGCGATGACGAGCGCGTTGTCGGCAGGCGTCGAGGTCGACGCGGTGGAGCGGGGCACGAAGAAGGAGCAAGCGGAGCTGAGGAGCGCGAAGCAGGCGATGCTGGATCGTTTGAGCAGAAGCGGGTTCACGGCGATGGCGCAGCAGGCGTGTCGCTGCGGTATGAAAGTCGAAAGGCGAGAGTGTGTCGCGCGGGCCTAAGCGCGAATATGAGACGCGTCCTAAAAATACGGTCGCTGCATCGGATCGACAACGTCGGCAGGCCAACAATTGAATACGGTCAAAGCACGCGCGATGGGGGCCGAGTCCAGCCAGAAGGGCCGGCTTCACGCGATCCGGCTATGTTCGCGCCAAGTTTTTTGAGCGGTGTCAATGTTGCAGGTCCGCATCTCAAAAACGCACCCCTCTTATCGCATTAAGAGTCTTCTTACAGTCTTTTTTTGGATAGTCCGCGATACTCATCGACGCTCATTTTCATCCAGACAAAGAGACCTCCATGCTTGACTCGTCCGCGCTTCAATCGATGAAACCGCTTTTCATGACGCCATGCTACGGCGGCAACGTCATGGCGAATTTTGCAAACAGCCTGCTCGCCCTCAATAACGCGATGTGGCAGACGGGCATGCAGAGCTCGGTGCGAATCCGTTCCGGCGAAAGTCTGATCACGCGCGCGCGCAATGAGGCCGTCGCGGAATTTCTGCTCGATCCGGGCTACACGCATCTGTTCTGGATCGACGCAGACATCGGCTTTTCCGTCGATCAGGTGTTGCGGCTGCTGCTAGCCGATCGCGATGTCGTGGCGGGCGTCTATCCGCTCAAGCGTTTCGACTGGCCGGGCGTGCTGCCCGGCGGACTCACGCAGGAAACCTTCGCCGCACGCTACCTGCGCTATCCCGTGAACGCGCACGACGGTGTGTCGTCCGCGATCGACAGCGACGGCTTTCTCGAAGTCAGCGAAGCGCCGACGGGCTTCATGTGCATCAAGCGCAGCGCGATCGAAGCGATGATCGCGCGCCTGCCCGAACTGAAGTACGTGCCCGACGGTCCGCCCGATTCGCCGCTCTACGACCTCTGCTACCGCTTCTTCGATGTGATGGTCGAGCCTTCCACTCGCCGATACCTGTCGGAAGACTATGCGTTCTGCCGCCGCTGGCGCGATATTGGCGGGCAGGTATTCGTCGATACGCAATCGAAGCTGTCGCATCAGGGCATCTACACGTGGCACGGCGACTTCGGCGCGTCAATGGCGACGAGCCCGCTGACGGCGATTGGCGGCGAGTGCTGACCCGCGACGGCTCGACACATGAACATGGAAACCAACGAACTGAGCGTGCGCGCGCGTGGCGGCACGGAATTGATGCTGCGAGCGCTTCACGCGCGACTCGATCCGGAACTGGTGCGGCAGTTTCAGATCATTCCTTCCCGCGTGCGCGGACTCGACCCCGACCGTAAGCGCATTCTTTGGCTGCACGACAAACCAAGCCGCGAAGAATCCAGCTTCCTGGAACAGGCTGAAAATCGTGCAGCGTTTGCGGGCATTGTGTGTGTGTCGCATTATCAGGCGGCGCTGTATCAGATGATTCCTGGCGTGCCCTATGCGGAGATGAGCGTCTTGCAAAACGCGATCGAGCCATTCGGCGCCTATGTTCCGCGACGCAGCGAGCGCATCCGGCTGATCTATCACACGACGCCCGATCGCGGCCTCGAAATCCTCGTTCCCGTCTTCGAGTATCTGGCTGAGCGCCATCCCGACATTGAGCTGGACGTCTTTTCGAGCTTCAGCATCTACGACTGGACGGAGCGCGACGCGCCATTTCTTCCGTTGTTCGAACGATGCCGCGCGCATTCGCGCATCCGTTACCACGGCGCGCAGCCGAATGCGGTAGTGCGCGAGACGCTGAGCGAATGCGACATCTTCGCGTATCCGAACATCGAACCCGAGACGAGTTGCATCGCCGCCATCGAAGCCATGTCGGCGGGCTGTCTCACGGTCTGCGCGGCGTACGGCGGCTTGCCGGAAACCTGCGCGAATTTCGCGAGGCTCTACCCGTTTACCGAAAACCGGCAGGCACACGCGCAGCGCTTCGCCGCCGTGCTCGACGAGGCAATCGAAACCGTCCGGCTGCGCAAAGCGGAAGACGAGTACTGGCGCGCGCATCAGGTCGAATATTTCACGCGCTTCTATTCGTGGGACAGACGCATCGGCGAATGGGATGCCTATTTGCGCAGCCTGCTTTGACGGGCGGTTGTGACTGAAGCCGAAGCCGTCGTCTGCGACGGACGATGGCTGATTTTTCTTAATGCAAGTGCGTTCAAACCAAGACAGTTTTAAGAAAATTAAGAGTTAACCGATTCGGCTCGCGTCCTCCGCCCCGTAAACTTTAAAAATCACTTGTCGGGCTGCGCGGCGCGATGGAGCGACCAGCCGGTCGCGGGATCGATCG
This sequence comes from Paraburkholderia caribensis, assembly GCF_002902945.1. Taxonomy (NCBI): domain Bacteria; kingdom Pseudomonadati; phylum Pseudomonadota; class Betaproteobacteria; order Burkholderiales; family Burkholderiaceae; genus Paraburkholderia; species Paraburkholderia caribensis. The sequence continues at coordinate 753,653 of NZ_CP026102.1, forward strand.
ATCCATCTTTGCCTCGCCACGCGCCGTAGCCGTGCCTTCCCGGTACAGCCGCTCATGCCCGCCGCCCTTTGATTCCAACGCGAGAACCTGACGTGAAACATCTGCGATCATTCCTCGCGCGCAGGCAGGGCATCTCTATGGCAGCGGTTCGTCCGCTGTCCGTCAAACGCAAGGCGCTTTCGAGCGCGGCCGCTTTTTCGGCATTGTGGATCGGTGCTTCCGTCGTGCCTGGCACGTCCACCGCCGTGGCCGCCCCGAAGGCACACAAGCATGGTTTCGCTCACAAGCAGCGGCGCCATCATGCACTTGCACAAGAGATGACATTGCCGGGCGCGCAACCCGCCACTTCGTTCAATGCCGCAGGACCTTCGGCGCGCGACGCCGATCGCGCGCTGGCCGAATCCATTGCCCAATCGGCCGACGATGCATCGCCGGCGCCTGCCGCCGCTCACCCGGGCGACCCGGCCACGCTCGCGCCCGCATACTCGACGGCCTCGATCAACGTGCGGATGCCGTCGAACGAACTGGTGCTCGGCACGGTCTGCGCCACCACGCCGACGATGTGCGTACCCGTTGCGCATGATCGCTCCGACGATGGTCACGAATGGTCGGGCCGCGTGACGCCCGAAGGCGCATCGGGCGATGTTGCACGGGCGACGACGCCATTCGGCGACGCCGCCGGTTTCGGCATGAGCCACGATGAGCTTCGCTCGAGCGCCGGCCCGATCAGCACCACGCTGCGCGAGTCGCTCGCACAAGCGGGTTTTCCGGCGACGGTCGTTGCGCAAATCGGCGGGATCTTTGCTGGCCGCGTGGATGTCGATGCGCCTGCGCAGGCGGGCGACGAATACCGGATCGTGATGGACGCAATGAGCGAATCGGGTGCATCGCGCATTGCTTCGCTAGAAGTCCGCCTGAACGGCCGCACCTACGACGCCCTCTGGTTCACCGCGCCGGGCGCGTCGCAAGGCGCGTACTACACGCTCGACGGCGGCCTGATCGCGAGCGAGCCGTTCGCGATGCCGCTCGACTACCGGCGCGTGAGTTCGCCGTTCGGCATGCGCATCCATCCCGTCTTCGGCGAGCCGCGCTTTCACACGGGCGTCGATCTGACCGCGCCCGCCGGCACACCGATCTACGCGGCAGCCGCGGGCACCGTCGAGACGGCGGTCAACGGCCATGGCTACGGCAAGCACATCGTTTTGCGTCATGACGACGGTTATTCGACCTACTACGCGCATCTGTCGCTGTTCGCGGGCGCGCTGAAGGCCGGTCAGCGTATCGAGCAGGGACAGCTGATCGGCTATGTCGGCCGCACGGGCACGGCAACCGGGCCGCACCTGCACTTCGAAGTGCGCAAGGACGACCATCCCGTCGATCCGCTGACGCTCACTGCGCGTCAGTTCGTCGCGCCGCTGTCGGGCGCCGCGCGCGTCGCCTTCAACGAGCGCGTCGAGGCTGCCCGCACGAGCCTTGCGGCGCTGCCGTCGCCGGCTGTGCGGATTGCCCTGATTCTCCAGCCGCCGCGCTTCTTCTGACGCGGCAATGCGCTGGCGCGCCCTGCGCCAGCGTTTCTTCCCTCTCATCGGTGCAGGTGCCGTGGCCCTTCTGCGGCGCACGGACTTGCGCACCCGTGCGCCGCAGGATTTAATACAGTCGATCCGATAGACGTTTGCGGTCCGGCACCCTTTGCGCGGATCGGCTGCACCGGCGCCGCGCCTCGAACGATCCATCCACGCCAGCCCGAAGCGGTCGCAGTCGCGACACGCCCCGGCGGCACGCGGTTGCAGTGCGCCCCGATGCAAGCTGTTTCACAAGAACGGAGAAAAGCATGAAGGCCAGCACCATCGCGGAACGGGAAGCCAGCGGGCGCGCGGCCCGCGAACACGCAAAACGCTCCAGTCACCGCGCCATCGGCCATATGCACCGCAATCCCGTCGATCTGCTGCGGCAAAGCAGCGAAGGCCGCGTCGAGCGTCTCGTGCCGCTGCGTTACGGGCGCATGGCCGTGTCGCCGTTCACCTTCTATCGCGGCAGCGCGATCCTGCAGGCGCACGATCTCAGCATGACGCCGCACACGCCGCTGACGCTGCCCATTTGCGGCGATGCGCATCTGCTGAATTTCGGCGGCTTCGCGACACCCGAGCGTCAGCTGATCTTCGATCTGAACGATTTCGACGAAGTATCCACCGCACCGTTCGAATGGGACCTGAAGCGGCTCGTCGCGAGCTTCGTGGTCGCCGCGCGGCACATGCGCTTCAGCAGCGGCGCCGCCTACGATCTGGTGATGACGGCCGCCAACCAGTATCGCGACCGCATGGCGCAGTACGCCGGATGCGGCGCGCTGGAGCTGTGGTACGAACGCATCACGTTCGATCGCATGGTCGATATGGCGGTGAACGCGGAGAATCGCCGGCTGATCCGTCGAGGGATGGAAAAGGCGGCCACCCGCACGCACGAAAGCATGCTCGACAAGCTGTGCGAGCGCGAAGGCGACCGCTACGTGATGCGCGACATGGCGCCCAGCCTGTTCCACGTGCACGGCTCGGGCACATTGTTCGATGCCGAGGACGACTGGTTCCGGATCGGCGACTGGCGCAAGCTGATGCACGATACCTACGAAGGCTATCTCAAGACGCTCAACGAAGATCGGCGCGAGCTGCTGGAGCAGTTCGTGCCGCACGATCTCGCATTCAAGGTGGTCGGCGTCGGCAGTGTCGGCACGCGCTGTCTCGTGCTGCTCACCGTCGATCCCCTCGGCAAGCCGCTCTTTCTGCAGATCAAGGAGGCGCGGCGCTCGGTGATCGCGCAGCATTTCAAGGCGGGGCCGCGCAAGTCCGAGCCGAAGCACGAGGGCGAGCGCGTCGTGCTGGGCCAGCGCATGCTGCAGGCAGCTAGCGATATCTTTCTCGGCTGGTCGACGGGTCCGGCGGGCCGGCATTTCTACTTCCGGCAATTGCGCGACATGAAGCTGACGCCGAGCGTCGATCTGTTCGACGTCGACCAGTTGAACGGCTATGCGCGGCTATGCGGCTGGGCGCTGGCGCGCGCGCACGCGAAGGCGGGCGGCAAGGCGATCGAGATCAGCGCGTATATTGGACGCAGCGACCAGTTCGCGGAAGCGCTCGCCGGGTATGCGGCGGCGTATGCGGATCAAGTCGAGCGGGATTATGACGTGTTCATGAAAGCGTGCCGAAGCGGCGAACTCGAGGCGCGCACCGACGAGGACATGGCCGCCGATTTCCGCATTTGACGGAGATTGGGCGTCCGGCGTTGGCGCTGGAATCCCGCCGACGATGGCGCGCGTTCGCCAGCCTGTGTCCGATGGCGCGCGTCCCGAAACGGTACAGTCGCGGCATGCGACGGGAAAAGGGGCAGGGGCCGCATGTCGTCTGTAGCGAGCAGTAGCAGCGTACCGTGGTGCTAACTCTGATCGGAGGTTTGCATGCTTTCCCTCATTGGCACAATAGTCGTCGGGTTGATCGTCGGTCTGATTGCGCGCGCGCTCAAGCCGGGCGACGACAGCATGGGTTGGATCATGACGATCATTCTCGGCATTGCCGGCTCGCTGATCGCGGGCTATGTCGGGCGCGCGCTCGGCTGGTATCAGCCGGGGCAGGCGGCGGGCTGGATCGCGTCGATCATCGGCGCAATCGTCCTGCTCGTGATCTACCACCTGGTCCGGCGGCGCGCCTAGGCGTTCGACCTGCCGCGCGCGGCGCTGTCCGTCAGGCGTCGCGCGCCTCGCGCAGCGTCACGAAGCGCAGTCCGCGCGCACGCACGGTCTCGATCAGACGCGGCAGCACGTCGAGCACGACGGGCTGGCCCGACGCGTCCTTTGCTGCGCTCGCGTCGTGCAGAAGCAGGATGTCGCGCGCGGCGAGCCCATCGACGAGCCGTTCCAGCACGCGCTGCGGGTTGCGCTCGCGGGTGTCGAAGCCGCGCCGCGTCCAGGCGGCGAGCCGCAAGTCGAGCTTTTGCAGCACCGGCTCGAGAAATACGTTGCGCAGGCCGGCGGGCGCACGGAAAAACAGCGGGCGTTCGCCCGTCACCGCTTCGAGCGTGTGCTGCGCGGCGTCGATTTCCCGCGTCAGCCCGCGCGGCAGCGTGACCGAAAACGTGTGAACGTGGACCTGCGAGTGGTTCTCAACCGCGTGTCCGCGCACGACGATCTCGCGCATCAGCGCCGGATGACGCTGCGCACGCGCGCCGATGCAGAAGAACGTCGCGCGTACGCCGTGCGCGTCGAGCAGGTCGAGCACTTGCGGCGTGACGACCGGGTCGGGGCCGTCGTCGATCGTCAGCGCGACGGCGTCGGCGTTGCGTGCCGTGTCGGGCAGGCGCGTCCAGTTCGGGCCGAGCAGCGACGAGCGCGGCCACAAGCCGATCGTCACGACGACCATATGACTCGCCAAGATGCCGGCGAGCCACCACGGCCAGGCGATGGGCGTGAGCGCCCAGCCCGCGAGCATCGCGGCGTGCCACGCGATCGTGGCGTTGAACATCGGCGGATTGCCCGTGCGGGGCCAGCGGCGCGCGGGCGCGGCACTAGCGGCGGCGCCCGGCAGCGGCGGATTCGGTTGATTCATGATGCGTTCGGTCTGCTGGATTCCGTTTCGTCGTACCAGCAGGACAGTCGTGATGCTCGTCAAACGCGAACGATACCATTCGCGCGCGTCCCGTCTCGAAATTGGCAGGGTTGGAAAGAGATTTCGGGCGGCGGGCTCGAAGTATCGACGCAAAGGGGCACGACGGAACGGAACCGTAACGGAACCGTAACGGACCCGCAACGGCACCGTAACAGACCCGGAGCCAGTATCCTTACCCCCTTTCCACCGACCCGCCGCCCCGAATCCGCGCCATGCGCCTGCGCCACATCGAAGTTTTCCACGCCATCATGCGCACGGGCTCGCTGTCGAAAGCAGCCGAGCTGCTTTGCGTTTCGCAGCCCGCCGTCAGCAAGGTGCTCGCGCACGCGGAGCGTAGCACCGGCCTCACGCTGTTCAACCGCGTGCACGGCCGCCTTCAGCCGACGCGCGAGGCCGAGCTGCTGTTTTCCGAAACGCAGAAGCTGCAGGTCAATCTCGACAGCATCCGCGATCTCGCTCGCAATCTCGCGCTGCAACCCGAAGGGCATTTGCGCGTTGGTTGTCTGCCGAGCCTGGGTCTGAGCCTGATTCCGCCTGCCGTCGAGGCGTTTCGCGCGGCTTATCCGCGGGTGTCGCTGCGAATACAGACGCGTCATACGGAGGAACTGCTGAACGCGCTGCTCACACGCGATCTCGATCTGGCCGTCGCGCTGAATCCGCCGGCGCGGCCGGGCATCGCGTCCGCCGAGCTGGGGCGCACGCCTGTCGTGTGCGTCGGCCCGCGCGATGAAGCCGCGGCCGACGCGCCAATGACGCTGCAAGCGTTCGTCGAAGGCGACTGGATCGGCATCGGCAATGCCGATCCGCTTGGCGAGATGATCGGCAATGCGCTGGAAGCACTGGGCCTCGACGGCCATGCGCCCGCCGTCGAGGCGCACACGTGGCACGTCGCCCGTGCGCTGGCCGCGCGCGGCATCGGCCATGCGCTGCTCGACGAGCTGACGGCGAAGAGCGGCGCGGAAGCCGTGACGGTGCGGCCGGTTACCCCGCCGTTGTCGGTCGGTGTGTTCGCCTTGTGGCGCGACGGCGGTCTGACGTCGCAGGCGGGCAGCGCGTTCGTCGACATGTTGCGCGCGCGTTTCGTATAGCCGCCGGCGGCGCGGCCCGTGCGCCCTTAACCGCAGGTTATGCAGCCGTGCATCTGGTCATTTGATACGCCGTTTTCGGCGCGCCACACTCGGCTGCCATGTCATCGCAAGGTAGTGAGCATTCATGCATGTCTGTGTCCTCGGAGCGGGCGTCGTCGGACTGACGACGGCCTGGAGCCTGGTCCGCGACGGCCACGACGTCACGATCGTCGAGGCGCGCGGCGGCGCGGCGCTGGAAGCGAGCTTCGCGAACGGCGGCCAGCTCAGCTACAGCTACGTCGCGCCGCTCGCCGATCCCGCCGTGCTGCCCAAGCTGCCCGCCTGGCTAGTGCAGCGCGACTCCGCGCTGCGCTTCATTCCGCGCCTGGACGTGCAGCAGTGGCGCTGGTGTGCCGCGTTTCTGCTCGCATGCCGCAGCCGCCGCGCGCGGCAGACGGCGCTCGAAATGCTGAGCCTCGGCGCGCTCAGCAAGGCGGCGCTGCATGAGATCGTCGAGCGCGAGTCGATTGCGTTCGACTACGTGCGCAATGGCAAGCTCGTCGTCTATCGCGACCCGCACGAGTTCGAGCGCGCGCGCCGCAAGATGGAACTGCTGGTCGCGGCGGGCTCGGATCAGCGTGCGCTCGACGGCCACGCGTGCGTCGCGCTCGAACCCGCGCTCGCGCACGCACAGCCGCTGATCGCGGGCGGCATCCATACGCCGTCGGAAGAAGCGGGCGATTGCCATCGCTTCGGCGTGGCGCTCGCGGATGCGCTGCAGCGGCGCCATCGCGTGACGATCCGCTACGAGACGCCCGTGAGCGAACTCGTCCACGCAGACGGGCGTATCGTCGCGGCGCGCACAGCGGCGGGCGATATCGAAGCCGATGCGTTCGTCGTCGCGCTCGGGCTGGGCAGCGTGCCGTTGCTCGATGCGCTTGGCGTGCGTCTGCCTGTGTATCCGCTGACGGGCTACAGCCTCACGATTCACCCCGCCGATCCGCTGCATACGCCGCACGTCAGCGTGACGGACCTGCATCGAAAGATCGTATATGCGCCGCTTGGCGGGCGTCTGCGGATTGCGGGCATGGTCGAGATCGCGGGCCTGAGCGATGCGCAGCGGGCAGGGCGCGTCGAACTGCTGAAGCGCCAGGCGCAGGAAATCTTCCCCGCTGCCGGCGACTACGCGAGCGCGCAGACCTGGTGCGGCCATCGTCCCGCCACGCCCGATTCGAAGCCGCTGATCGGCAGAACGCCGTACGGCAACCTCTGGCTCAACACGGGCCACGGCGCGCTGGGCTTCACGCTCGCGTGCGGCAGCGCGCGGGTGATCGCGGATATGATTGCGGGCCGCGCGCCGTCCGTCGATGTCGATGCCTACGCATACGACCGCTGATTTCGTTGCACACACATCCATAACAGGAGACACCATGAAAAAAACGATGATGAAGCATGCAACGCTCGCGGCACTGATCGCGGCCACTCTCGCCGGCGGCAATGCGCGGGCGCAGGACTCGAGTGCGACCTTGAAGAAGATCCGCGAAACGGGCGCGATTTCGCTCGGCGTGCGCGAATCGTCAGTGCCGTTCTCGTACTACGACGAACAGCAGCATGTGATCGGCTACTCGCAGGCGATCGCGTTGAAGATCGTCGACGAGGTGAAGAAAGAGCTGAAGATGCCGGACCTGAAGGTTCGCGAGATTCCCATCACGTCGCAGAACCGCATCCCGCTCGTGCAGAACGGCACGATCGATATCGAATGCGGCTCGACCACGCATACGAAAGAGCGCGACAACCAGGCCGCGTTCTCGAACAGCTTTTTCCAGTACGGCGTGCGCATGATCGTGAAGAAGGACTCGGGCGTGAAAGACTTCGGCGATCTCGCCAACAAGACGGTCGTGACGACGGCGGGCACGTCGGAAGAGCGTCTGCTGCGGCAGATGAACGCCGAGAAGTCGATGAACATGCGCCTCATCAGCGCGAAGGATCACGCCGAGTCGTTCCTCAACGTCAAGACGGGACGCGCCGTCGCGTTCGTGATGGATGACCCGCTGCTGTACGGCGCGAAAGCGAAAGAGGCGAACGCCGACGACTACGTGATCACGGGCACCTCGCCGATGTCCGAAGTGTATGGCTGCATGTTCCGCAAGGACGATCCGGGCTTCAAGAAACTGGTCGACGGTGTGATCGCGCGCTTGCAAACTTCCGGCGAAGCGGCGAACCTTTATCAGAAGTGGTTCACGCAACCCATTCCGCCGAAGGGCATCAACCTGAACTACCCGTTGTCGGCGGAGATGAAACAGCTGTTCGCGAAGCCGAACGACCGCGCGCTCGATTGACGGGCCTGCGTCGCGCTGCATCGCGGGCCGCACGACCTGGAGAGACGGTGTGACGCAGACAGCAGAGACAACGCAAGCAGACAAAGTGGCGCTGGTGACGGGCGCGGGCAGCGGCATCGGCAAGGCGACGGCGCTCAAGCTGCTTGCCAGCGGCTATAGCGTCGTGCTGACGGGGCGCAGGCAGGCCCCGCTCGATGCGCTCGCAACCGATGCACAGGCACGCGGCCAGGACGCTCTCGCCGTCGCCTGCGACGTGACGGATGCCGCGAGCGTCGCCGCGCTGTTCGACACGATCCGGCTGCGCTACGGGCGGCTCGACGTGCTGTTCAACAACGCGGGCCGCAATGCGCCGCCCGTCGAAATCGACCAGATCGAACTCGACGACTGGCGTTCCGTCGTCGATACCAATCTCACGGGCGTGTTCCTGTGCACGCGCGCGGCCTTCGCGATGATGAAGGCGCAAACGCCGCGCGGCGGCCGCATCATCAACAACGGCTCGATCTCCGCGCATGCGCCGCGGCCGCACAGCATCGCGTACACGGCGACCAAGCATGCGATCACGGGTCTCACCAAGTCGGTCTCGCTCGATGGCCGGCCGTACGACATCGTGTGCGGCCAGATCGACATCGGCAACGCCGCGACGGAAATGGCCGAGCGGATGGCGCGCGGCGTGCCGCAGGCCAACGGCACGATCGCCGTCGAGCCGCTGATGAACGTCGAACATGTCGCCGATGCCGTGCTGCATATGGCGAACCTGCCGCTGTCGGCGAACGTGCAGTTCATGACGATCATGGCGAGCAAGATGCCGTTCGTCGGCCGCGGATGACCCGCCTGTGACGCAACGCGGAGCGGGCACTCGACGTATACTTGACGCTTCCCGAACCACTGGAAGCAGATGTGACTGCAGACGAGGCCATGCACCCGGGGGCGCCGGCCGCCGCCGATCCGCGCCCCACGCCGCCCACGCGGCCCGACCCCAGCGAATGCTGCAATAGCGGCTGCGATCCGTGCGTGTTCGATCTGTACGCGGAAGAGGTCACGCGGTATCGCGCGGCGCTGGCGGCGTGGGAAGCGCGGCACGCGCAGCCGGTTGAGCACGAAGGCGAGCCGGGCAAGAAGCGCTGAGCGTTCGCCTGTTGACCCGTTTGCAACCACTCTCTCGCGCCGCTTCATCGACTCTATGTCCACGCTGATCGAACCTCACGCGCTTGCCGCTTTACATGACTTCGTCGAACGCCATCCGCGGCTTTTCGTGCTGACGGGCGCAGGCATCAGCACCGATTCCGGCATTCCCGGCTATCGCGACGAAAACGGCGAATGGAAGCGCTCGCCGCCCATCACGTTGCAGGAGTTTCTTGGCTCCGTCGCGTCGCGCCAGCGTTACTGGGCGCGCAGCACGGTCGGCTGGCCGGTGGTCGCGAAGGCCGCGCCGAATGCCGCGCATCACGCGCTCGCGCGGCTCGAAGCGGCCGGACACGTCGGCGCGCTCGTGACGCAGAACGTCGACGGGCTGCATCAGCGCGCGGGCAGCAGCGACGTGATCGAACTGCATGGCAGTATCGGCGCAGTGACGTGTCTCGATTGCAATTCGCATCACACGCGCGCGTCGATCCAGCAAACCCTGATCAACGCGAACCCCGCGCTGCTCGATGTGATTGCCGAACCGGCCGCCGACGGCGACGCGCATCTCGAATGGCACGACCTTGGCTCGTTCCGCATTCCGGCGTGTCCGCACTGCGGCGGGCTGCTCAAGCCCGATGTCGTGTTCTTCGGCGAGAACGTGCCGAAGGCGCGCGTCGAGGCGGCCACGCGCGCGCTCGATGCCGCCGACGCGATGCTCGTGGTCGGCTCGTCGCTGATGGTGTATTCGGGCTACCGTTTCTGCGTGTGGGCGCAGAAGATGGGCAAGCCGGTCGCCGCGATCAACCTCGGGCGCACGCGCGCAGATGCGCTGCTGTCGCTGAAGATGGAAGCGCCATGCGGCGATGCGCTCGCCGCGCTCGCGGGGCGTCTCGCGGCCGGCTGATGCACGCCCGTGCCCGCCAGCTTCATGTCAATTCACAAGGACCGCCGATGCTCACGTCGATAGAAGAACTGGAAGCGCTGTACGGGCAGCCGCACGAGCGCTCGATACGCAAGGAGATTCCGTACGTCAACGACTGCTATCGCGCGTTCATCGAGCAATCGCCGTTCATCGTGCTGGCCACGGCGGGCCCCGAAGGACTCGACTGCTCGCCGCGTGGCGATGCGCCCGGCTTCGTGCGGCTGATCGACGAACGCACGCTCGCCATTCCCGACCGCGTCGGCAACAACCGTGTCGACAGTCTGCGCAACGTGATCGTCAATCCGCATGTGGGGCTGCTGTTCGTCGTGCCGGGTGTCGGCGAGACGCTGCGCGTCAATGGACGCGGGCGCGTATCAGCCGACCCGGCGCTGCTCGAGAGCTTCGCAGTCGATGGCAAGAGGCCGCGCACGGTGCTGATCGTCGATGTCGACGCGGTGTACTTTCATTGCTCGAAAGCGCTGGCCCGCTCGAAGCTGTGGGACCCGGCGCGCCACGTCGAGCGCTCGCGGCTGCCGAGCGCGGGCGACATGCACAAGCGCATTTTCGGTGAGACTTTCGACGCGCTCGCGTATGATCGCGACCTCGTTGAACGGATGCGAACCGGTCTCTACTGATTGAACCGCCATGACTATGCCTGATCTCAACCTGCGCCAGCACGCGCCTTCCGCCGAGCGCAACCGCGAGCCGATCCTCGCCGTGCTCGAACGCGTGCTGCCCGCGACGGGCACCGTGCTCGAAATCGCGAGCGGCACGGGCCAGCACGCCATCCACTTCGCGGCGGCGCTGCCGGATCTCGTCTGGCAGCCCAGCGACCTCGACGGCGAGGCGCGCGCGTCGATCGCCGCATGGACAGCCCATAGCGGGCTGACCAACGTGCGGCCGCCGCTCGCGATCGACGTGCGCGACGCGTCGTGGGGCATCGAAGCCGCCGCTGCGATCGTCTGCATCAACATGATCCATATCTCGCCGTGGGCGTCCGCGCAGGGGCTGATCGGCGGCGCGGGGCGGCTGCTGGGACCGGGCGGCGTGCTCTTTCTGTATGGGCCGTACCGGCGCGGCGGCGCGCATACGGCGCCGACCAACGCTGCGTTCGACGACCAGTTGCAACGCCGCAATCCCGCATGGGGCGTGCGCAACATGGAAGACGTGATGGCGCTGGCGGAGGCGGCGGGCTTCGATGCCGACGAGCCAATCGCGATGCCCGCCAACAACTTCAGCCTCGTGTTCAGGAAACGTTAGCGGGCACGGCGGGTCTGACGCTTCACCGTGTGCTCGACCCCTTGCCGTTGCACGACAAACGTTCCCGGCCCGTTTCGCGGACTAAGCTTGATAGAGCCCGCAGCGGGCCGCGAAAGCGCGGCGAAAGCCCGCATGCATCGGCCGTGCCGGACACGAACAGGACAGGCGGGGAGTACGCGAGCGTCATCCCGTCATTTCTTTTATCCTTTCATCCTCGACGCCGCGCCCTGATGGTGGGCGCAGCTTCACGACTTACCGCCGCGCTGCGGTGGAATCAGGAGAATTCACATGGGCAAACAGGCAATCGGCGTAGTGGGGCTGGCGGTGATGGGCCGGAATCTGGCGCTGAACATCGAAAGCCGCGGTCACGCGGTCTCCGTGTTCAACCGCACCCGCGAGAAAACCGACGAACTGATCGCGGAGTTTCCCGACCGTAAGCTGGTCCCGACTTTCACGCTGGAAGAATTCGTCAACTCGCTGGAAAAGCCGCGCCGCATCCTGATGATGGTGAAAGCGGGCGAAGGCACCGACGCGACGATTGCATTGCTGCAGCCGCTGCTGGAGAAGGGCGACATTCTGATCGACGGCGGCAACACGCATTTCACCGACACCATCCGCCGCAATCAGGAACTGGCGAAGTCCGGCTTGCACTTCATCGGCACAGGCGTGTCGGGTGGCGAAGAGGGCGCGCTCAAGGGCCCGTCGATCATGCCGGGCGGCCAGCGCGAAGCGTATGACCTGGTCGCCCCGATCCTCACCGAAATCGCGGCGAAGGCGCCGGACGGCGAGCCGTGCGTCGCGTACATGGGCCCCGACGGCGCGGGTCATTTCGTGAAGATGGTGCACAACGGCATCGAATACGGCGACATGCAGCTGATCGCCGAAAGCTACTCGGTGCTCAAGCAGGTGGTCGGGCTGTCGAACCAGGAACTGGGCGCTGTCTACACGGAGTGGAACAAGGGCGAGCTGGACAGCTACCTGATCGAAATCACGTCGAAGATCTTCGACAAGAAGGACGAGGAAACGGGCAAGGACCTCGTCGACGTCATCATGGACCGCGCCGCGCAGAAGGGCACGGGCAAGTGGACGAGCCAGAACGCGCTCGACCTCGGCGCGCCGCTGCCGCTGATCACGGAGGCTGTGTTCGCGCGCGTGCTGTCGTCGTTGAAGGATCAGCGCGTGGCAGCCAGCAAGGTGCTCGAAGGGCCCGTGGCCAAGCCGTTCTCGGGCGACCGCGCCGGGTTCATCGAAGCCGTGCGCCGCGCGTTGTACTTCAGCAAGGTGATTTCGTACGCACAGGGCTTCGCGCAACTGCGCGCGGCGTCGGACGAATACAAGTGGGATCTGGACTACGGCACTATTGCGAAGATTTTCCGCGCCGGCTGTATCATCCGCGCCCGCTTCCTGCAGAAAATCACCGACGCCTACTCGAAAGACAAGCAGATCGCCAACCTGCTGCTCGATCCGTATTTCCGCGACATCGCGGCGAACTACCAGGGGGCGCTGCGCGACGTCGTGATTGCCGCGACGTCGGCGGGCGTGCCCGTGCCGGCGTTTTCGTCGGCGATCGCGTATTTCGACGGCTACCGCTCGGCGCGTCTGCCCGCCAACCTCGTGCAGGCGCAACGCGACTTCTTCGGCGCGCACACGTTCGAGCGCCTGGACAAGCCGGGCAGCTTCCACGCGAACTGGTCCTGAGCGGGACGGGCTTTGTTCGCGCAGTAAAGCGCGGATCGCTCTGAGTTCAAACGCCCCGGCGCCTCACGGCGCCGGGGCGTTTGCCTTTGCGCCGCTGATTGTTTCAATCAGTGCACACTTTTTGGAACACAGTGTTGCAATTATATGATCTTAAAAAGTGGGCTGTGCGCTGAATTGGATGAATTATTTCAATATTCGCAACATAGTTTAGCGAGATAGGGGATTTCCCTAGGACGTTTCCTTCCATAGACTTGCATCAACGCTGACGGACACGACGTTCGCAGCGAATCCAAAAAACAAGTTCTCGGAGGTTGTCCATGAAAGCCCTGATTTCCGCAGTCGTTCTTGCCGCCGCTGTTGCCGCTCCCGTTGCAGCGTTTGCTCAATCGAGCCAGCAGCCGCTGACGCGCACCGAAGTTCGCGCCGATCTGGCCCGTCTGGAAAAGGCTGGCTACGATCCGCTGTCGGATCGCCAGAACTACCCGAACAACATCCAGGCCGCGGAAGCGCGTGTCCACGCAGAAGACGCCAACGCAAGCGGCTATGGCGTGCAGACCAACGGCACGTCGCAGGCAGGCCGCTCGCTGGCCGACGAGAAGGGCCCGCGTTCCGTGTTCTTCGGCAACTGATCGCCGGCGGAGCCGACACCGTCGCCAGATCGACGGCGCCCGTTGGGGTCCGCGAGCCCCAATCGACACGCGCAGGTAAAAAAACGCCGCCCAAGGTAAAACCGGGGCGGCGTTTTTTTTGCGTCCGACGCGGGCGAAACCCGTCGGGCAGCGCGTCGCCTTACCGCGGCATATGCGGAATCGACTCGTTGTTCGCGACGTTCAACTGATGCACCTGCCGATGCACCTTGTTCAACTGCGCCTGCGCGGCCGTGCGTTGCGCCTCGAGTTGCGCGAGGTCCTTGCGCAACTGATGCTGCCGGTTCGTCACCGCCTGATCCTGCTCGGTCGTGCGCTGCAAGCCCTGACGCAGCCGTTCCGCGTGCGCTTCGGATTCAGCGATGGCCCGCTTCATCTGCTCGTTCTGCGCTTCGAGTTGCAAGCGACGGGTCTCACCGTCGGAAAGCCGTGTCGCCTGATCCTGCATATGGTGGAACAGTTGCCTCGCCGTATTGATGTCGGTGGTACTCAACACGCGCCATAGACGGTCTTCCTGAAACAGTGCGGCGAAGTATTTCATTTCTTTTGGGTAAAACAGCAGGCTGACCGAATAGTCAAAAGTGCGAAACGTGTGGAAGGTCGTGAGCTCGGCGTTGTCGATCATGCGTTCTACATCGGCTGCGTCGGCCAGTTGCACGGTGCGTCCGTTCGGCGCCGAGGGCGTGACCTGCACCGCATGCAGCGGCGTGACGGGACGCGGCGGCGGGCTGACCGGGCGCGCTTCGATGGTTGCGCCCGCATCGCTTTCGCTGGCGGGCAGGTCGTCGAGCCGTGCGGGTTCGGCTTGCGGGGCGTGCTGTGGCGGGAAGTGAAAGTGAGCCGCGGCGCCATTGCTGACAGCCGTGCGACGCATGTTCAGGAGATTTTTCACGTTCGATCCTCGGTAGGCGGCCGGGAAGCCATACCGCTTAAGGGTTGCGGGCGCATCAATGCAGCGTGCGTTGCCTGCGCGCGATATCGTCGAATAGTGCATGGCCTGGTTCCAGTGCGAAGAGCCACGACTGGTCGTATTCGCTGAGCGCTTCCAGCGCCTCGCGCAACTGTTCCAGGGCGACCGCGGGAATCTCGACGCTCGCTTCCACGCCGCTCGACAGGCGGCTCACGCTTGCCAGTTGCACGAGGGCATCGGCGGCCTCGGCGACGTCGACGGCGAAAACGAGATGCGCATTGAGCAGTTCGACCAGCGCAGGCGATGCAGTCATCTCGTCGACATTCAGTTGTACGGCAAGAAACAACGCCTTGTTCATGGAACCTCCTCGTCAGATGGAAACGCTGAAGTGGAATGAACCGTCTCGCCGCGCATCGCGCTTGCGGGCATGCGCATGTTTGTTGACCGCAGCAAGTTTCAGTATAGGCGAGCACTCCAGCTATGCAATGGCCCCGCAAGCCGCATGTATCGGTCTTGTCCAGCCATGTGAGCAAGACGCGTGCATGCGCGCGAGCGCCACTATAATGACCAATCCGACCCACGTCATTGCGCAACACCGACATGAAAATCGTCCGCAGCAGAACGTTCAAGGCAGAGCGTCCATGGGGCGCGCTCGATATCGCCAACATGAACGGCATCACCACGCGCCTTCACTGGACCGACCAGCCGTACAAATGGCACGTCAACGATGGCGAGGAAGTCTTCGCCGTGCTGGACGGGCGCGTGGAGATGCGCTACCGCGAAGCGGGCATCGAGCATTCCACCGTGCTGGAGACGGGCGATGTGTTTCACGCATCGGTCGGCACGGAACACGTTGCGCATCCAATCGGCGAGGCGCGCATTCTGGTGATCGAGTCCGAAGGCAGCGTATGACCCGTCGTTTTCGCTGATGGGGCGAAATTGATTGGGATTGCAGAAGGAATCATCGAGCAGGCCGAAGCAGCAGTGCGGACGAGTTGTGCGCCGGCGACTGGCGTGTCGGGGCCGTGCCATCCGCGCCTGTCCGCTCGTCATAATGTCGGCGGACAGTCGAGGCATAATATTTGCACTGCATATCCCGCTACACGTTCAAACGACGCGCGGCCCCTATGAGCCGCCGTCCCATACCGCGTCGAGGGCCACAAAAATGACAGTAAAACGGCAATACGTCGTCACGCAGGCGTTGGTCTCGCTAGCCGTCGCGAGCATGCTCGGTGCGTGCACCACGTACCCGTGGGAAGCGGCGCCGTCGCCGGCGCCCACATACCGGACTTCGGGCGGCGCGGCCGCCAGTGGCGTGCCGGCCGGGTTCTATCGCGTGAATCCGGGCGATACGCTGCAAAGCATCGCCGGCGCGTACGGCCAGCGCACCCAGGACATCGCGTCATGGAACGGTCTGACGTTGTCGTCGCCTGTTGCGCCTGGGCAGTTGCTGCGAGTCGGCCCGCCCGCCTATGCGCAGACCACGCCCGTGCCGACACCCGCGCCGACCACCACGCCCGTTCAGCCCGCGCCCGTTGCGCCCGCGCAGGTGACGCTCGCATGGCCGCTGCGCGGTCCGATCCTCAAGCCGTTCGTGCCGGGCAAGTCGAAGGGGATCGTGATCGGCGGGCGTCCGGGCGATCAGGTGCGAGCGGCCGCGACCGGGCGGGTCGTCTACGCGGGCACGCTCGAGGCCTACGGGCCGCTTGTCATCGTCAAGCACGACGATACGCTGATCACGGCGTACGGCCAGAACAGCCGGCTGCTGGTGCAAGAGGGCGATGCCGTCACGCAAGGCCAGCCGATCGGCGAAGTCGGCGTCGACAACAACGGCGTGCCGTCCATCCAGTTCGAAGTGCGCAAGGACGGCAAGCCTGTCGATCCGCTTGCGTGGCTGCCGCGCTGAATCGCATGGCGAGCCGGTGACGGACGCCCAACACCTCGACAGCCGACAGTTGGTCCGCAGCGTTCAGTTGGCTTCTCCAGTATCGATGAAAGGCCCGTGACAGCGGGCTGTGCCGCGTTTGGCATGGTGCGTGCAGCACGGCTATCGAGCGTGGCGTAGCGCGCGCGCTCGCCAACCTTGACCGTTACTGGAGACGCATCATGACTCACCTGCTTGTGAAAGACCTGTCGAGGGTCGACGAACTCGACCGCGAAACTGCCAAAGCCGTGCGTGGCGGCATGCTCACCGTTACCAAGCCGACGGAGCCGAGCCCGTGGCCGGGTTTCCCCGAGGCGCCGAAAATGCCCTGGCCGCCGATGCATCTACCCGTTCCGCCCGTGTATGCGGGCGGCGGGCCGGTCATCATGCCGTATCACGGCGACGTGCCGCCGGAAGTGCATCCGGTTTGATGGGCGCCTGCGTTCGGCCCAGCGAGGCGAGCCATCCCGTGTGGCTCGCCTCTTCTTGTTGACGGTGCGGGTGTGAGCGCGCGAACAGGAAGGGGCCGATCCACGTCCCATCAACCGCAATGCGACGCTCATGGCGTCATGCGCTGTCGCTTCGCATTGCGTCGGCAGATATCTGCCCGCGGACCGGCCGCCGATACTCTGTCACAACCGCCCAGGGCGGACTATCGGGATTCTTCGAAACTGGTGTGAGACTGTTCCGACTCACGTCAATGCAATCTGCACCACCTTCACGATCACGAGCGCGACGGCCACCACCAGATAGCCGCGCAGCGCACCCATCCAGATACGGCGCGAGAGCGTCATGATGGGCTTCGACAGTGTGTCGAGCGGCGGCGTGCGCCATGTTGCGCGTTCGGCTTTGCTGACGAACGGCGCGCCGTCCGTCATCGGTGCGCCCCGCAGCCGCCGCAGCGCTGTCGCCGCGACGAGCGCCACCACGGCGAGCAGCGTGCCGCCCGCGAGAATCTTGACGATCGCGTGTCCGCTGATGTCGGGATAGACGACAGACGCCGTGAGCACGATCGAGAGCAGCACCAGCGCCCACACCACACCGCCCGTGAACAGGTTCAGCCCTTTCGAGTTGACCCACGGCCCGAGCACCGCGCGGTCGTTGCACAGCAGAAGCAGGAATACGGTTGCGCTCGGCAGCAGCACGCCCGCGAGCGTCTGCACGGCTTCCGTCAGCAGACCGAGCGGGCTGCCCGGAATCAGCACGAGTCCTGCCGCCGCCGCCACGATGCCGAAGTACACGAGATAGAAACCCTTTGCATCGGCGACGCCGCGATGCAGCGAATGACGGATCTTGAACACGTCGCCGATCGCATAGGCCGTCGACAGCGACACGGCCGCCGCGCCGATGATGCACGCGTCGATCAGCGCGATCGCGAACAGCACCGCGGGCGTGCGGCCCGCATACCGTTCGAGGCCGGCGATCACGCCGCCCGCATCGGTGAACTGGCCGAACTCCGGCTTGCCGCCGAACAGCGCGGCGCTGAACGAGATCATCGCGATGGCGCCGATCAGCACGAACACGATGCCGATCCACAGGTCGGCCTTTTCGTACTTCATGAAGCGCGGCGTGATGCGCTTGTCGATCACGTAGCTCTGCTGGAAGAAGAGCTGCCACGGCGCGACCGTCGTGCCGACGATGCCGATCACCAGCAGCATCACGTCCGAGAGCCTCGCGTGCGCGGGCCATGCGGGAATGAACAGATGGTGCGTCATCTGCGAGACGGGCGGATGGATCGTCACGAGCACGGGCACGAGCAACAGGCTCAGCAGGCACAGCACGATCGCAAAGCGCTCGAAGCGTTTGAAGTCGCCGGTGCTGACGGCCGCCATCGTCAATGCGGCCGCGATACACACGCCCGCCACTTTCGATACGCCGAAGAAGTCGAGCACGAACGTAATGCCGATGAACTCGGTGACGATGGTCAACGCATTGAGGATGAACAGGTCGATGACGCTGAACGCGCCCCAGAACTTGCCGAAGCGCTCGAATATCAGGCGCGCATGACCGACGCCCGTGACGGCGCCCAGGCGCAGCACCATCTCCTGATTGACATACAGCACGGGCACGAGCAGCAGCAGCGTCCACAGCAGCGTGGTGCCGTAGTTCTGCCCGGCCTGCGTATAGGTGCCGAAGGCGCCCGCGTCGTTGTCGCCGACCATCACGATGAGGCCGGGTCCGACGATCGCAAGCAGCGTGCGCAAACGCGCGCCCCAGCTGTTGCGGGGCGCAGTGTCGTGATGCGCGATCGTACCGAGTGCGCCGCGGATATCGCCGACATGCGCGTCGTCGAGAACGGCGGGGCGCGTCGGCAGGGCTTGTGGTGGTGTTGCCATTGTTATTCTCCCTTGAACGGATATAGGTCGAATGATTTCCGTTTATGTGGCTTGCCGCTTGCGCAGGCGGGCGGCAATGCT
This sequence comes from Paraburkholderia caribensis, assembly GCF_002902945.1. NCBI lineage: Bacteria > Pseudomonadati > Pseudomonadota > Betaproteobacteria > Burkholderiales > Burkholderiaceae > Paraburkholderia > Paraburkholderia caribensis. Next base: position 772,608 of record NZ_CP026102.1, read on the forward strand.
GCTGAGCGTGCTGGCGAGCTTCGCGGCTACGTGGCGTCGCTCTTGATGCAGCGAAAGGAACGCGTCGTAGTGCGCGCGCGCTTCGCGGGTTTGCGGCAAGGTCGAAAGAAGCAGGAAGTACATATCGGTTCTCCGGCACGAGGGGCTCGTGCATGTGAGGCGGCAGGCGCGGGAGAATCGATGGAATCGAAAGCGGTCGGCTTGCCTGCCTCAGGTCGTTAAAGGCATGGCTGGGTTCAAAGGATGACTGTCACTGTCGGGCATGGCGGCTCCCGGTTCATTGAAAAAACGCATCGCGATTGGCGAAACGCACGTTGGCGAGATGCGTGGCTAACAGACAGGTAGACAGGTAGACAGGTCGAACTTTCGCCGCGCTGTTACGGCGGCGTTGAGCAGGCACGCGCGCGCCGGCGCAGGCACGCGAGCCGAAGCCGCACATGTCACGAAAGCGGCTGCGAATCGCGCGCGAACGCGCTGCGCCGGGTGCTGAACCCAACGACGCTAAACAGGATGCACGAGGAGGGAAACTGCGACGCGCACCGTCTGCCTGCTGGCTAGACGGCGGCTAGATGAGAAAGCGCGGACGTCTGCCGTTCAGGCGGCGAAACTGTTCGAAAACGTACTACTGCAACTGTCCAAGGCAACGCCCCTCAAATTTCAAGATAAGAGAATTCTATGCCCGCGCGCAAAGCCGAGTCAATGCACTTTCTTAAGCAGAACCGAAATATGCGGTGAAGCGCACGTCGGGTGTGGCGCGATGTCCACGCACGTTCGCTGCGCTTTTCGCGAGGCGCTTTCTATACTGGGATCAGCCGTCAGCACAACGGATCGCGCGTACTAAAGATCCGAAAGGTCCGACCATTCATCCGGCTTTCAGGTCGCTCAATAGCAGCTAACGACGAGGCGATCACTGGAGGGAGACATGAGCGTTTCAGCCACGCACCCCGGCTCGGGCGCGATCGGCGCGCCTGCGCCGCACAAACCGGCGCTCCGTTCGCTGGCGCTTGCCGCATTGGGCGTCGTCTATGGCGATATCGGCACGAGTCCGCTGTACACGCTGCAAACCGTGTTCGCGTCATCGGGCGGTTTGCCGCTGACGCCGTTGAACGTGATCGGCATCGTGTCGCTGATCTTCTGGTCGCTGACCGTCGTCGTGTCGCTCAAGTACGTGACGCTGATCCTGCGCGCGAACAATCACGGCGAGGGCGGCATCATGGCGCTGCTCGCGCTGGCCGCTTCGTCGGTGGTGGACCGGCCGCGCTTGCGTCATGTACTGCTGATCGTCGGCGTGATGGGCGCAGCGCTCTTTTACGGCGACAGCATCATCACGCCCGCCATCTCCGTGCTGAGCGCGGTGGAAGGGCTGGAAGTCGCCGCGCCCTTTCTGAAGACCTGCGTGATACCCGTGACGCTGGTCGCGCTCGTCACACTGTTCGTGATGCAGAAGCACGGCACGTCGGGAATCGGCGCGGTGTTCGGGCCGGTGATGGTGGTCTGGTTCGTGGTGCTGGCGGTGGTGGGCGTGACCAACGTGATTTCGGCACCCGCGATTCTCGCCGCGCTCGACCCGCTCGCCGGTCTCGCGTTCTGCCTGCGTCACGAGTGGCTGGCGTTCGTCGCGCTGGGGGCCGTCGTGCTGTCGCTGACGGGGGCGGAAGCGCTCTATGCCGACATGGGCCACTTCGGCGCGCGGCCGATCCGCATTACCTGGTTCGGCCTCGTGTTTCCGGCGCTCGCGCTGAACTATCTGGGGCAGGGCGCATTGCTGATCGCCGATCCGACCGCGCTGCAAAACCCGTTCTACCGGCTCTTTCCGCAATGGGCGCTGTATCCGATGATCGTGCTCGCGACGATCGCAACGGTCATTGCATCGCAAGCGGTGATCTCCGGCACCTACTCGATGACCAAGCAGGCGATGCAACTGGGCTTCCTGCCGCGCATGAACGTCGTCTACACGTCGGAGAAAGAGATCGGCCAGATCTACGTGCCCGGCATCAACTGGACGCTGCTCGCGGCCGTGGTGGCCGCCGTGCTCGGCTTCGGTTCGTCGACGGCGCTCGGCTCCGCGTACGGCATCGCGGTGACGGGCACGATGCTCATCACGACGCTCTTGACCTTCTTCGTCGTGCGCTACGCGTGGCACTACAACTGGCTGCTGTGCGTGTTCGCGACCGCATTCTTCTTCGTGATCGACGCGACGTTCTTCTCGGCGAATCTGCTGAAGATCGTCGAAGGCGGCTGGTTCCCGCTGATGATCGGCTTCGTGATGTTCACGATCATGGCGACATGGGGACGCGGCGGGGAGATCATGCGGGCCGAAGCGCGCGTGCACGCGGGCACGATGCCGCTCAAGGCGTATCTGGAGAAGCTGATCGCGTGTCAGCCGGTGCGCGTTCCCGGCACGGCGATCTTTCTCACGCCGAATCCGGACAGCGTGCCGCATGCGCTCGTCAACAACCTGATGCACAACCATGTCCTGCACGACCGCGTGGTGTTCCTCACCGTGAACAACGAGGAGATTCCGTGGGTCGACGAGCACGAGCGCGTCAGTCTGCGCACGGTCTGCGAAGGCTGTTATCAGATCACGATCCGCTACGGCTTCAAGGACGAAGTCGATCTGCCGAAGGCACTCGCAACCGCGAGCACGCTGGGTCTCGATTTCGATCCCTGCGCGGCGTCGTATTTCCTGAGCCGTGCGACCGTCGTGCCGACGCCGGGTGCCGGCATGGCGATGTGGCGCGAGCGTCTGTTCGCGGTGATGCTGCACAACGTTGGCAACGTGGCGGCGTATTTCAAGTTGCCCGCCAATCGCGTGATCGAGGTCGGCGCGCGGGTGGAGATATGAGGCGGCGAGGATGTCGGACGCGCTGCGGCGCGGCATGCGTTTGCATTCCCCAATTTGCCCGACCATACTGCGCGGGTGTCGCATTCTTCAGGTGGAACGCAGATGAGCCATGACGCTACACAGCAACACGACCACGACCACGACCACGACCATGGGCATGACCATGAGCACGAAGGCAGTGCGCTGTCCGAGATGGATCTGCGCGTACGTGCGCTGGAGTCGCTGCTGATCGAAAAAGGCTACGTCGATCCGCAAGCGCTCGACGTGCTGATCGAAACCTACGAGCACAAGGTCGGTCCGCGCAATGGTGCGCGTGTCGTCGCGAAGGCATGGTCCGATCCCGGCTTTCGTCAGTGGCTGCTCGACGATGCGACGGCCGCGATTGCGTCGCTCGGTTTCACGGGGCGGCAGGGCGAGCACATGGTTGCGCTGGAGAATACGCCGGGCGTCCACAACATGGTGGTATGCACGCTCTGCTCGTGCTACCCGTGGCCCGTGCTCGGCTTGCCGCCTGTCTGGTACAAGTCGGCGCCGTATCGTTCGCGCGCGGTGATCGATCCGCGCGGCGTGCTCGTGGAGTTCGGCGTGGCCTTGCCCGACGACACGGAGATTCGCGTATGGGATTCGACGGCGGAAGTGCGCTATCTCGTGCTGCCGATGCGCCCTGCCAACACGGACACGCTGAACGAGGCGGAACTCGCCGATCTCGTCACGCGCGATTCGATGATCGGCACGGGACTCGCGCTCGCGCCGGGCGAAGTGAAGCCCGCAAGCGGAGGCCGGCCATGAACGGCGCACAGGACATGGGCGGCATGCAGTCGTTCGGGCCCGTCGCACCCGAAACCGACGAGCCGTATTTCCACGCGGACTGGGAGCGTCGCGCGCTGGCGCTGACGATCGCGATGGGCTCGACGGGCAAATGGAACATCGACATGTCGCGTGCCGCGCGCGAGAGCCTGCCGCCCGCGCAATATCTGTCGAGCAGCTACTACGAGATCTGGTTCGCGGGCTTGTGCAAGCTGCTCATCGACACGGGACTCGCGACGCGCGACGAGATCGATAGCGGCGTGTCGCAGCGCGCCGGTGTGCCCGTGCCGCGCGTGCTCGCCGCCGGGCAGGTCAATCCGATGCTGTTTCGCGGCAGTCCCGCGTCGCGCGACGAGCCGCATCCCGCGCGCTTTGCCGTGGGCGACGCGGTGCGCACGCTGACACTCAATCCGCCCACACACACGCGCCTGCCGCGCTATTGCCGGGGCAAGCGCGGCCGGATCGTCGCGGTGCGCGGCGCGCATGTGTTCCCCGATTCGAACGCGCTCGGACGCGGCGAGGACCCGCAATGGCTGTACACGGTGCGCTTCGATGCCGCCGAGCTGTGGGGCAAGGATACGACGGCGTCGTCGGTGTGCACCGATTGCTGGGAGCCGTATCTCGAAGCGGACGGGACGGCATGAGCGCGCCCGCATTCACGACGTCGCAGGAAGTGTCGCGCGAGTTGCTCGAGGCGCTGCCCGGCATCCCGCGCGACGGTGCCGGCCCGGTCTTCGCCGCGCCGTGGCAGGCCGCGGCATTCGCGATGACGCTCGCGCTTCACGAGCGCGGCGTGTTCACATGGCCCGAATGGGCCGCCATGCTCGCCGATGCGATCCGCGACGCGCAGGCGCAAGGCGACCCCGATCGCGGAGACACCTACTACACGCATTGGCTGACGGCGCTCGAACGCATCGCGACGGCCAAGGGCTGCGTGACGCGCGAGGGGCTGATCGAGCGCAAGGACGCGTGGGACGCGGCGGCGCGCCGTACGCCGCACGGCCAGCCGATCGGGCTGGGGTGAGTGCGCTGGCGCATCATCGGACTGTCAACGGACTGTCAGCGGGCTGTTACCGAAGCACCGGGTCCTTGTCGGGCGGACCTTCGGGACGCTGCGGCTCGTCGTTGTGATGACCCGGCGACGGCGGCGTGAGCGGGTCCCCTTCGGGGTCGCGCGTCGGATCGGCGTTCGGATCGGGAATCGGACTGGTGTGCATGGTGTGACCTCGTGGCGTTGTGGCCGGTCGATGCAGCAACCGGCGGCGGACGCATTCGCGCTGCTCTCGCGGCAAGGTACGAAGCGTCCTGCTTTCACTAGCGTAGGCGATGACCGCGAAGACTGCTGGCGTGATCGCTGAAGTAGCGCTTCGATCTGGTTCGATACGGCTCAATGCCTGGCCCGGCGGGCGCCCTGCCGGTCCACTGTCAGCCGCCAGTAGCGCTCCTCGGCGTACACGTCGTCGTAGCCGTGTGGCCCGAACGCGCGCAACTGGCTCTCGTACGCCGACACGGCTTCGCGCTTGAGCAGCGCCTGGCGCTCGCGGTCGAGTGTGTGTCCGGCCGCGGGGCTGGCGGGCGTCGCGACGATGCCGCGCCCGGCCAGATCGACGAGCCGCTGCTGGACGAGCCCCGGCATCGGGCGATAGATCGCTTCCTCGTAAGCGAACCATTCGAGGTGCGACATGCGCGGCAGAATCTCGCAACACGCCTCGAACACGCGGCCGTGGTCGTCGTGAAAGAGGCCGAGCGGCATCAACAGCGTATTCGACGTCGAGCCGTAGATGGCTTCCTCCAGCGCGGCGGCGAGCTGGCCGATCGACGGCGAATCGCGGTATTGCGCGTCGCGAAACGGCAGCCGCAGAGGGATGGCGTCGAGCACGGCGAGCGCGTCGTTATCTTCGAGCGTGCGCGCGTGGACCGATTCGTACGCGCTCGCGAAGCCGGCCTTCTCATCCCAATCGGTACGCATGTCCTGTGCGGGCGGCGCGGCGAACACGGTGCAGACGGCGGCATCGGGATGCGCTGCGAGCAGCGCGCCGCAACCGAAGACGGCGTCGTCGAAATGCGGCGACACGATGAACAGACGCGGGCTGGTTTCGCTCATGAGATCCTGGACTGGATGCGGGAGGGGCGCCGGCGGCGATGTATTGGCGGCGTGGCGGCATCGTGGACAGCTTAGACCAACGATGCAATGCGTGCTCGCCGGTTTTCGCGCTGCAGCGCGCAAGCGCCGTGCCTGGGGGGCGCATGGTTCGGCGATCTTTCCCGTATTGGCTCGCCTCATCGGCGTTGCGCTCCCGGATGTTCTCACCGTGCGCGGGCGGTTATGTCGACGATGTGGGCGCGAGGCGACTAGACGTTGCGCAGGTCTTCCGGCGTGTCGATATCGCTGAGCACGCCGGGGTCGTCGACCTCGATGCGTTTCACGGGGTGGGTGGCGAAGAGTGCGCGTGCGCCGGTGTCGCCGTCGAGGGCGAGCAGGGCGTCGCGATGCTCGATTCCGAAGCCGACGGGATGACCGCGCTGTCCCTGATAGTAGGGCGCGACGATGGGCGCGCCGTCATCGACTGCGCGCGCGACGGCTTCGATGGAGGACGTGGCGATGCGGGGCATATCGGCGAGCGCGACGATCCAGCCGTCGGCGTCGTCGCTCGCTTCGATGCCGGCGGCGAGGCTGGCGCCCATGCCGCGCTCGGCATCGGCGGAAAAGATGACATGACAGCCTGCGTCATTGAGTACGCGGGCGAGCATTTCCGAGCCGGGGCGCACGATCGCGATGACGTGCGGGACGACAAGCAGCAGCCGATGCGCGGATTCGAACGCGACGGGGGTACCGTCGGGCAGGCGGGCGAGGAGTTTATTGTGGATGCCTTCCGGGTCGAAGCGCGATCCGTAGCCGGCCGCGAGCAGCACGCCGGTAGCGAGGGAGGCGTATGCCATGGGTGGCACCAGAAGGTGGGGGGTGAAGAGGGATTGTGCGGTGCAACGGGGGAGGGGGCAAGGGTTTTGTTTGGACCTGCGGTGCGGCGATGCCGGTTGGGCCTTTGCGCTGCTGGCAGCTGGGTTTTGTTGTCGCGGTTCACGCGGTGCACATGTGCGTTTGACTTTGCGCGGGCATCCGCCTCACGTTAGCGTGCTTCACGCGTCGCGGTTCGGTGTGTTTGCCTTTTCGCTGGCATCCGCGTGTTGTTAGCGTGCTTCAGGCGTCGCCCCTGTGCGGGGCGGCACCTACTTTTCTTTGCCGCCGCAAAGAAAAGTAGGCAAAAGAAAGCGGCTCACACCGCCAGGTCTTGACGTTTGCCCTCGGGCCCGCAACGTCCCCACCCTTCACACGCCAGCGCCCGGTTGATGCCCGTTGCCAACGCTTCGAATAACCGCATTTTGTTGCCGCGGTTCACGCGGTGCACCTATGCGTTTGACTTTGCGCTGGCATCCGCGATACGTTAGCTCGCTTCACGCGTCGCCCCTGTGCGGGGCGGCACCTACTTTTCTTTGCCGCCGCAAAGAAAAGTAGGCAAAAGAAAGCGGCTCACACCGCCAGTGCTTGACCTTTGTCCACGGGCCCCCAACGTCCCCACACTTCGCACGGCAACGCCCTTATTCGTGTGCGTTGCCAGCGCGCTGAATGCGCGCCTCACCCACTTCAAACACCCGTACATGAGCCGGCGGCAGCGAATGGTATGTGCCGCCCAGGTGGCAAACTGTGTGTAGGTTGTCGCGTCGTATAGCGTGGCGCTCTTACAAGGTGGGACGCGTGCGCTATCGGTCTGGAGTGAAGCGTGTGGAGCACCGACGGCCTACACACAGTTTGCCACCTGGGCGGCGGTGGACTGTCTGGCGCGGCGTGCTGAAACACGGGTGGGTGAAGCGGGTGAGGCACTCAATCAGCGCGTTGGCAACGAACGTGGGTCACGTGGTTGCCGTGTGAAGTGTAAGAACCTTTGGGGGCCCTCAGGCAAGAACAAGGGCTGGCGGTGTGAGCCGCTTTCTTTTGCCTACTTTTCTTTGCGGCGGCAAAGAAAAGTAGGTGCCGCCCCGCACAGGGGCGACGCTTGAAGCGAGCTAACGTAACGCGGATGCCCGCGAAATCAAAGGCCAAAACACCGATCGGCGAAGCCAAAACACGGACACTAGCGCAAGCACAAACACCCCAGCGTCGCAGACAAAAAAAACCAAAAACCAAAACCAAAAACCTCACTCCGCCCCAAGATAAAAAAACCGAAACAAAAACACAGCAGCAATAACCCAAACAACGAGCTTGACCTGCCGCGCCCGCCCGGTAAGCAACTTAAGCCCCGCATAAGAAATAAACCCAAACGCGACCCCATTCGCAATGGAATAGGTAAAAGGCATCATAAGAGCGGTAAGTGCAGCAGGCACGACTTCAGTCGCATCATCCCATGGCAGATCAGCCATCTCCCGCAACATCAGACACGAAACGTAAAGCAAAGCCGGCGCCGTGGCATAACCCGGCACCACCCCCGCCAGCGGCGCAAAGAACAGCGCCAGCAAAAACAGCACAGCAACGGTAATCGCGGTAACACCCGTACGCCCACCCGCCTGCACACCCGAAGCGCTTTCGATATAAGCCGTCGTCGACGACGTACCCAGCACCGACCCGGCGAGGATCGCCGTACTATCGGCCAGCAGCGCTCGGTTCAAGCGATGCATCTTGCCATGCACCAGCAGCCCCGCGCGGTTCGCGACACCCATCAGCGTGCCCGTCGCATCGAACAGTTCGACGAGGAAGAACACCAGAATCACATTCAGCACGCCCGTCGACAACGCGGCCTTCACGTCGAGCTGGAACAGCGTCGGCGAAATTGAAGGCGGCATGGACACGATGCCGTGAAACTGATTGCCGCCGAAGAAAAAGCTCAAGATCGTCACACCGACAATGCCGATCAATATCGCCCCGCGCACGCGCAGCACATCGAGCATGACGATTACAAAGAAGCCGATGATCGCCAGCACCACGTGCGGATCGTGCAGGTTGCCCAGCGTGACGAGCGTCGCCGGACTGCCCGTCACGATGCCCGCCGTCTTCAACGAAATGATCGCGAGAAAGAGCCCGATGCCGCCCGTGATCGCGACGCGAATCGAATGCGGAATGCCGTTGACGATCACCTCGCGCACGCGGAACAGCGTGACGATCAAAAACAGGCAGCCGGAGATAAAGACCGCGCCCAGCGCAGCCTGCCACGTGAAGCCCATCCCCTTGACGACTGTGTACGCGAAGTACGCGTTCAGGCCCATGCCCGGCGCGCACGCAATCGGGTAGTTAGCGTAGAAGCCCATGATCAGCGAGGCGAGCGCGGCGACGAGGCAGGTCGCAACGAACACCGAGTCTTTGGGCATGCCCGCATCGCCGAGAATCGCCGGATTGACGAAGATGATGTAGGCCATTGTGAGGAAGGTGGTGACGCCTGCCAGCACTTCCACGCGCAGGGTCGTGCCCGCTTCGTCAAAGCCGAAATACCGTTTTACGGAGTCCATGAGCCGAGTCTCTCGTCGTTTGAAATGTCGTTGGTCACTGCTTGTCGTGCAGCCTGTCTTTGCCTGCTACCGCGCTTCGTCAGCCGCGTGATGACGCCCCGTCCCGCATGGCGGCGCGCGCGGGCTTCGCCGCCGCGTCGGCCATCGTGACGCCACGGGCGGATTTAATCACGATTGGTCAGCAATTACCGCATTTGCCGCGCGCGCGTGGAGCCTATGCAACACTCGGTACGCGTGCACGGCGCGCCACGGCGACGGGCAGGCCCTGATCCATTTTGCTGGCGAAGGGGCGTGATGATACCTGACGCGGCGCGTCAGGCCGGATTACGAGGGGAGCGGAAAGGAAGGAAGCGCGGCCAGAGCGGCCCTGCGCAATGTCACGATGGCAACCGCACGCGACATCGCGTTGAGCGTCTCAAACGGGGGGCAATGGAATGCGGGACGCGCGTCGAATGAGCGCGTCCCGCAACCATCGATATTACTGTTGCGTGCCCTGCGCCTGCGCGCGGCGTTGCGCGACGACGCGGCCTGCGGCGATCGCATTGGCCGGGTAGTTGATCCAGTCGAGCGGATCGTAGCCCGCCTTGCGCCATTCGACGAGATCCGCTTTCACTTCGGCGCGGGTCTTGGGTGTGTTCTGATCATAGACGCGCGACGTCTGCGCAAATGCCGACGACACGGCTGCGACGCCGATGAGCGCGCCCAGAACCATACGAGGAATCAGCTTCATGGCAAGGGCCTGAAAAAGTTAGGATGACCCTTTTATTCTAGGTTCTGTATTCGCGATGAGTAAGGTTCGTAACTGAAATGAACCGTTGCTCAGTTTGCATCTAGTCTGCATCTGTCGCCTTGCACAAGGCGTGGTTCATGCATGCGCGAGGCGTTTCTCATTCGAATGCCTGAGCGGAATTCGCGCGCCCAGGCATCGACTAGCCCATATGCTGAGAAGGCTTGCTCATCCGGTCTATCACAGCCGTCAACAGATCGACGGGTAACGGAAACACGATGGTCGAATTCTTGTCGGCGGCAATGGTTGTCAGTGTCTGCAAATACCGCAATGTCATCGCCTGCGGTTGTTGCGCGAGCATCTGTGCGGCCTGCAGCAATTTCTCCGACGCCTGCAACTCGCCTTCGGCGTGAATCACCTTGGCGCGGCGTTCCCGCTCCGCTTCCGCCTGGCGCGCAATCGCGCGGATCATCGTCTCGTTGATATCGACATGCTTGATCTCGACATTCGATACCTTGATACCCCATGCATCCGTTTGCGCATCGAGCACGCGCTGGATGTCGGTGTTGAGCTGCTCGCGCTCGGACAGCAGTTCGTCGAGTTCATGCTTGCCGAGTACCGCGCGCAAGGTGGTTTGCGACAGCTGGCTGGTCGCTTCGAAGTAGCGCGCAACCTGAATCACCGCGCGCTCCGGATCGACGACGCGAAAGTACACGACGGCATTGACCTTGACCGATACGTTGTCGCGCGTGATCACGTCCTGCGGCGGCACGTCGAACACGACGGTGCGCAGATCCATCCGCACCACCTGCTGCACGACGGGAATGATCAGCACGAGACCCGGTCCCTTGACCTTCCAGAAGCGGCCGAGCATGAACACCACGCCGCGCTCGTACTCGCGAAACACGCGCACCGCCGAAGCGATCAGCACGATCGCGAGAAGAATCAGGATGCTGCCGAAGCCGAAAGTGAAACCGATCATGTGTGCTCTCCCTCTTGTGATGGATTGCTTGCGGGAACCACGGTAAGCATCAGGCCGCGCCGGCCCGTCACGCGCACGGCGTGGCCCGCCGCGAGCGGCGAGGTGCTGCGCACGCGCCAGCGTTCGCCATGCACGCGCGCCCAGCCGACGCGGTCGGGTTCGCCATGCAGCAGGCTGTCTGGCGGGCCGTCCCGCGAGCCGTCGGCGCGGCCTGGCGCCGTATCGGCGACGAGGCCGTCGTCCAGCACCACGCCGACGCTGCCGATCATCGCTTCCGCGCCCGTCACCACGGGCCGCCGCCGCGAGCGCAGCACCATTCCCGACACGCCGAAGATAAACAGCACGCTGAACACGATGACGGCCGCGATCATCGGCAGCGGCACGCCGTAGCCGGGCACGTCGGTGTCGATCAGCATCAGCGCGCCGATCGCGAACGCGACGATGCCGCCGAAGCCAAGCGTGCCGAAGGTCGGCAGGAAGGCTTCGGCAATCAGAAACGCCAGACCGAGGAAGATCAGACCGAGACCCACGTAATTGACGGGGAGCAATTGCAGCGCGAACAGACCCAGCAGCAGGCTGATTGCGCCCGCGACACCGGGCAGCACGAAGCCGGGATTCGCGAACTCGAAGAACAGGCCATACATGCCGATCATCAGCAAGATCAAGGCCACGTTCGGGTCGGTGATGACGGCGAGGAAGTGGCTGCGCCAGTCCGCCTCGAGCGTGACGACGGGCGCGTGCGCCGTCGTCAGATGCTTCGCGCCGGCGGCCGTGTCGTAGGTGCGGCCGTCCAGCTGCCGGAGCAGGTCGGGAATATCGCGGGCAATCAGGTCGACGACCTTCTGTTCGAGCGCGTCGCGTGCCGACAGGCTCACCGCTTCGCGCACCGCGCGCTCGGCCCACTCGACGTTGCGCCCGCGCAGTTGCGCGAGGCCGCGTATGTAGGCTTGCGCGTCCTGAAGCTGCTTGCGCAGTTCCGTCGACTGGCTGTCGAGCGGCAGCGCGCCGGATGCGGCATTGTCCTTCTGGGCCGGGCCGGACGCAGGCGTCGCGCCCGGCAACCCGGGCGGCTGGCCGGGTTTCGGCGCATCCTGGCCGCCGATGCCCAGCTGCACGGGCGACGCGGCACCGAGATTGGTGCCGGGCGCCATCGCCGCAATGTGGCTTGCATAGGTGATATAGGTGCCCGCGCTCGCGGCGCGCGCGCCGCCTGGCGCGATATACGTCGCGACGGGCACGGGCGACGCGAGAATCGCCTTGATGATCTGCCGCATCGACGTGTCGAGCCCGCCCGGCGTGTCGAGCTGCAGGACGGCGAGCTGGGCGCGATCGTCGGCGGCGCGGGCGAGGCCGCGCACGATGAAATCGGCGGTGGCGGGGCTGATTGCGCCCGCGACGGGAATCACCACCACGCTGCCCGGCGTAACAGGCGGTTGCGCGGCGCGGGCGGAATGCGCGAACGCCGCCGCAGCGCAGAACGCCAGCACCAGCAACCAAGCGCGCTGCAACAGCCTGGCCGCCGCGCCGGGGATGACGCGCGGAGTGCGAGCCCATGCGGCACGGGGCGCGGCAGCCACGAAAGCGCCGCGCGTGCGGCGCGGCGTGCGTCGCGAACCCGCTTGCCGGATCGGGAGAAGCCGGTACGTTCCCATCGTCGACGGCCGGTGCGCCGTGCTGCGACGGATCACGTTCGCATCGCGGCGCGCCAGGCCTGAAAAGAGCTGGCCTGTCTTAAGCTTAGTCGGATTCCGCGCGTTCCGCCCGGCGGGAGATACCCGCGCCTGCCGCGTGCGCATTCACCGCCCGGTAATCCGCCGGCCGCATGCCCGTCCACTTGCGAAACGCCCGGTGAAACGCGCTCGGCTCCGCAAACCCGAGCGTCGCCGCGATATCGGCAACCGACTGGCCGCCGCGCTGCAACTGCGAAATCGCGATGTCGCGCCGCAAGTCGTCCTTGATCGACTGGTACGTATAGCCTTCCTGCTTCAGGTGACGCCGCATGGTCGCCTCGGCGACGTGCAGCCGCTGCGCCATCTCGTCGGAGCCGGGCCACGCGGGCATCGGCAGCGCACGCAGCGTCTTGCGCACCCGCGCCGCGAGCGAGCCGGGATTGCGGTACTTGATGATGAAGCTCGCGGGCGCGTCGCGCAGGAAGGGCTTGATGGACTTCGTGGTCTGCACGACGGGCAGTTCCAGAAAGTCCGGCGCGAGATCGACATACGACTCGCTCTGCCCGAACGACAGATCGTCGCAGAACATCAGCCGGTACTCGTGCGCGGCAGGCGGCTCGGCGCAGCGAAAGCGCGCCTCGATCAGCGGGATGCGCCGCCCGACCAGCCAGCATACGAGTCCGTAGACCAGGATGAAGTACGTTGCGTATGCAAACATGGCCGGCTGCGGCGCGCCGTCGCGATGCGCGAACTGGAGGCGCACGCGGTCGTCGCGCGTGACGATCTGCGCGCACATGTCGTCGAGCACGAGACGCATGAAGTTGACGGCACGCGTAAGCGCCTGGCCGCCGTTGCGCGCCGTCAGCGCCATCTGCGTCATCGCGATGAAGCTGCCGCTCTTCATCGCGTGGGCATCCTGGCCGAAGAATTCGTCGTCGAGCGTTCTTGCGATGTTGGCCCACAGCGCGCCGTATTGCGCCGGCGTCACGCGGCTTTTCGCGCTCGCAAGCACTTGCGGCGCGATGCCCGCCGCTTCGACGATCGGCTGCACGTCGACGCCGCGCGCACGGGCGAGCGCCAGCGTCTCTTCGACGAGACTCACGGAGATCGTGCCTCTTTCGGTTTTCATGCGGTCCAGGTTCCTCGCGCAGCCCGGAAGTGGGCGTTTCATGAATTCTGGCAAATGCGCTCATGTGAATTGCCGCGAGCGCCTGCCGGAACCGCCATTCTGCAGCATCGGGTCCACGCGCGGAATCCACTTATGGCAAATGCGCTCACGAAAATTGAGCGGACGCGGCATCGAATCCCGCTTTCGCGCCGCCTACACTGGTTTCCAGCAGACGCGCCGGGTGTGCAGTGCAGCAGGCGCGCAGAAGACAATCGGAGCGAGACACATGGACGAGTTCTATACCGACGAGCAGCGGATGATCCGCGACGCGGCGCGCGACTTCGCGGTCGAACGCCTCGCGCCGAACGCGGCGCAGTGGGACCGCGAAGGCCAGTTGCCGGCGGATGTCGTCGGGCAGATGGGCGAGCTGGGTTTTCTCGGCATGATCGTGCCGCCCGAATGGGGCGGCTCGTACACCGACTACATTGCGTATGCGCTCGCACTCGAAGAAATCGCGGCCGGCTGCGCCGCCTGCGCGACGATGATGAGCGTGCACAACTCGGTCGGCTGCGGGCCGATCCTCAACTTCGGCAGCGACGCTCAAAAGGACCGCTATCTCGCCGATCTCGCAACGGGCAAGCGCATCGGCGCGTTCTGCCTGACCGAGCCGCACGCGGGCAGCGAAGCCAACAACATCCGCACGCGCGCCGTGCTGCGCGACGGCCAGTGGGTCATCAACGGCAGCAAGCAGTTCGTGACGAACGGCGCGCGCGCCAGCATTGCGATCGTGTTCGCCGTCACCGATCCCGATGCGGGCAAGCGCGGCATCTCGGCTTTCATCGTGCCGACGGATACGCCGGGCTTCAACGTCGGGCGCCCGGAAAGCAAGCTCGGCATTCGCGCGTCGGATACCTGCCCGATTGCGCTCGACGATTGCGCCGTGCCCGAAGCCAATCTGCTCGGCGCGCCGGGCGAGGGCTTGCGCATCGCGCTGTCCAACCTGGAGGGCGGGCGCATCGGCATTGCGGCGCAGGCGATCGGCATTGCGCGCGCGGCCTTCGATGCGGCCCGCGCCTATGCGAACGAGCGCGTCCAGTTCGGCAAGGCGTTGAAGGAACATCAGACCATCGCCAACATGCTCGCCGACATGGCGACGCGCCTGAACGCCGCGCGGCTGCTGGTGCATCATGCGGCGCGCTTGCGCAGCGCGGGGCGGCCGTGTCTGTCGGAGGCATCGCAGGCGAAGCTGTATGCATCGGAGATGGCTGAAGAGATCTGCTCGAAGGCGATCCAGATTCACGGCGGCTATGGGTATCTGGAGGATTACGCTGTCGAGCGGCATTATCGCGATGCGCGCATTACGCAAATCTACGAAGGCACGAGCGAAGTACAAAGAATGGTTATCGCGCGGCACGTTTGAGCGCAGAATAATCCGCCAATAGAGCGCGACCGCGCCGGGCGCAACCGCGCGAACAATGGAGACGACGATGACGGCAGCCCAAAGCTTTTTCGACGCGCGCGACCTGTTGTTGCGCCACCGCACCGACTATGAGCGCGCGTACCGCGAGTTCAGATGGCCGGAACTCGGCGAGTTCAACTGGGCGCTCGATTATTTCGACGTCGTCGCGAAAGGCAACGACAACCCGGCGCTGTGGATCGTCGATGATCCGGCGCAAGAAGGGCTGAAGCTCTCATATGCGCAGATGTCGGAGCGCTCGTCGCGGATGGCGAATTTTCTGCGCGGGCTGGGCGTGGCGCGCGGCGACCGGCTGCTGTTGATGCTGCCGAACCGGGTCGAACTGTGGGACGTGATGCTCGCGGCGATGAAGCTCGGCGCGATCGTGCTGCCCGCCACGACGCAACTGTCGCCCGACGACGTGCGCGACCGCGTGCAGATCGGCGGGGCGAATTTCGTCGTGGTCGATAGCGCGGAGACGGGCAAGTTCGATGCGCTCGATACGCCGTTGCAGCGCATCTCGGTTGGCGCGCCGCGCGAAGGCTGGACGGATATCGCCGCCGCGTATGCAGCGTCCCCCGTCTTCACGCCGGACGGCGCCACGCGCGCCGCCGATCCGATGCTGCTGTACTTCACGTCGGGCACGACGTCGAAGCCGAAACTGGTCGAGCATACGCACGAAAGCTATCCCGTCGGCCATCTGTCGACGATGTACTGGATCGGCCTGCAACCGGGCGACATTCATTGGAACATCAGCTCGCCTGGCTGGGCGAAGCACGCGTGGAGCTGCTTCTTCGCGCCTTGGAATGCACAGGCGTGCGTGTTCGTCTACAACTTCGCGCGCTTTGCGCCGAAAGACACGCTCGACGTGCTGGTGCGCTACCAGGTCACGACGCTGTGCGCGCCGCCCACCGTGTGGCGCATGCTCGTGCAGGAGCCGCTCGCGTCGTATCCCGTGAAGCTGCGCGAGATCGTCGGCGCGGGCGAGCCGCTGAACCCGGAGATCATCGAACGCGTGCGGCATGCGTGGAACATCGTGATTCGCGACGGCTATGGGCAGACGGAAACCACCTGCCAGATCGGCAACCCGCCGGGGCAGCCTGTCGTGCCGGGTTCGATGGGCCGCCCGCTGCCGGGCTACCGCGTCGAACTCGTCGATGCCGACGATCATCCCGTGACGGAAGGCGAAATCGCGCTGCCGCTTGGCTCACGTCCGCTGGGCCTGATGACGGGCTATGCGAACAACGCGAAGGCCACCGAACACGCGATGCGCAACGGTTACTACCACACGTCCGATGTCGCGATGCGCCGCGACGATGGTTATCTCGTGTATGTCGGCCGCTCGGATGACGTGTTCAAGTCGTCCGATTACCGGCTCAGTCCGTTCGAGCTCGAAAGCGTGCTGATCGAGCACGAGGCGATTGCCGAAGCGGCCGTGGTGCCGAGCAACGATCCGCTGCGGCTGTCGGTGCCGAAGGCATTTGTGACGGTGCGGCATGGCTTCGAAGCGGGTCCCGAACTCGCGCGCGACGTGTTCCGTTTTTCGCGTGAAAAGCTTGCGCCGTACAAGCGTATTCGCCGCCTGCAATTCAGCGATCTGCCGAAGACGATCTCCGGCAAGATTCGCCGCGTCGAACTCAGGCGGCGCGAACTGGAGCGCACGGCGGAGCCGGCGCGTTTGCAGGATGAATACTGGGAAGAGGATTTCCCCGAGCTTCGCAATGGGAACGGAAACTGAGCGGCACTGAGCGGCAACTAAGCGGCACTGAGCGGCACTGAGCGGCACTGACCGACCAACGGGCGACCGATATCTACTTCAGGAGACATGCAGAATGAGCGCAATTCCTTCGACTCTGGCTGACCGCAAGGTCGACACGGTCAAGCTGTTGATCAACGGCGAATTTGTCGAGTCGAGCGCGACCGAGTGGCGCGACATTGTGAATCCGGCGACGCAGGAAGTGCTTGCGCGCGTACCGTTCGCGACGAAAGCCGAGGTGGACGCGGCGATCCGTTCCGCGCATGCCGCGTTCGCGACTTGGAAGAACACGCCGATTGGCGCGCGCATGCGGATCATGCTGAAGTACCAGGCGCTGATTCGCGAGCACATGCCGCGCATTGCGAAGACCTTGACGGCGGAGCAGGGCAAGACCTTGCCCGATGCCGAAGGCGACATTTTCCGCGGGCTGGAGGTGGTCGAGCATGCGTGTTCGATCGGCACGTTGCAGCAGGGCGAGTTTGCGGAGAATGTGGCGGGGAGTGTCGACACGTACACGCTGCGCCAGCCGATTGGCGTATGCGCGGGCATTACGCCGTTCAACTTCCCGGCGATGATTCCGCTGTGGATGTTCCCGATGGCGATCGTTTGCGGCAACACGTTCGTGCTGAAGCCGTCGGAGCAGGACCCGCTATCGACGATGCAACTGGTCGAGCTGGCCATTGAAGCGGGCGTGCCGAAGGGTGTGTTGAACGTGGTGCATGGCGGGAAGGAAGTCGTCGATGGGTTGTGCACGCATGATCTGGTGAAGGCGATTTCGTTTGTCGGATCGACGGCGGTGGGCACGCACGTGTACAACCTGGGCAGCCAGCACGGCAAGCGCGTGCAATCGATGATGGGCGCGAAGAATCACGCTGTGGTGCTGCCGGATGCGAATCGCGAGCAGACGCTGAATGCGCTGGTGGGTGCCGGGTTTGGCGCGGCTGGTCAGCGGTGTATGGCGACATCCGTCGTGGTGCTGGTGGGGGCGTCGAAGGAGTGGTTGCCTGAGCTTGTGGCGAAAGCGAGGACCTTGAAGGTGAATGCCGGTCATGAGGCCGGCACGGATATCGGGCCTGTTGTTTCGCGTTCCGCGAAGGAGCGGATTTTGGGCCTCATCGAGGCGGGTGTTAAGGAGGGGGCGACGCTGGCACTCGATGGGCGTGGTGTTGATGTGCCTGGCTACGAGGCCGGTAATTTTATCGGGCCGACGGTTTTTAGTGATGTTTCCGTTGAGATGGATGTCTATAAGACCGAGATTTTTGGGCCTGTGTTGTGTGTGATGAGCGTGCCGACGCTGGACGATGCGATTGCGTTGGTGAATAGCAATCCGATGGGCAATGGTGTGGGACTCTTTACGCAGAGCGGCGCGGCGGCGCGCAAGTTCCAGAGCGAGATCGATGTTGGGCAGGTTGGGATCAATATTCCTATTCCCGTGCCGGTGCCGTTTTTTAGTTTTACCGGTTCTCGCGGGTCGAAGCTTGGGGATCTTGGGCCTTATGGTAAGCAGGTTGTGCAGTTTTATACGCAGACTAAGACGGTCACTGCGCGGTGGTTTGATGATGTCACTGTTAGTGATGGTGTGAATACGACTATTAGCCTTCGATAGGGGGTTTTTGTTTGTCTGCGACGCTGGGTGGTCTGCTGGTGTTTGCGCTGGCATCCGCCTTTTGCTTTTGCTCTTGCTTTCGCTGGCATCCGCGTTACGTTAGCTCGCTTCACACGTCGCCCCTGTGCGGGGCGGCACCTACTTTTCTTTGCCGCCGCAAAGAAAAGTAGGCAAAAGAAAGCGGCTCACACCGCCAGTGCTTGACCTTTGTCCACGGGCCCCCAACGTCCCCATGCTTCACATGGCAGCAATTCTGTTTGCGTGCGTCGCCAACGCGCTGAATAAACGCCTCACCCGCTTCGATCACCCGTACCAGGTCAAGCGGCTGCGAACGGTATATGCCGCCCAGGTGGCAAACTGTGTGTAGGTTGTCGCGTCGTATATCTTGGCGCTCCTACCGGGTGGGATGCATGCGCTATCGGTCTGGAGTGAAGCGTGTGGAGCACCGCGGGCCGACACACAGTTTGCCACCTGGGCGGCCGTGGACTGGCTGGCGCGGCATGCCGAAACGCAGGTGCTTGAAGTGGGTGAGGCGCTCATTCAGAACGTTGGCAACGGGAGCGAATGACGTGATTGCCGTTTGAAGTGTAAGAACCTTTGGGGGCCCTCAGGCAAGAACTAGTGCTGGCGGTGTGAGCCGCTTTCTTTTGCCTACTTTTCTTTGCGGCGGCAAAGAAAAGTAGGTGCCGCCCCGCACAGGGGCGACGCCTGAAGCACGCTAACAATTCGCGGACGCCAGCGAAAAGGCAAACGCACAGGGGCGACGCCTAAAGCGAGCTAACGTAACGCGGATGCCAGCGCAAAGCCAAACCACAAAGACGAAACCCCAAACCCCACCACAACAGCAAAAAAACCCGGACCAACCCAGAGGATCGAACATGAAAATCGGCTTCATAGGACTAGGCAACATGGGCGCGCCGATGGCGCTAAACCTGCTGAAAGCGGGCCACACGGTAACGGTCTTCGACCTGAACCCACACGCAGTGCAATCACTAACAGAAGCGGGCGCCACAGCAAAAAGAACTCCAAAAGAAGCCTCGACAGACGTCGAATACGTCATCACGATGCTCCCCGCGGCAGCACATGTAAAAGCAGTGCTAACAGGTGAAGAAGGCATCCTCGCGGGCATCGCGAAGAACGTAACGATCATCGACTCGAGCACCATCGACCCGGCCAGTGTAAAAGCCTTCGCCGCCCTGGCGACGCAGAACGGAAACACCTTCGTCGACGCACCCGTCTCAGGCGGCACAGGCGGTGCAACAGCCGGGACGCTGACATTCATGGTCGGCAGCACCGCGGAAACATACGAACAGGTAAAACCAGTTCTCTCAGCAATGGGCAAAAACATCGTCCATTGCGGCGAAACCTCGACCGGCCAGGTCGCAAAGATCTGCAACAACCTGGTGCTAGGCATCACGATGGCCGGCGTGTCGGAGGCGATGGCACTCGGCGAGAAACTCGGCATCGACCCCCAGGTACTGGGCAAGATCATCAACACATCGACGGGCCGCTGCTGGAGCTCGGACACCTACAACCCGTTCCCCGGCGTCATCGACACCGCGCCGTCCACGCGCGGCTACACAGGCGGCTTCGGCACCGACCTGATGCTCAAGGACCTCGGCCTCGCCACCGATGCCGCAAAACTCGCGCGCCAACCCGTCTACCTCGGCGCGCTCGCGCAACAGCTCTATCAGACCATGAGCACGAACGGCGCCGGCAAGCTCGACTTCTCAGCGGTGATCAAGCTGTATCGCAAGGATGGAGACGCGTAAATGATCGAACTCGACTACGCCCATGACGGCAGCGTCGCCCTGCTGACCCTGAAGCGCCCGCCCGCGAATGCATTCACGCCGGATGGGCTATTGCAGTTGCAGCACACCATCGAACGCCTGAACGGCGACGCGCAAGTGCGCGCCATCGTCATCACCGGCGACGGCCCGAAGTTCTTCAGCGCGGGCGCCGATCTCAACACCTTCGCCGACGGCAACAAGGAAATCGCGCGACAGGCGGCATCGCGCTTCGGCTCGGCGTTCGAAGCGCTGCAGAACGCGCGGCCCGTCGTGATCGCCGCAATCAACGGCTATGCGATGGGCGGCGGCCTCGAATGCGCGCTCGCCTGCGATATCCGCATCGCCGAGCAGCACGCGGTAATGGCGCTGCCGGAAACCGCCGTCGGCCTGCTGCCGTGCGGCTGCGGCACCCAGACGCTGCCGTGGCTCGTCGGCGAAGGCTGGGCGAAGCGCATCGTGTTGACGGGCGAGCGCGTGGATACCGCGACGGCACTGCGCATCGGGCTCGTCGAAGAAGTGGTCGAGAAAGGTGCGGCACGCGAATTCGCGTTGCAGATGGCGGCGCGCGTCGCGGGCTTGAGCCCGCAGGCCGTTACGTTCAGCAAGGATCTGATCCAGCAGGCCCGCAACGGCGTGCCGCGCACGGCGGCGCTGGCCGTGGAGCGCGAGCGCTTCGTCGATCTGTTCGACGGCGCGGACCAGCGCGAGGGCGTCAATGCGTTCCTCGAAAAACGCGCGCCGCAGTGGCAAGGCGTGCAATCGAAGGAGTCGCAGCGATGAACGCTGTTCTCAACGAGGCAAGCGCGCACGAACCCGACGTGCTGTTTCGCGTCGTCAATCGCGTCGCGATCGTCACGCTGAACCGCCCGGCCGCGCTGAACGCGTTGTCGCACGAGATGGTGCGCGAACTGGCCGTGCTGGTCGAGCGCTGCCGCACCGATAGCGAAATCGTCGCCATCGTGCTGCGCGGCGCGGGCGCGAAAGGCTTCTGCGCAGGCGGCGACGTGCGCGCGCTATACGGCATGCGGCAGCGCAACGAAACGGACTGGCAGCAGTTCTTCATCGACGAGTACCGCCTCGATTACGCGCTGCATACCTTCCCGAAGCCCGTTGTCGCGCTGCTCGACGGCATCGCGATGGGCGGCGGCATGGGCCTCGGCCAGGCGGCGCGGCTGCGCATCGTCACCGAACGCACGAAGATCGCCATGCCCGAGACGCGCATCGGCTTTCTGCCCGACGTCGGCGCGACACGTTTTCTGAGCGTGATGCCCGCCGAGATCGAACTGTATGTCGGACTGACAGGCGTGACGCTGACGGGCGCGGAGGCATTGTGCTTCCAGCTGGCGGATCTGTGCGTGCCGTCCGAATGGCTCGACACGTTCGAGGAGCGTCTGTTGCGCATCGCAACGGCCGACGTCGCCGCCGACGAGCTGCTGCGCGCCTTGCGCACCGTATTCGAGCCGCCATGCAACATCGTCCCGCACGCGGGGCTCGGCGCGTTCACGCAGTTGATCTTGCGGCACTTCGACCGGCGCTCGGGCGTCGAGCGGATCGTCGCGACGCTGCGCCAGGATCTGGAGCGAGAGCACGTACCGCAAATGGGCCAGCGCGAGGTGCGTCAGTGGCTGCAGGCAACCTATGACGCGTTGACTTCGCATTCGCCGACCATGCTGTACGTCACGCGCGACGCGCTGTTGCGCGGCCGTCAGATGACGCTCGCCGAATGTTTCCGGATGGAACTGGGCATCGTCACGCGTGCGATCGAAGAGGGCGATTTCAGCGAAGGCGTGCGCGCGCATCTCGTCGACAAGGACCGCAAGCCGCGCTGGGCGCCCGCGACGCTGGCCGAAGTGCGGCCCGAGCGCGTGCGGCATTTCCTGTCGTCGCCGTGGCGGACGCAGGCGCATCCGCTGGCCGATCTGGGCGTGGAGCAGGCGCTTGCATGAACGCGGCGGCGCCGCTAGAACCGGTAGCCGATACCACCCATCAGCACATCCGTATCGCGGCTGTAGCGCGTGACGACGCGATTCCACGTCACGCGCGCCGCCCAGTGCTGCGTGAAGCGATACGACGCCGACACCGACACGAGGCCCGACAGGATGCCGTCGCCCGTCGAGCGTTCGTCGGGGTCTTCGCCGTGATGGATCGCGGCGTACGCGCCTGCGCCGATGCCGAGTGTCAGCTGATCGTCGAGGAACGCGCGCGTGAGCCATAGCTGCGCAGTGAGGCCGTCGCGGCGCGCTTTCAGGCCGCCGCCCTCATGCAGATAGCCGAACGTGCCGTCGAGCCAGTGCGTGAGCCCGCGCCGGTATTCGATCGACTCGGCTATCGACGTCTGCGACTCGAGGCTGTTGAGAATGGTCTGCCCGACCAGCACCGTGACTTCGTTGTTCGTCACGTCATGCGTGCGCGGCAGCGCCCAGGCGCGCGGTCCCGGCTCGTCGGGCGCGTCGAGCTGATAGCCGGCGCCGAGCAGCACGGCCGTCGTCGAAGGTCCGTTCGACACCTGCACGCGGTTCAGTTGCAGGCTCGTCGTCCAGCGGCGCGATGTGTACCAGGTCGCCCGCGCGCTGAACAGGCCGCCCCAGCCGTGGGTGTTCGAGTAGCCCTGGCCCTGTTCGGCCGCTTCCGTATCGAAGTAGCGATACGGCCCCACGCCGACCGCAATCACGAAACGGTTCTGCGCGAGCGGCAAACGCCCCCAGATCTGCACCGCCTGCCCGTCGCGGTGATGGTCCGGCATATGGCCTTCGTTCAACCATGTGATGCTGCCCGCGAGGTATCTTCCAAAGCCTTCCGTATAGTCGATCGCCCACGAATACGTGTTCGTGCCCGCGCCTCTCAGCCAGCCGCCGTACAGCGCGATTTCCTGCGCCGACGCGCTTCGGGCCGACAGCAGGGCGCAGGCTGCGCCCATCAGTAGCAACGGTTTCAGACGGCGGCGCCGTTTCCTTTTCATATTCTTCACTGTCATGCGCATTGAATCGAAATCGTTCTGGCGGGGCGAGCGATGTATGCGCTGTAGCGGGCAGATGTAACCGTCACGGAGTTTTTGCAGCGCGGCGTGTGCGAGCCCGGGTATCGCGCTTGCTGGGCTGGTCAGTCTGTCGATATAGATCTGACGTTTGATCGGCATCCGGATGGCGCAAGGGCAGCACGTCTGACATGCGGAGGGTTCACCGGCGCGCCCGCGAATGGGGGCCTATACTTTCCGCTTGTCCATCGGTGCTCCACGGTACGGCGACGGCGTCGCGCGATCGTGACACGCGCCATCTGGCATTCGACCGTCTTCCTTCCGATCGTCCCATTCCGATTGCTGCATGGAGATTTCCCGATGCCCCACACCATTGCCCGACCTGAAGTCACTCCACCCGGCGACACCCCCCACGCGCAGCCGTCGTCCAGCGTCACGATTCCCGTCGAACTGAACGTGAACGGCACGGCTTACGCGCTCGCGCTCGATCCGCGCACGACCTTGCTCGACGCGTTGCGCGAGCATCTGCATCTGACGGGCACGAAAAAAGGCTGCGACCACGGCCAGTGCGGCGCGTGCACGGTGCATGTGAACGGCCGCCGTGAAAACGCATGTCTGTCTTTCGCTGCGACGCACGAAGGCGACACGATCACGACCATCGAAGGCATCGGCGAGCCCGATGCGCTGCATCCGATGCAGGCCGCGTTCGTCGAATGCGACGGTTATCAGTGCGGCTACTGTACGTCCGGCCAGATCATGTCGGCCGTCGCGCTGCTCGACGAGGCGATCGGCCCCGACGACGCCGACGTGCGCGAAGCGATGAGCGGCAACCTGTGCCGCTGCGGCGCCTACCAGAACATCGTGACGGCCATCCAGACCGTGCGCGGCAAGCGCTAGGAGGCCACGATGGAACTGTTCCAGCTTTCGCGCGCGAACGACGTGCGCGACGCGATCGTCGCGGGCGCGGCGTCGCAAACCGCGCAGCAGGGCGCGCAGGTGCGCTTTCTCGCGGGCGGCACGACGCTGCTCGATCTGATGAAGCTCGACGTGGAGAAACCGGCGCGCGTGGTCGATATCCGCCGCTTGCCGCTCGACCGCGTCGAAGTGACGGATGACGGCGGCGTCAAGATCGGCGCACTGGTGCGCAACGCCGACCTCGCGCTGCATCCGCTGATTCACGAGCCGTATGCGGTGCTGTCGCAGGCGCTGCTGGCAGGCGCGTCCGCGCAACTGCGCAACATGGCGACGACGGGCGGCAACCTGCTGCAACGCACGCGCTGCGTCTACTTCCGCGATACCGCGATGCCGTGCAACAAGCGCGCGCCCGGTTCCGGCTGCGCTGCAATCACAGGCTTCAACCGGACGATGGCGATACTCGGCACGAGCGACGCATGTATTGCGACCAATCCGTCGGATATGAACGTCGCGCTCGCGGCGCTCGGCGCGACGGTGCAGATTCAGGGGACGAAGGGCGCGCGCAGTGTCCCGATCGACGATTTCTACCTGCTGCCGGGCGACACGCCGGAGCGCGAAACCGTGCTCGAACCGGGCGATCTCGTCACACATGTCACGTTGCCTCCCATTCCGGGCAGCCGTTCGCTGTATCTGAAACTGCGCGACCGCGCGTCGTACGAATTCGCGCTGGCTTCGGCGGCTGTCGTCGTCAATGTTGTCGACGGGCGCATCACGCGCGCGCGTGTCGCGCTCGGCGGCGTCGGCACGAAACCGTGGCACGCGCGCGAAGCCGAAGCCGAACTCGCGGGCGCCGTGCCCGACGCCGCCAGCTTTGCGCGCGCCGCCGACGCCGCGCTCGCCAATGCGAAAGCGCAGAGCCAGAACGGCTTCAAGATCGAACTATCGAGGCGCTGCCTGATACATGCATTGACGCAGGTCATGCAGTCTGTCTGAAACTTTTTCGAGGACTTCTTTCCATGTCCACTGTGTCCGATTCCTTGCTGTCCGTGATTGGGCAGCCGCAGTCGCGCGTCGACGGTCCGCTGAAAGTGAGCGGACGCGCGCAGTACACCTCCGATATCGATTTGCCCGACATGCTGTACGCGGTGCCCGTATGCGCGACGATCGCGAGCGGCCGTGTCACGTCGCTCGAATTCGCCGCCGCGCAGGCGATGCCCGGCGTGCGCGTGATTCTGCATCGCGGCAACATCGGCCGCTTCTACCGCATTTCGGGCAACTCGATGGAGACGGGATTCGTCGACGAAGCGCGTCCGCCGTTCGACGACGATGTGATCCGCTATTACGGGCAGTACGTGGCCGCCGTCGTCGCCGAGACGTTCGAGGCGGCGAGCAACGCCGCGGCCGCCGTGAAAGTCGGCTATGACAGGACGGCGCATGACGTCAGCGACGAACTCGAAGCGAAGGGCGAGCCGCATGTCCAAAGCGAGCGTGGCGACGCGGCCTCCGCATTCGAAGCCGGCGAAGTGACGCTCGACGAGACGTACGTGACGCCCGTCGAAACGCACAACCCGATCGAACTGCACGCCACTGTCGCGCAGTGGGACGGCGAGGGCTACACCTTCTATGAGACGACGCAGGCCGTGTCGAACCATCAGGGGACGCTGATGCAGATGCTCGGCTTGCCGAAAGAGAAAGTGCGCGTGATCTCGCGCTATCTCGGCTCGGGCTTCGGCGGCAAGCTGTGGATGTGGCCGCATTCGCTGCTCGCGGCGGCTGCGTCGCGTCACACGGGGCAGCCGGTGAAGCTGGTCGTGAGCCGCAAGATGATGTTCCAGAACGTCGGCCATCGTCCGACGACGCAGCAGCGCATGCGTCTTTCCGCCGATCGCAGCGGCAAGCTCACGTCGCTTCGCCACGACTACCTGAATCACACCGCGATGGCCGACGACTACGAGGAAAGCTGCGGCGAGATCACGCCGTTCTTGTACAGCGTGCCGAATCTGCGTGTGACTTCGGGGCTGGTTCGGCGCAACGTCGGCTCGCCGACGGCGATGCGCGGACCGGGCGCGGTGCCGGGTCTGTATGCGCTCGAATCGGCGATGAACGAACTTGCCCGCAAGCTCGATATCGACCCTGTCGAATTCCGTTTGAGGAACGAGCCGAAAGTGGACGAATCGACGGGCTTGCCGTTTTCGTCGCGGCATTTCGTGGAGTGTCTGACGACGGGCGCGGAGAAGTTCGGCTGGGCGCAGCGCACGGCCGAAGTCGGTTCGATGACGCGCGACGGGCTGACGCTCGGCTGGGGCGTCGGCGCGTGCGGCTGGCCGGGGCTGCGTTTTTCCGCCGAGGCAAGCGTCGATCTGCGCGCGGACGGCACGGCGCGCGTCGTGTGCGGCACGCAGGACATCGGCACGGGCACGTACACGATCCTCGCGCAACTGGTGGCGGGGCACACGGGCATTCCGCTCGACAAAATCGAAGTCGTGCTCGGCGATACGATGCTGCCTGTAGGGCCGATATCCGGTGGTTCGGCCGCGACGGCTTCCGTGATTCCCGCCGTGCTGCAGGCGGCGCGTGCGGCAACGGAGATGGTGCTGGCACGCGCGGCGGCTGTCGACGAGTCGCCATTCAAGGGTGTGGACAAGGACTCGCTCGCGTTTGGCGCGGGGCGGGTGCATCGCAAGACGGAAGCGGCGGAGAAGGGGGTGCCGTTTGCGCAGATCCTGCAGGCGGCGAAGATGCATGCGGCGTCGGGGAAGGGCAGTGCGCAGGGCGGCTTTGACGATCCGTTGAAAAAGCACTATTCGATCTACTCGTATGGCGCGCATTTCGCCGAGGTGACGTGGCAGCCGGAGACGGCGCGGCTGCGCGTGAACCGTGTCGTGACGGTGATCGACGCGGGGCGGATTCTGAATCCGCGCGCCGGGCGCAATCAGATTGAAGGGGCTGTGGTGATGGGGGTTGGGATGGCCTTGTTCGAACATACGATGTATGACGCGCAGAGCGGTGCGCCGATCAATAGCAATCTTGCGGACTATATTGTTGCTTCGCATGCCGATACGCCGGCGCTGGATGTGACGTTTCTTGATTATCCTGATCCTGTTTTTAATGAGTTGGGGGCGCGGGGGATTGCAGAAATCGGGCTTGCTGGTGTCGCGGCGGCGATTACGGATGCCGTGCATCATGCGACAGGGGTCAGGGTGCGGAGGTTGCCAGTGATGATTGAGGATTTGCTTTTGGGGAGTATGTAGCGCCTTCGCGGCGCGGGCGGTTTGGTTGTGGTTTGGTTTTTGTTTTTTGTTTTGGTTTTGGTTTTGGTTTGCCGGTTTTTTCGCTGGCATCCGCGTTACGTTAGCTGGCTTCACGCGTCGCCCCTGTGCGGGGCGGCACCTACTTTTCTTTGCCGCCGCAAAGAAAAGTAGGCAAAAGAAAGCGGCTCACACCGCCAGCTCTTTTTTCTGCCTGAGGGCCCCCAAAGGTTCTTACGCTTCAAACGGCAATCACGTGACCCACGTCCGTTGCCAACGCGCTGAATGAGCGCCTCACCCGCTTCACGCATCTGCGTTTCAGCATGCCTCACCAAACAGTCCACCGCCGCCCAGGTGGCAAACTGTGTGTAGGCTTTCGCGCCATACGCGCCTCACTCCGAACCGATAGCGCACGCCTCCCACCCTGTAAGAGCGCCAAGCCATACGACGCGACAACCTACACACAGTTTGCCACCTGGGCGGCCCATGCCATTCGCTGGCGCCGGCTCATGTACGGGTGTTTGAAGTGGGTGAGGCGCGCATTCGAAGCGTTGGCAACGAGCACCGACCAGGGCACTGGTGTGTGAAGTGTGGGGACGTTGGGGGCCCGTGGGTAAAGGTCAAGGGCTGGCGGTGTGAGCCGCTTTCTTTTGCCTACTTTTCTTTGCGGCGGCAAAGAAAAGTAGGT
The DNA here is from genome assembly GCF_002902945.1 of Paraburkholderia caribensis. Classification (NCBI taxonomy): domain Bacteria; kingdom Pseudomonadati; phylum Pseudomonadota; class Betaproteobacteria; order Burkholderiales; family Burkholderiaceae; genus Paraburkholderia; species Paraburkholderia caribensis. The sequence goes on from NZ_CP026102.1 coordinate 800,676, forward strand.
GCCGCCCCGCACAGGGGCGACGCGTGAAGCGAGCTAACGAAACGCGGATGCCAGCGCAAAGGCCGAAAACCCGAACCGCGACGCGTGAAGCACGCTAACGTAAAGCGGATGCCAGCACAAAACACAAGCAAACCACCAAAATGCGTCGCAGACAAAAACCCCACCCCTACCCATGAACACCATCCCCAAACACCGACAACCGCCGCCGAATCCAGTCGAGCAATTCCATCGGCCCAGGCGACAGCAGCCGACTCGTCTTCACGAGCAAACGCGCATGCGTACTCTGTAAAACAGGATGATCGACAGGCACCGTAGTCAGTTCACCGCTTGCCACTTCACGCCGCGCGGCGAACTCCCCAATCAACGTGACAAAGTTCTCCACCGCAACCATGCGTTTAAGCACAGCAAGCGAATTAGTCGTCATGGCCGGCTCGATCTGCATGCCTTCGGCAATTTCCAGCATCTTCACCGCGTGTCCAATCCCAAACGTCTGCGGCATCATCGCCAGCGGAAACGCTCGCAAATCATCAATCGTAGCGGCCCGCTTCCGCATCGCAAGCGGATGCTCCCGCCGCAACAGCAACACCGCCCGCTGAACCGAACTCGCCAGACACTGAAGCCGCGGATGCGGCGGCGGGTTATAAGCCAGCCCGATGTGCGCCCGGCTTTCAGCCACCTCCTCGACAATCCCGTCGCGAGCCAGCATGCTCATCTCAATCGTCAGCGCAGGATACTTCGCGCAGAACGGCGCGAGCACTTCCTCCGTCAACGTATCGACGAAACCTTCGCTCACTGCCAGTTGCACCCGCCCGTGTCGCAGGCCGCGAAAGGCGTGCAGCTGGTCCTCCAGTTTCTCCTGCTGCGACTGGCAACCCTCCCAGAACTCCAGCAGATGCGCCGCCGGTTCCGTCGGCCGCGCGCCTCTGGCGCCGCGCTCGAATAGCGTCACGCCCAGTTCCTCCTCGAGCAGCCGGATCTGCCGCGTGATGACCGACGGCGACGTGTTCATGTCGTCGGCGGCGCCGCGAATCGAGCCTTGCGTCAGGACCGCGTAGAAATACCTCAGGCGCTGGTGATTGATTGTTCGCATCGTTGTCAGACCTATGAAATCTCGGGTGTTGCCCGCAGGGCAACAGAGAGTGAGCACAGTTGCTGTTGTGTCAACGATGCGTTCCTGCCACCATGCGCGGCACGTTAACCCGCATCCGATGGCCGGCGTGACGCGTGTCGACGCTGCTCATTTGAGCAGCGGGATGTATCCGTCACATGTCGTGAAGTGGCGCGCAAGCAATGTTTTGTATCGGCGAGTGTGGGCCGGATACATCCGCGTACGAAGGCGAGAAGGGTGCTGCTCTGCCGCCGCGTCGCGCCGTCAGTGCAAGGCGGGCGCAGCCCGTTTCGCCGCAGCCGCATTCGTTGAACCTGTCATGAAGAAGCTCGAACACGTGTTGATCGTCGATGACGATAGTGAGACCCGCGAACTCGTCGCCATCCATCTGCAACGCAACGGCATGCGGGTGTCGCGCGCCTCCAGCGGACGCGAGATGCGCGCGGCGCTCGGGCGCGACACCCCCGATCTCATCGTCCTCGAACTGAGACTGCCGGATACGGATGGCCTGTCGTTGTGCCGCGAATTGCGCGCAGGCGAATTTCACGCGATACCCGTCGTCATGCTGTCCGCGCGCCACGACGAAGCGGACCGCATCGTCGCCCTCGAACTGGGCGCCGACGACTACATGTCCAAGCCGTTTGCGATCCGCGAACTGCTGGCGCGCATCCGCGCCGTCCTGCGCCGGACCAACATGCTGCCGCCCGGCATGCGCGTCGCCGAAGCGGCCACCGTGCTGCGCTTCGGCGAGTGGCGGCTCGACACGGCGGCGCGCCGTCTGCTCGACCCCGAAGGCACGGTGGTCGCGTTGAGCGGTGCGGAGTATCGGCTGTTGCGCGTGTTCCTCGATCATCCGAACCGCGTGCTCACGCGCGACCAGTTGCTCAACCTGACGCAAGGCCGTCACGCCGACCTGCTCGACCGCTCGATCGATCTGCTCGTGAGCCGCGTGCGTCAGCGGCTGCACGACGGCGTGCGCGACGGACGCTACATCAAGACGCTGCGCAACGAAGGCTATCTGTTCTCGGCGACGGTGATGCGTGTCGAAAGCGATGTCGCGCATGCGCCTGCGATGACCTGTATCGCCTAGGGAATCAGCAACAGCTTGCCCATGGTCCGGCGGCTCTCCATATCGGCATGCGCGCGTGGGGCGTCCGCAAGCGGATAGACGCCGCCGATCCGCACGTCGAGCACGCCCGCGATGATCCAGTCGAACAACTGCTTCGCCCGCGCACGCAACAGGGCAGGGGTGTGGACGTGATCGGCGAAGGTCGCGTAGCCGATCTTGATGCTCTTCGGCAGGCTCGTGATATGAAGCGGGCCGGCCGCGCCCAGCACCGGCCCATACCAGCAGAACGTGCCCGAGCGCCGCAGCGATGCGAGCGAGCCCTGGAACGTCGCCGGTCGATGACGGCTTTGACCGGGCCGGCAACCGGTTCGCCGCATTCGGCCAGCCGAAGCTTCTCGGGTCCTCCCGGACCGTCCATCACGATGGTTTTCATCCCGTGCGCCCCCGTATCAGTGCGCGTGGCGCGCTGCTGCGATGATCGCGTTGGCGACGGCTTCGGGCTGACTCAGCATCGCGACGTGACTCGCGTCGACGCGCGTCACCTGCGCATGGATCTGCGTCGCCATCTTCGCCTGCAGATGCGGATCGATCATCTTGTCGCGGCCGGGAATCACGAAGTACGACGGCTTCTCATGCCAGGCGGCCTGCGTCACCTTGTCGTTCGCGCAACCCGAAAACCACGGCCCTTGCGTCGCCGCGACGATGCGCTGCTGCCCTGCGGGCAGATCCAGCGCGAAGTCGTCGCGCACGGCCTTGTCCGACAGCGTCAGATAGCGCGCCGAATCCTTTCGCAGTTCGTTCGCCCAGGCTGGCGGCTTCATGCCTTGCGTGATGTCGGCGATCGACTGATTGGCGTCGGGCGCGAAGGCCGCGACGTAGACGAGCGACTTCACCTTGTCGTCGTTGCCCGCCTGGCTGATGACCACGCCGCCCCACGAATGACCGACCAGAACCACGGGTCCCGTCTGCTGATCGATGACGCGCTTCGTGGCCGCGACATCGTCGGCGAGGGAGCTCAACGGATTTTGCACGGGGACGACATGCAGCCCATATGCTTCGAGTAACGGGATCACGCGGTTCCAGCTCGACCCGTCGGCGAATGCGCCGTGCACGAGAACGATATTGGTGCCTTTGAGATCGGCTGGCGTGGCCGCGTCCGCAGTCTGCAACGCGAACAGTCCGCACAGCATCGTGGCGAACGCGAGGATGGCCCTGAAGCTTCTTGTCATTGTGTTGCCCCTGAATACCGCGTTATCAATAGATGTTTTTCTGCTGCGTCAGCCGCGCGCTCCGTTACGACGCATGCGCAGGCATGCATCGGTAACGGAGCAGCGGCGATCACGAGTGCGCGTAGACCGGTTCGAGGCCGAGCACGTCCTGCTGCGGAGCGGGCGTTTGCGCGGTGTCGCGACGCGCGCCGGAACTCGATTGACCCGCTGCGACGCCGCCATACGCCGCGCCCTTTTCAGCCTGGAGGCGCGACAGCGCGGCTTCGATGTTCTTCGGATATTGCGTGTTGTCGCTCGCCGGGTTGTAGCCGGCCTGCTGCAACTGGATCAGCTCGGCGCGCACCTGCGCGCGGGTCACGGGTTGGTTCGACTGCGCGAACGACACAGCGGGAGCGGCGATCAAGGCTGCAACGATGAGGGATTGAACGAGTTTCATGAGTCTTTCTCCAGTAGTGAAGCGGGTTTGCGTTGATGTCATCCCGGGCGGTCATCGCGCTTTGCGCATTGGCTTCGCGCCCGGTCAGTCGCACTGTCATGAATCAACCTTGCGTGTCGTTATTTGAACCCGCTCACGTATCTGGCTTGTTTCCAGAACGCGCCGGAATGTAAGCCAGTATTTCTCGATGGGCGATATATACATTGAGGTACAAATCCCGGGCCGCCGGTTGCCAGTTGTCGGTGACGACGCCCGATGCCTGGCCAATGACAAACGCCACTGCGCCGCGAAAGCGCAGTGGCGTGGCTTGAAGCGCTGCCGCCAGGCGTCAGCCGAACGTGAAGGAGAAGGCCTGCACGCCCGGATCGAGAAACTCGATCGTAAAGGTCCGGTCGCGCACGGCGTCACGCTGACGCACGAGTTGATACAGACGGGCACTGGTCACGACGCCGCTGCCGTCGGTGGCGACATCGGCGCCATGCGAGTCGCCGGGCGCCGCGCCGTCGATCGTGACGCGAAAGCGCACGGGCTTGCCATTCGCGCCCGGGCCGAGCACGAGATGCAGATCGCGTGCGTGAAAGCGATAGGCGATCCGTCCATGCGCGTCGTCGAGCACGGCCGCTTCGGCGCCCACGGTCCACTTGCCGCCGAATGCCCAGCTATTGAGCGGCAATTGCGACGGCACGGTGTACGCGGCGACGTCGTCGGGCCGGAGGTCTTCCGGCGATGCGAAGCCGCGCGCCTGCTGATAACCCACATAGGTCTCGCCCGATTCGACGTTCGGGTTATCCGCCGCAGCCTGCGCGCCGGCGCCCTGAATGGGCGGCAGATCGCGCGGCTGCATGGCGTGTCCCGACTCCGCCAGCAGTTGCTGGATCACCTTCTCGGCTTCGGCATAGCCGCCTTCGCCGAAATGGTGATAACGGATGCGGCCTTGTGCATCGACGATATAGAACGCGGGCCAGTACTGATTGCCGAACGCTTGCCAGATCTTGTAGCCGTTGTCGATTGCGACGGGGTAGTGCACGCCGAGGTCGGCGACGGCGCGCTTCACGTTCGACGGATCGTGCTCGAAGGCGAACTCCGGCGTATGCACGCCGAGCACCACGAGACCGTCGTTGCGATAGCGGTCCGACCACGTCTTCAGATACGGCAGCGTGCGCAGACAGTTGATGCACGAATACGTCCAGAAGTTGACGACGGCGACCTTGCCGCGCAACGCGTCGCTCGTGAGCGGCGGCGAATTGAGCCAGCCCTCGGCGCCATCGAGCGACGGCAGATGGCCTTCCACAGGCAGCGCGGACGGAACCTTCACACTGATGCGCTGGATGTGCGGCTTCGGCGTATCCGGTTTCCGGGCAGGGTTGGAAGAAAGCAGGCCCACCAGCCGGCTTTCGACACCCGTCGTCGATGCCGACGGCACATGCGCGAGCGCGCGCGTGTCGAAGCCGAAGCCGATAGCCGTCACGCTCAGCAGCACCAGCGCGCCCATCGCGCGGCGCACCCGCTCGCCGAGGCCGAGCGAGCGCTTGAGTCCATCGAGCGCCTGCTTGCCGAGCCCCGACACGACGGCGAGCGAACTCGCCGCGCCGAGCGCATACGCGGTCAGTGCCGCCACCGTCGCCCAGCTCGCGCCATGCAGCGCGGCGCCCGTGAGAATCAGGCCGAGAATCGGGCCTGCGCAGGGCGCCCACAACAGGCCCGTCGCCACGCCGAGCAGCAGCGCGGAGCCGACCTGGAAGCGCGTGCCGCGCATTTGCGACAGCGCGGCGACGCGGTTGCCGATGCCGAAGAACGGGCGCGACAGCCGCGCCGACAGCGTCGGGAACAGCAGCGATGCGCCGAACACGCCGAACAGCGCGAGCGATATCCAGCGCCCGTAGTGGTTCAGTTGCGCCGCGCCGCCAAGACCGGCGATGCCGACGCCCGTGACGAGCGCGAACGTGACGGCGAGGCCGAGCAGCAGCGGCAGCCGGCCCGTCACGAACGGCTTGTCGGAACGGGCGAAGACGAATGGCACGACAGGCAGGATGCATGGGCTCAGGATGGTGAGCACTCCGCCCAGAAACGCAATGACGATGAGTAACATGGAATCGACCTCCTGATCCGGAAACGGTTGACTCAACCGGTCTGCACGCAGCGCATGTCGGTCTCGCGCGTGCTCTTGTGACGGATTAGAGCCCGCACATGTATCCGGCGAATGTCAGGAAGGCGAGGGTGCGTATCGCGATGTATCGGCCTGGCGGGCCCGATACATGGCGATACAAACGAGGGCTGTTTTTATGACGCAGGCGTGGCTAAAGCGCCGTCATGCGCCACGAGACGCTGACGGTTTCAGCACCGCGCCGCGCATCACGCATGCTGCCTGGCGCGTGCTTCCTCGACAGCCTTCACCGCTGACGAGAACACATAGCCTTCGTTGCGCAGCGTCTTGATGTAGCGCGGCACGCGGGCGACGTCGCGGAGCCTTTGCCGCAGACGGCTGACCAGCAGGTCGATCGAACGATCGAACGGTTCGGCGTTGCGCCGCTGCGTGAGATTGAGCAGCTGGTCGCGCGTCAGCACGCGCTGCGGGTGATCGAGAAATGCGCGCAGCAGGCGGTATTCCGCGCCGCTCAACGCGACCACGGCGTCCTCGGTGTCGATCAGGTGACGCGCCGTCGTATCGAGCCGCCAGTCGCCGAACCTCAGCATCTCCGTCGATTCCTCCACCAGCATGCCGGGCGGCAGCATGCGCGTGCGCCGCAGCACCGCGCGGATGCGTGCCAGCAGTTCGCGCACGGCACACGGCTTGGCCAGATAATCGTCCGCGCCCATCTCCAGGCCGATGATCCGGTCCATCTCGTCGCAATGCTCGGTCACCATCATCACGGGCACCGCGCGATGGCGGCCCGCGCGCAGCCCGCGGCATAGCGCGAGCCCGTCTTCGCCTGGCAGCATGACGTCGAGCAGGATCACATCGGGCGTATGCCGGTCGAGCACGGCATGCATGTCGCGTCCGCTGGACGCGAGCGATACGCGCATGCCGTTTTTCTCCAGATAACTGGCGACGAACTCGCGCATGCCGCGGTCCTCGTCGACGATCAGAACGTGGTCGGGTTGGTCCATGATGTCAGGTTGGGCGCGACGATAGGCGTGGGTTGGTTGAATGCATCGCGATCAAAGGCGGGCGACCTGCAATACCGCTTCGGCGAATGCCTGAGGCGCTTCCTGCGGCAGGTTGTGGCCGATGCCGCCGCTCACGTTGCGGTGCTGATACTTGCCCGTGAACATCTTCGCGTACGCGGATGGATCGGGATGCGGCGCACCGTTCGCGTCGCCTTCCATTGTGATGGTCGGCACACCGATGGTGGGCAGCGCCGCGAGACGCTGCTCGATCTCGTCGTATTGCGGCTCGCCCTGCACGAGGCCCAGACGCCAGCGGTAGTTGTGAATCACCACGGCCACGTGATCGGGGTTGTTGAACGATGCCGCCGTGCGCTGGTAGGTGGCATCGTCGAAATGCCATTTGGGCGACGCGAGTTGCCAGATCAGCCGGTTGAAGTCGTTGCGGTTGGCTGCGTAGCCCAGCTCGCCGCGCTCGGTGGCGAAATAGAACTGATACCACCATGCGAACTCTGCCTTGGGCGGCAAGGGCTTGCGGTTCGCCTCCTGGCTGCCGATCAGATAGCCGCTCACCGACACCAGTCCCTTGCAGCGCTGCGGCCACAGTGCGGCGATGATGCACGCCGTGCGCGCGCCCCAGTCGAATGCGCCGAAGATCGCCTGATCGATTTTCAACGCGTCCATCAGCGCGATGATGTCGACGGCGACGACGGCCTGCTGGCCGTTGCGCGGCGTTTCGTTGGCAAGAAAGCGTGTCGATCCGTAGCCGCGCAGAAACGGCACGATCACGCGATACCCCGCCGCAGCGAGGATCGGCGCGACGTCGACGAAGCTGTAGATGTCGTACGGCCAGCCGTGCAACAGGATGACGGGCTGCCCGTCCTTCGGGCCCATGTCCACGTAGCCGACGTTCAGCGTGCCGGCGTCGATCTGCTCGATCGCATCGAACGATGTATGGTGAGCCGCTTTCTTCGCGGCGTGCGCGCTCTTCGTGGCTTGCGCGTGCGCGAGATTGCCGAGGCCCAGTTCCAGCAGCCCGATGCCTGCCGCTGTCGTGCCGATCAGTCGACGGCGACGCAGATTCACGGTGTCTTGCATGTGCGTTCTCCTTTTTTTCTCAACCAGTTTTTTGTCAGAGTCGTTCGGGCGGCTTGCTCCGCTAACGCAAGGCAAGATGGCCGATCGCCGCTTCAAAGCATCGATGTGCAAAGAGTAGACTGCCGGCTCGATGTGTTCCATACAATCTGCATCTAGCCAGCTGATTCATCCGGATGGGCAACCGCATACCTTCGTATAGGGTTGTGTCGAGTCTATCCGCAGGCCGGCTCCCGTCATGCTTTCGTCATGCCAGTTGCGCGCTCATGCGGCAGGCAACGGGGCGCTCAGAAACTGATGAATCTCCGCGACGACGGCGGCGCCGTCGCCCACTGCCGCCGCGACGCGCTTCGCCGATGCATTGCGCACATCGCCGATCGCAAATACGCCGGGCACGTTGGTCTGCAACGCGAAGCATGCGGTGTCGGCGCGTACGCCCGCCGCCAGGCCCGTTTTGACGAAGCCCCGGTCGTCGATCTCGACGCTGCAATCGCGCAGCCATTGCGTGTTGGGGCTCGCTCCCGTGAACAGGAACAGATGCCGGGTATCGAACACGAGCTCGCCTTCGGGCGTGTTGCACATGACGGCTTCGAGGCCCCATGCGTCGCTTCTGACGGACGCGACGACGGTCCGCGCATGCAGCACCACGTTACCCAGCGACGCGAGACGATCGATCAGATAGCGCGACATGCTGGTCTCCAGACTGTCGCCGCGAATCAATATGTGGACACGGCTTGCGTGCGTCGACAGGAATACGGCGGCCTGTCCCGCCGAGTTGCCTCCGCCGACGAGGACCACTTCCGCGCCTCGGCACAGGCGTCCTTCGATCGACGAAGCCCAGTAGTAGACGCCGCGGCCCGCGACTTCGTCGAGACCTTCGATGGCGGGCTTCCGGTAAGCCGCGCCCGTCGCGATCACGACCGTGCGCGACGCGATGCGCTGGCCGCCTTGCAATTCGAGCTGAAGCGGCGCCTGCGCGCAATCGAGCCGGTCAATGCGGGTGGGGATCACGACTTCCGCGCCGAACTTCACTGCCTGCGCGAACGCGTTCGCCGCCAGCTCGCGGCCCGACACGCCCGTCGAAAAGCCGAGGTAGTTCTCGATCCGCGCGCTGGCGCCTGCCTGTCCGCCTGGGCCGTGGCTGTCGAAGACGATCACCGACAGTCCCTCGGATGCCGCATACACGGCAGCGGCTAGTCCGGCCGGTCCCGCGCCGACCACGGCGACGTCGTAGGTGCGCGCCGAGTCAAGCTCGGGCAGCAGGCCCAGGCGCGCGGCCAGTTGGCGTTCGTCGGGGTCTTGCAGCAGCGTGCCGTCCGCGAGCATCACGACGGGCTCGCCGTCGCGCCATACGCCCCATTCTTCGAGCAGCGCGCGGATGTCGGCATCCGTCGCGGGGTCCGCGACGGAGTACGGATGGCCGAGCCGATGCAGCAGCCCTTCGAGCGCGAGCAGTTTGAGATCGCCGGAACGTCCGATCAGCACGGGGCCGGCGCCTTCGCGCACGAGACCGAAACGGCGCAGCAGCAGCGAGCGCATGATTCGCTCGCCCAGCTGCGCCTCGGCGACGAGCATGTCGCGTATCTGTTGCGGCGCGATCATTAGTGCTTCGACGTCTTCGAGTGCGAGGCCGTCGGCGAGCGCGGGCTTGCCCGTGAGCTGCGCCACTTCACCGAGAAACTGGCCTGCGCCCAGCTCGACGATGGTCTGCGACCGGCCGAGCCCATCGCGCCGCGACAGCCTGGCACGCCCGCTCAGCAGCACGCGCATGCCAAGTCCCGGCTGGCCGGTACGGAACATCACGTCGCCCGCGCGCCAATGCTCAATCATGCCGAAGCGCATCATTTTTTCGATGTCGGCGGCGCTGAAGCGCGGGTAACGGTCGTCGGCGGGCGCGGCCTTCGGAGCCGCATTCGAATCCGCTAGCGGCTCCATCGGGGAAGGACGCTTGCCTGCCTGCGGATCGTCGCTGCCGTCTCGATGCTGACTCATCGCATTCCTCTATTTGCTATTGCGCTGGAATAATCGCGGCTATGGGGATTGGGGTCAATCCAAACGAAAGTATGATAGGCACCGCGCGTATATTCATTCCCTCGCGCAACTTTAAGTTATTCGTACTGTTTTAATCGCTGCCTGTTACGAACAGGTACACCGCGGACAAACGCGAGATACATTCGTCGTTTCAAATGAGTGGGACGCTTCGGGCCATTCGCTTCGCAAGCGGTCAAGCATTGCTCTGCCAGTTCTCTCACATCGTCGTGCAACTCGTCGCGCACGGATGCCCACTCCTTGGAAACAGGATGACAAAGCATGTCTTCAACTCCGTTCTCGCCGATGCGGCGTAACCTGCTGGCCGCCGGGGCGGCAGCGGGCGCAATGGCGTTATTTCCCGAAGCGCTTTACGCCGCGAACAACGCGGGGAATATCCGTCCATTCAAAGCCAATATTCCCGATAGCGATCTCGCCGATTTGCGCCAGCGTCTGGCCAGAACGCGCTGGCCAGGCAAGGAAACGGTCGCCGACGAGTCCCAGGGCGTGCGGCTCGCGCGCATGCAGCAACTCGTTCAATACTGGGGCAGCGAATACGACTGGCGAAAGGGCGAAGCGAAGCTGAATGCTTTGCCGATGTTCGTGACGGAGATCGACGGGCTGGATATCCAGTTCATCCATGTCCGCTCGCGGCACAAGAACGCGATGCCGATGATCATGACGCACGGCTGGCCGGGTTCGATCTTCGAGCTGATCAAGGCGATCGGTCCGCTCACCGACCCGACTGCATACGGCGCCAGCGCCGACGACGCCTTCCATGTGGTCGTGCCGTCCTTGCCCGGCTTCGGCTTTTCGGGCAAGCCGACCACGCCGGGCTGGGGCTCGGATCACATCGCGCGTGCATGGGGCGTGCTGATGGAGCGGCTCGGTTATGCGCGCTTCGTGTCGCAAGGCGGCGATTGCGGCTCCGTGGTGTCGCACCGTATGGCGATGCAGCACGTCAAGGGCTTGATCGGCATTCACGTGAACATGCCCGCCACCGTTCCCGCCGATATCGCGCGCTCGCTGGCGCTCGGCGATCCCGCACCGGCCGGCCTGTCGCCCCAGGAGAAGAACGCGTACGAGAAGCTCGCCGTCTTCTATCGCGACAACTGCGGTTATTCGGCGATGATGGTCACGCGCCCGCAAACGGTCGGCTATGCGCTCGCCGATTCGCCCTCCGGACAGGCCGCGTGGATGTACGACAAGATTTCGCAGTGGACCTATAGCGGCGGCGTGCCCGAGCGCTCCTTGACGCGCGACGAGATTCTCGACGACATCTCGCTGTACTGGCTGACCGATAGCGCGACGTCGTCGGCGCAGATCTACTGGGAAGATCACTCGAACAACTTCAATGCCGTCGATATCTCGCTGCCCACCGCGATCACGGTCTTCCCGGGCGAAATCTATCAGGCGCCGCGCAGTTGGGCCGAGCGTTGTTATCACAACCTGATCTATTTCAACGAGGTCGACAAGGGCGGTCATTTCGCGGCGTGGGAAGAGCCGCTGCTGTTCGCCCAGGAAGTGCGGGCCGGGCTCAGGCCGTTGCGTTGAGATCCCGAAGGCCCGCGTTGCCTCGTCTGCGACGTGCAGATGCCGGACATGGACGGCATCGAGTTAGTCGACACGCCAAAGCGCAACGGCCTGCGCATCCCCACCATCTTCATTACCGCCTTCGCCACGGTTCGCATACGCGAGCGCGTGCAGGCGGGCGCGGTGCTTTGCACGATCGAAAAGCCGATCGAACACACAGGCGCTGGAAAAAAAGTGGATCGGCCGCGCGCCCGGCTACGGATGACGACGGGAGCGCGTCGCTGAACGCGTGATGCGTGCGCAAGTGCAATGCAACTGTAATCCCGATACATTTGGATACGTCGAGGAAAAACAGACGACACATTCGGCGCTTCTAATCCTTGGCAGGCATCGACGTTAGCCGGTTCGATGGCCTGCAAACCCGTTCTACAACGACAAGGAAAAGACAATGAACCTCCGCCAATTCGTGATGGGCAGCGGCCTCGCCGCCATGCTCGCATTGTCCTGCACGCAGGTATTCGCTGCGGACGCGGCTGCTTCCGCAACGGACACAAGGGCGGCCGCTCCCGCCGCGCCGTCGAAGAAGTCGGTTCGCGTGGCGAATCGCGCGTTCTCGAAGACCGTTCAAAAGACGCTGCTGAAGACGAAAGGGCTGGAAGATACGTCGATCACCGCATTCGGCAACGCGAAGACGGGTCAGGTGACCCTGGCCGGACAGATTGCCAGCGAAGACCAGGACCACCTCGCCGTCGAAACGGCGAAGCAGGTGCGAGGCGTCACGGCCGTTGTCAGCAAGCTGACGCTGCGCCAGCAAGGCGGCGGTTGATCGCGACGTAGTGGACCGATCGCGAACGGCCTTGCCCGCATGCGTTCCGCAGGGCCGCCGCCCGTCAGATCAAAGACGTTTTCACGCTATGACCCGCGACAGGGACGGGAGATGAGTCGATGAATGCGCTGTCCGAAGACAATATCGTGGTACGCACGCTGCTGAATGTGCTGGACCCTTCCACCGAACAGCGCGACGCGTGCGCGGTCAACCGTTATGCGGCGCTGAAGAAGCTGCGCGTCAGCATTCCGTCGCCCGTCGCTGAAGGTGCGAGCAACGCGCCGTCACGGCCCGCGCATACCGTGGTCGAGGAGCGGCTGTCGTCGTGCACGATCAGCGTCTCGTGGAGCGATCCCTGCTCCGGGCGATACAACGCACAGATATGGCGCAGCGGACTCGCGCGCGACGCAGCCGTGTGCGCGCTGACGGGCCGCGCGATCAGTCGCGGCGACGAAGTATTCCGTCCGCGCGCGCACGACTTTCATGTGCCGTCCAACCGGCATCAGATGATCCTCGCCGCGACACTCGATCCGCACGCGGAACAGCCTGGCGCGTGAGGCGTATCATTTCCAGTCCGAATCTTTATCGGGGGCAACATGAGTGAACTATGGCGCCTGTCGGCGGCTGAACTCGCGAAGCGTGTCCGCAGCCGCGAGGTATCCGCGCGCGAGGCGGCGCAATCCGCGCTGGCGCGTCTCGATGCTGTGAATCCCACGATCAACGCCGTCGTCGCGCACAAACCCGAATGGGTGCTGCGCCAGGCGGACGAGATCGACCAGGCGATCGCGCGCGGCGAGGACCCGGGCCCGCTCGCGGGCGTGCCCGTCACCGTGAAGATCAACGTCGATCAGGCCGGTTTTGCGACCACGAACGGCACGCGGCTGCAGGAAAACCTGATCGCCGAAACGAGCAGTCCTGCCGTCGACAATCTGTCGAAGGCGGGCGCGGTGCTGCTTGGCCGCACCAATTCGCCGACCTTCGCGCTGCGCTGGTTCACGTCGAACCAGGTGCACGGGCGCACGTTGAATCCGCGCAATGCGAAGCTCACGCCGGGTGGCTCATCGGGTGGCGCGGCGGCGGCCGTCACGGCAGGGATCGGGCAACTCGCGCTCGGCACCGATATCGGCGGCTCGGTCCGCTATCCCGCCTATGCGTGCGGCGTACATGGGCTCAGGCCGAGCTTCGGGCGTGTGCCGGCGTTCAACGCGTCGTCGCCGGAACGCGCGATCGGCGCGCAACTGATGTCGGCGGCGGGACCGATTGCACGCACCATTGACGATCTTCGTCTCGGCCTGCTTGCGCTTGCCGCGCCGGATCTTCGCGACCCCTGGTATGTGCCGCTGCCGCTGGAGGGGCGAGCCGTGCCGTTGCGCGCAGCGCTGTGCCTGCGCCCTGGCGGTTTGCAGATCGCGCAGGAAGTGGAGGATGCGTTGCTCGATGCGGCGCGCCGGCTCGCCGATGCAGGCTGGAGCGTCGAGGAAATCGACGACGTGCCGTCGATCCGCGAAGCCGGGCAATTGCAGGAGCGCTTATGGCTGGGCGACGGCTTCGACGCGCTGGCCGATACCGTGGCGCGTGACGGCGATCCGGGCGCGGCTGCCGTCGTCGCGGCGGCGCACCTGAAGGTACAGGGCCTGCCCGCCGATGTGATCAGCCGTTCACTGGTACGGCGCTCGACGCTGGTGCGTCAGTGGCGTCTGTTTCTCGATCAGTATGCGGTGGTGCTGATGCCCGTCTCCGGCGAGCTGCCGTTTCCCGACGACCTCGATCAGCGCGGCGGCGAAGGTTTCGACCGTGTATGGGAAGCGCAGCTCACGATGCGCGCGCTGCCGGCGATGGGTCTGCCGGGGCTGGCCGTCACGACGCAACTGGTCGACGGCGTACCCGTTGGCGTGCAGATCGTCGCTGCGCATTATCGCGAGGATTTATGTTTGCTGGCGGGCGAAGCGATCGAAGCGCGCGGTGTGCCGCCTTCGCCTATCGATCCCGTGGTGTGAGCTTGCCGGGCGGCAATGGCCGCCCGGTCCACACGCGCCTTATCAGACATCAGGAAAGGGGCGCGGTGACGGCCACGATTGCGGAGCCGCGCAGCCGTTCGGCCAGATCGAGATGAACGGGACGCCCGCCCCACCAGCGCGCGAACCCCGATTGCACGCGATGACCGATCACCACGATATCGGCGTGGAATGCCGTGACGTGTAGCGGAACCACGTCCACGGTGCGTCCGAACTTCATGAAACCATGCGCGGTGACGCCGAGATTCACGAGATGCGCGACGGCGACGTCGAGCGCTTGTTGTGCGTGTGCTTCCATGCTGCTGCACGCAAGGTCGGACAGCATGCCGGCGCAGGTCGCATTGGCCGTGATCGAATCGACGACGGAAATCACATCGACGTGTGCGGACAAGGCCAGCGACAATTGCGAGCAGCGTTTTAGCGCGGCTTGAGCTTCTGGCGTTCCGTCGTAGACGAGCAGCATTCTTGAAAAGGATGACATGTTCTTTCGAGGCCGTAACGGAGCGCGAAGCGGCTCGTACTCCGATTGAAAGTGAGGAATTCGTAATGCGAGCCGGATGCGTCCGATGCTGGATTTCCTATGCTCTTTTCAACAACGCTTAGCCAGGCGGATCTATTCCGAACACGTTTTTCTGGAAAAGGTGTTGTGTAGAGGGAGAACGTTTCTTCGCCGCACAATGCCGCCGCGCATGGCCCATCGGATCGTCGCGCCAGATCGAATAGACGATCGAGAACATCCAGTCGAGCGGCGATGTGTCGGGAGGCCGTGTGTGTGAGTCTTCCAGCCCGCGCGCGCAGGCCTGATGAACCAGTTCTTCCGCTTCATATTCGTTCTCTGTGAGCCGTAAGGCGAAAGACCAGAGCCGGGGAAGCATGTCCGGAAGAACGAGCGAAAGTTCTGTGCACTGCATTGCAATCGGGAAACGGATTGACTGAGGGAGAACTGCCAACTTTAGCGTTTCCCATTGACAGATGGCTTGTCTATGTGGCGCATTTTTCTTGTCTGGGACGCGCATTCGAACGCAAGATCTTTGAAACTGGATGCGCCCTGAGCGGCAGCAGATACATTACGACATATTCCTGCGCCAAAACCAGGCTATAACCGGGTATCCGTCAGAAAGCGCGTTTTGGACAAGCGATCGAATTGCCTTGGACAATTTCCGAAAGAGTCGAATCACTACACTGAAAAATCAGAGGTTCCTGGCGTTAGCGGAATCCGTTGGTGGGTTTCAATCCGGCATGACGGCATATGACGGGTGCCTGCTTCGAAACCCTTTCAGTGTAGATGTCGAAGATTTTCAATCGGAAAGATCATGACCGAGTACTCCACCGCACTTTCGTCGAATGTCCGCAGTCGCTTTTTCATTGATGGCGAATGGGTATTGAGCCATTCCGATGCGCGCCATGTGCTGATTTCTCCTGCTACGGAAGAACCGTTCATGTCCGTTCCGCTCGCGGATTCCGTGGACGTCGAGCGCGCGGTCGCCGCGGCGCGCCGGGCGTTCGACAAGGGACCGTGGCCGAAGCTGTCGGGCGCTGAGCGAAGCGTTTATCTGAAGCGGCTGACGGAAGAAATCCGCCAGCGCTTGCCCTTGCTCGCGCAACTGTGGACCGATCAGGTCGGCGCGCCGATTACATTTGCAAGCGGCCTGCTGCCCACGGGCATCACACGCTTCGAATTCTTTGCGTCGCTTGCACAGACGTTCGAATTCGAGGACGCGCGAGCCACGCGACGCGGCCACGCGCGCGTGCGGCGCGAACCTGTCGGCGTTGCCGCGTTGATTGCGCCATGGAATGCAACCTTTCCGATCGTGTCGCACAAGATCGCGGCGGCGCTGGCGGCGGGGTGCACGGTCGTCGTCAAATCGCCGCCGGAGAGTCCGCTCGATGCGCTGATCATTGCGGAATGCGCGGCGGCTGCGGGCCTGCCTCCGGGCGTGCTCAATGTCGTCACGGCAGGCCGCGACGGGGGCGCGCAACTGGTGCAATCGCGCGATGTCGACAAGATCAGCTTTACGGGCAGCGTGGCAACGGGGCAATGGATCGCGCGTGCGGCCGTCGACAGGCTGGCGCGCGTGACGCTGGAACTCGGCGGGAAATCAGCGGCGATTCTGCTCGACGACGTCGATCTGCCTTCGGCGCTGGCCGCGCTGACGCCGTTCACGATGCCGTTTTCCGGTCAGATCTGCTTCGCGCAGACGCGCATTCTTGCGCCCAGGGCGCGGCATGACGAGGTCGTGAGCGCGTACGCTGAGATCATTTCGAAGCTGAAGCTCGGCGACCCGCGCGAGGCCGATACGCGTATCGGGCCGGTATTGAACGCAGTGCAGCGCGAGCGCGTGCGCGGTTATATCGAGCAGGGCATCGGCGAAGGCGCGCAGAGGGTGTTGGGCGGAACGGGCAATGGCGGCTTCGCGAAGGGCTACTTCGTCGAGCCTACGGTATTCGCTCACGTCACGCCGGACATGACGATTGCGCAGCAGGAAATCTTCGGTCCCGTCGTTTCGATTCTGCCGTACGACGACATCGACGACGCCGTGCGTATCGCGAACGCCACGCCGTATGGTCTGAGCGGCTCGGTGTACAGCAGCGACGTGGAGCGGGCTTACGCGCTCGCGTGCCGCATTCAGGCGGGCCATATCGGCATCAACGGCATCGAGCTGGCGGCCAATGTGCCGTTCGGCGGTTACAGGTTATCAGGAGTGGGCCGCGAAGGCGGCCGCGAGGGACTGGAGGCGTACCTCGAAACCAAGGCAGTGTTCATGCCGACGGCGGCTGGATGACAGGCAGACAGGCGCGGGCGCAATCGATTCTTTGCGCCCGCGCCAAAGCCCTGCGCATGCCCGTCCGTTTTGATTCATGGGACGTTTTCATGCACTTCGACACGCACGAGATGACTTTCGACACCGTTCCGGGCGCAGGCGAACGATGGTCGGACATCATGTTGAACAGCCGCGGCTTGAGATGCGCATTCGATCCACTGCAGTCGATCGACTCGACCGTCAAGAGCTGGACCCTGGGTGAAGTCGGCGTGTCGCTGGCCGACCTGTCCACGCAAACGCTGTCGCCCGTCGGCGAGGAATGTCCGTCGTGGCAAGGCGGCTGGCTGTTCGTGAAGCTCGTGACGGAGGGCCATGTGCATGTGCAATCGCGCGGTCTCGTCGAGCGCTTCGAGGCGGGCAGCATGTTCATCATCGACCCCGTCTATCCGTTTGTCGAAGTATTCCCGGAGCGCGCGGGAATGACGGTGCTGCGGGTGCCGAAAGCGCGTTTGCGCGAGCGTGGCGTGCATCGGTCGAGTGCGGGGCCGCTGGTGGGCGATGCGCGGTCGCCCGATGTCCGCGCGACCCGCGATCTCATTCAGTGCATTGCGCGGCAATCCACCGCGCCGAGCGTCGTCGCGCAAAACATGATGGGCGAGCAATTGCTCGAACTCATCGAGTTCGCGATGATCGATCCCGGCGCACGGTCGAAGCGACGCTGCCCCGAAGCGTTGGTCCATCAGGCGAAGCGTTACATCGAAAACCATCTCGGTGAGGCTGGGCTGGACGTCGCTGCGATTGCGAATGGCGTGCATGTTTCTTCGCAACACTTGCAGCGCCTGTTCCGTGCAAAGGGCATGTCGCTGATGCGGTATCTGTGGCAGGCGCGGCTCGAGCGCGCGGCGCTATTGCTGCGAACGCGCGGCGCGCACGACGGTTCGATTCAGGAAATTGCGTGGCAATGCGGATTCACCACGGCAGCGCATTTCAGCCGCCTGTTCAAGCGGCAATACGGCGTGTCGCCATCGGATTTTCGCTTTGCGGGCAATCAGTCGTAACAGCGTTCACTCACAGGAAAACATCGTGTACAAGGCATGTTTCGCTGCAGTGGCATTGAGCAGTGCAATCGTATCGACGGGTTTGCATGCGGAAACCATCAAACCCGTCAAGGTTTCGAAAGCCGAACTGGCCGGCGCGATATTCAACCGCAACGACGCGGTGAAGAAGGATGACGGCGGTCATCGAAGTACCGACGTGGTCACTTTCACGTCGCCGGATAACGCGTATCAGACAGGCGTCTATAAATCGGGTCCGTTGCACGAGGACATCAAAGGCCCGCAAGGCCTGCCGTATAGCGAGTTTCTTTATTTTCTTTCCGGCAGCGTGAAGCTGACCTCGTCGGACGGTTCGGTGATGGTCGTGAATACGGGCGAAGCCGTCACGCTGCCGAAAGGATGGACGGGACAGTTCGACACGCAGGGCTACACCAAGCTGTACGTCACCTACGATGCAGACGAAGCGAAGAAGCAGTAAGACGGTCCGGAAGGCTGAGCGCGTTTCCCGGGCCGCCATTCACGACGTTTTTGTATCCCAATGTATCTGCGCCGCCGCCTGATACATAACGACTCATTGGCGGACATTGCGGACAAACCGCAGATACGTCCGACATGTTTAATACCTCCATGCCAGCGGTGCTGGCGTTGCGAACGGGAAGCGCGAACAGGCGTTCGCGCCAAACGCACTGAGGCACTGAGCGACGCTCGCGCTGATCGCGTTGCGCGTGCTGTCGAATCAACAGGCTGCGCATCTGACCCGAGCGCGCAGATGTCATTCATGCAACCGTACCTGAGGAAAAAAACATGTCGGATCAGATCAACACTCGGCGCCGCCGCCTGCTCGGGACGACCGTTGCAGGCATCGGCCTGCTGGAACTGGGCTTGAGCGGACTCGCCAATGCACAGACCAGCGTCAAGACGGGCGGACGTGCCGCTTCGTTCGACACGATCAAGCAGATCAATGCGGGCACGCTGAACATCGGCTACGCGGAAGCGGGCCCGCAGAACGGCCCGGTTGCGATTCTGCTGCACGGCTGGCCGTACGACATCTACAGCTTTGCCGAAGTCACACCGTTGCTGGTCGCCGCCGGTTATCGGGTGATCGTGCCGTATCTGCGCGGCTACGGCAGCACGCGCTTTCTGTCCGCGGATACGCCGCGCAACGGCCAGCAAGCCGTGATCGCCGTCGACATCATCGCGCTGATGGATGCGCTGAAAATCGACAAGGCCGTGCTGGGCGGGTTCGACTGGGGCGCGCGCACGGTGGACATCATCGCCGCGCTGTGGCCGGAGCGTGTCAAGGCGCTGGTGTCGGTGAGCGGTTATCTGATCGGCAGCCAGCAGGCGAACCGCGCGCCGCTGCCGCCGAAGGCGGAGTTTGCGTGGTGGTATCAGTTCTACTTCGCGACGGAGCGCGGTTATGCGGGCTACGACGCGAACCGCCACGACTTCAACAAGCTGATCTGGCAACTCGCCTCGCCGAAGTGGAATTTCGACGACGCGACGTTCGATCGCACGGCCGAGTCGTTCGCCAACCCGGACCACGTTGCTATCGTGATCGACAACTATCGCTGGCGTCTCGGCCTGTCGCGCGGCGAGGCGAAATACGACGAACTGGAAAAGCGCCTCGCGGCGGCGCCGACCATTTCGGTGCCGACCATCACGATGGAAGGCGACTCGAACGGCGCGCCGCATCCGGACCCGTCGGCGTACGCGAAGAAGTTCACGGGCAAGTACGCGCACCGGAACATCGGCGGCGGCGTCGGGCACAACCTGCCGCAGGAAGCGCCGAAGGCGTTCGCCGACGCGATCATCGACGTGGCGCGTTTCTGAACGGACGACGGGGAGCCATCCAATGCGACCAAAGCGAGCCATCCGGACCGCGTATGTCGTCCTCAGCACGGCGCTGCTGCCCGGCGCCGTGTCGGCGGATCAGGCGATTGCCGAATCCGCCAAACCCGCCGCTGCAACCAAAGCGGCATCGCCGATTTACGGTGTCACGATTCCCGACGGATACCGCAAGTGGCAGATGATCGCGCCCGCCGAGGAAGCCGCGCCGCTCGACGAGCTGCGCGTCGTGCTGGGCAACCCCGCTGCGATCAAGGCGATCGAAAGCTCGACACTGCCGTATCCGGACGGCACGATCCTCGTGAAGCTCGCGTACAAGCGCAAGCAGTCGCCCGATTTCGAGTCCGCGACCGTGCCGGGCCAGGCGACCACGGTGCAGGTAATGGTGAAGGACTCGCGGCGCTATGCATCGACGGGCGGCTGGGGGTTCGGGCGCTTCATCAACGGACAGCCCGCCGATCTCGCGCAGCATCAGACCTGCTTCGCCTGTCACGCGGCGAAGGTGAAGGACCGCGACTACGTCTTCACGCGGTACGCGCCGTAAGCGCGGGCGGGGCTTGGCAGGTTGTGGGATTGCGGCGTGCCTGAAGGCTGTGTGGGATAATCGCGGTTTGCCCAGGGCGCGACTCACGAGGTTGTTTGCACGGGCGCACGAGGGGCCTTTATTCCCGCGGCCCGCTTTCTCTACGCGATAACTCTCCCACAACCACGATGCCCGCATACCGTTCCAAAACCTCCACCGCCGGCCGCAACATGGCTGGGGCGCGCTCGCTGTGGCGCGCCACCGGCATGAAAGACGAAGACTTCTCGAAGCCGATCATCGCGGTGGTCAATTCGTTCACCCAGTTCGTGCCGGGTCACGTGCACCTGAAGGACCTGGGCCAACTCGTCGCGCGTGAAATCGAAGCCGCGGGCGGCGTAGCCAAGGAATTCAACACCATCGCCGTCGACGACGGCATTGCAATGGGTCACGACGGCATGCTGTATTCGCTGCCGAGCCGCGACATTATCGCGGACTCCGTCGAATACATGGTCAACGCGCACTGTGCCGACGCGATGGTGTGCATCTCCAATTGCGACAAGATCACCCCGGGCATGCTGATGGCCGCGATGCGGCTGAACATTCCCGTGATCTTCGTGTCCGGCGGCCCGATGGAAGCGGGCAAGACGCGCCTAGCGAATCCGAAGACGGGCACCATCGAGTTCAAGAAGCTCGACCTGGTAGACGCGATGGTGATCGCGGCCGACCAGTCCTATTCGGACGCCGACGTGGCCGAAGTGGAACGCTCGGCTTGCCCGACCTGCGGTTCGTGCTCGGGCATGTTCACGGCCAATTCGATGAACTGCCTGACGGAAGCACTGGGCCTTTCGCTGCCGGGCAACGGCACGGTGGTCGCGACGCACGCGGACCGCGAGCAGCTGTTCAGGCGCGCGGGCCGCCGTGTGGTCGAACTGGCGCGCCAGTACTACGAGAACGAAGACGCGCGCGTCCTGCCGCGTTCGGTCGGCTTCAAGGCGTTCGAGAACGCGATGACGCTCGACATCGCGATGGGCGGCTCGACCAATACGATCCTGCACCTGCTCGCCATCGCGCGTGAGGCGGAGATCGACTTCACGATGACGGACATCGACCGTCTGTCGCGCATCGTGCCGCAGCTCTGCAAGGTGGCGCCCAACACGAACAAGTACCACATCGAAGACGTGCATCGCGCGGGCGGCATCATGGCCATCCTCGGCGAACTGGACCGCGCGGGCAAGCTGCACACCGACGTGCCGACCGTGCACGCGGCGACGCTCAAGGATGCGCTGAGCCAGTGGGACATCGCGCTCACCGACGACGAAGCCGTCAAGACGTTCTATATGGCGGGTCCTGCTGGCATTCCGACGCAGGTCGCGTTCAGCCAGAACACGCGCTGGCCGAGTCTGGATCTGGACCGTGCGGAGGGCTGCATTCGTTCGTACGAGCATGCGTTTTCGAAGGAAGGCGGCTTGGCCGTTCTGACGGGCAACATTGCGCGCGACGGTTGCGTGGTGAAAACGGCGGGTGTGGACGAGAGCATTCTCGTGTTCGAAGGTTCGGCGCATGTGACGGAGTCGCAGGATGAGGCAGTGGAGAACATCCTCAACGACAAGGTCAAGGCGGGCGATATCGTGATCGTGCGTTACGAAGGGCCCAAGGGTGGTCCCGGCATGCAGGAGATGCTGTACCCGACGAGCTATATCAAGTCGAAGGGGCTCGGCAAGGCCTGCGCGCTGTTGACGGACGGGCGCTTTTCGGGCGGCACGTCGGGGCTGTCGATTGGGCACTGTTCGCCGGAAGCGGCGGCGGGTGGCGCAATCGGGCTCGTGCGTGATGGCGATCGCATTCGTATCGATATTCCGAACCGTACGATCGACGTGCTGCTGTCGGATGAAGAACTCGCGCGTCGCCGCGAGGAGCAGAATGCGAAGGGCTGGAAGCCAGCCAAGCCGCGTCCGCGGAAGGTGTCAGCTGCGCTGAAGGCCTATGCGAAGCTGGTGATGTCGGCGGACAAGGGCGCGGTGAGGGATTTGTCGTTGCTGGAGGATTGATTCTGGCTGGTGCCGGGTTGGGGTTGGGGTTGGGGTTGGGGTTGGTTTGCATTTGCTTTCGCTGGCATCCGCGATGCGTTATCTAGCTTCATGCGTCGCCCCTGTGCGGGGCGGCACCTACTTTTCTTTGCCGCCGCAAAGAAAAGTAGGCAAAAGAAAGCGGCTCACACCGCCAGCACTGGGCCTATCCGTCATTTTGTGGGCGAGGCATATCATGAGAGGTAAAAGTCATGGATATGCCAATGAAGAAGAAACGCACGGTGGCGTCTCAGGCAGCGGCCCGAGGGCCGCTGCCTGAACTGCCCAAAGCACTGCTGGACGAGCTGGTCAAGGGGCCGATGACGCCGACCGAGGTGCAGGATCTGATGCTGGCGTTTAACAAGGCGATTATCGAACGCGCGATGGGTGCGGAGATGAATCTGCATCTGGGGTATCCACCGGGCGAATCCAAACCCGCTGGCCAGGCCAACGAGCGCAACGGCGCCAGCCGCAAGACGGTCATCACCGATCGTGGCGTCGTCCGGGTCGAGTTGCCGCGCGACCGCGACGGCAGCTTCGAGCCGATCCTGATCCCCAAACACGAACGCCGCTTCACCGGCTTTGACGAGCGCATCATCGCGATGTACGCGCGTGGCATGAGCGTGCGCGAGATCCAGGCCTTTCTGGCCGAGAGCTACGGCACCGAGGTGTCGCCCGATTTCATCAGCTCGGTCACCGACGAGGTGATGGCCGAAACGCTGGCCTGGCAGAACCGTCCGCTCGAGACGATGTATCCGGTGGTCTTCTTCGACGCGTTGCGGGTCAAGATCCGCGATGACGGTGTGGTCAGCAACAAGGCGGTGTATCTGGCTCTGGGCATTCAGGCGGACGGCCAGCGCGATGTGCTGGGCCTGTGGATTGAGCAGACCGAGGGCGCGAAGTTCTGGCTCAAGGTGTTCAACGAACTCAAGACCCGCGGCTGCCAGGACATCCTGATTGCGGTCGTTGACGGCCTGAAGGGGCTGACCGACGCGATCGGCGCAGCTTACCCGAAGACGGCGGTGCAGACCTGCATCGTGCATCTGATCCGCAACAGCCTGGAATACGCTGGCTGGAAGGACCGCAAGGCTGTCGCCCAGGCGCTGCGTCCGATCTACGCAGCTGCCAGCGAAGAGGCAGCGAAGCAGGCTCTGCAGGCCTTTGCTGATGGGCCATGGGGCGCGAAATACCCGACTATCGTGCAGTCCTGGCAGCGCGCCTGGGAGCACGTCACGCCGTTCTTCGTGTTTCCACCCGAGATCCGGCGGGTCGTGTACACCACGAACGCCATTGAGAGTCTGAACATGCAGTTGCGCAAGATCATCAAGACCCGCGGTCACTTCCCCAATGACGAGGCTGCAATCAAGCTACTCTGGCTGGCATTGCGCAACGTCCTGGCCAAAAACGTGCGCTCAGCCTTCGACTGGAAGTCAGCCATGAACCAGTTTGCTATTCTGTTTGGCGATCGATTTACGCAGGCGCGCGGCTAACGATTCCTTTAACCGCCTCGCCCACAAAAATGCGGACAGGCTCCCAGCACTAGTTCTTGCCTGAGGGCCCCCAAAGGTTCTTACACTTCAAACGGCAATCACGTCATTCGCTCCCGTTGCCAACGCTCTGAATGAGCGCCTCACCCGCTTCACCCACCCGTGTTTCAGCACACCGCGCCAGCCAGTCCACCGCCGCCCAGGTGGCAAACTGTGTGTCGGCCCTCGGTGCTCCACACGCTTCACTCCAGACCGATAGCGCATGCATCTCACCCTGTAAGAGCGCCAGGCTATACGACGCGACAACCTACACACAGTTTGCCACCTGGGCGGCACATACCGTTCGCTGCCGCCAACCCTTGTACGGGTGTCTGAAGCGGGTGAGGCGCCTGTTTGAAGCGTTGGCGACGGGCACCAGCCAGGGCGTTGCCGAGTGAAGCGTGGGGACGTTGGGGGCCCGTGGATAAGAACAAGGGCTGGCGGTGTGAGCCGCTTTCTTTTGCCTACTTTTCTTTGCGGCGGCAAAGAAAAGTAGGTGCCGCCCCGCACAGGGGCGACGCGTGAAGCGAGCTAACGTAAAGCGGATGCCAGCGCAAACACCGGCAAACCACCCAGCGTCGCAGACAACGAAAACCAAAACCAAAACCAAAACCAAAACCGGATGCCACTCAGCACAAAGGCGGACGCCTGAATCACGCTAACAACTCGCGGACGCGAACAGCAAAGCAAGCGAACCACAATCAAAAACCTTCAGTTCCCCGCCGCATCAATGCGCCCGAACACCCCACTCGTCTTGCTCGGCCCCGCCGCATAGAACAACGTATTCTTCGGCTGATTATCGACATCATTCCCGAAGCTGATCCCCCACAGCCCCTGCTGCGCAAACGGCTGTCCATCATGCAACATAAGCTTTCCAAGATCCTTCGCACTGTTCGGATCGAACGCCTCAATCGTGCCGTCGCCGAAATTCCCCACCAGCAAATCGTTGCTCAACGTACCAAAGTTCGCGGGTGCCTGCGCAAGGCCCCACGGCGCATTCAGTACGCCGCCCATCCCAGCGAACTGCCTGACGAAGTGGCCGCTGAGATCGAACTCGTCGAGCACGCCCAGCCCTGCGCCCACAACCTGCGCGCTGGCCGTCGCGTTCTGCTTCGCGTAGCTGACAAAGATGTTGTTGCCGATCGCCTGAATGCCGAACGGCGCAAAGCCTGCCGGCAGCGTCGGGTCCTTGAACTGTCCGTCGAGCTGGACCTTCGTGAACGCGGTATTGAACACGTCGATCTTGCCGTTGTGAAAGTCCGCCGCGTACAGCAGGTTCTGACCGTTCACGGCGGCCGCCGTCAATCCCTTGTAATTGGCGCCTGCGCTGCCGTCGTCGAATGCAGTCACGGCCTGCGTCGGCAGCACTTTCGGCGACCAGGCGGCGATCGTGCCGGCGTCAGTGGCCCAGATGAAGACGGCACTGCTGCTGTTGCCGCCGCCGCTAATGGTGAAATCCGTCGTCGAATTGAAGATGATCCCCGTCGGTCCCGCGGGGCCGTTCTTGCCATCGGGAATCGTCACGACGAGCGATTGCACGACGCCATTGCCGTCGTACAGCGTCGACTTGTGAGTCGTGTTGTCCGACACCCAGAAGGTGCCTTTCGGATTGAACGCCACGCCCCAGCCGTTTTGCAGGTTCGGATCGGTATGTGCGGCGGCGATGCTGCCGTCGGAAACCAGTGCTGTCGACGTAAACGGGCTGGCGGGCGGTGCGGACGGCGCGGGCGAATCGTTTCCGCCGCCGCATGCCGCGAGGCCGGCCGCCAGAGCGCTGGCGAGTGCGATTGCGAATAAAGGTCTACAGGTCTTCATCATCGACTTCCTCATTCGTTGTGATGCATGTAGATAGGATCGCTAATAAAAAGAACTGGGATGTTCTCGATCGATCAAAATGGTCCCGATTGAGCCAGGACCTCTCTACATAACAACTGCCGCGGCCTGCCTATTCCAAGGTTTTTGCGCTTGAACCGTTCGAGCATTGCATCCAGTCCCGCCTTCGCATCCGACGATGCGACTTCGCAGCGCGCACTGAAATGCGAAGCGCCAGCTGCTATTCACCAGAGCATCGGAATTTCGGACGCGTTGATGGAATAAGCGGAATTCGTCAGGCGTTCTTCGAAGTACTACCGCCAACGAAACATGGAAGGACCTTATGAATTCATTAGCCGAACCCGTCATGATCCGCGCCGCGCGTTCGCTGGGTGCAATGGAAAAGTTCTTTTATCTGTTGAATCAGAGTCATCCAAATCATTTCGCCATGATCGGCGAGGTGTCGGGGCCCACGCGCGTTCATCAGTGGCAGGATGCGCTCGATCTGGTCGCGCACCATTCGCCGCTCGTGTGGTCGCGTGTCGAGCGGGACATCAACGGCACGCCCGCATTCGTGCCCGTGCCGCATGGTTCGGTCCCGATGAAAGTGGCGGCGGTGGGTTCGACAAACTGGACGGACGAAGTCGCCGCGCAAATCGCGCAACCTTTTGATGAACTGCATCCGCCGCTGCTGCGCGCGACGCTGCTGCACGGCGAATCACGTTCGGTCATCGTGCTCGTCGCGCATCATTCGGTCGGTGACGGGCTGTCGCTGACGTCGTTGCTCGGCGATCTGTTGCGTGCGGTAGCGGGCGAAAATCTGATGCGCAGCAGCGAGACGAGGGCACTCGAGCGTTTGATCGAACTGAAGCATGGCGCGCCGAAACTCCCTTCGAGCGCGCCGGTGCCGTTGGATGAGCCCATGCGCGCGCCGCTGGAGATGCGGCGGCCGGACGGTTCGGCGCCGCATGTCGAGTCGCTGCGTCTGACCTCCACGATGACGCGCGCGCTGCGCGAGCGCGCGAGGGCGGAGCGTACCTCGGTTCAGTCGGCGCTGATCGCGGCGTTCACGCGGGCAATGTGCTTTCTGAAGGCAGGCGCGCAGAAGGAACTGCGCGTGCTATCACCCATCGATTTGAGGCGTCGCCTGCTCGACGGCAGCGATCATCTTGCGATGTGCGCAAGCGGTGTCGTTCACGCCGACGACAGTCCGCGCGACGCGAGCCTGTGGAGCCGCGCGCGCCACGCCGCACAGGCGTTCGCCGATATCGAGTCGACGGAGGTACTGGCGGAGCGCGTGCTGACGGCACATGCGCTGCTCGACACGGTGAATGGAACGGCCGACGCCAAAGCCGTTTTCGCGCAGGCATTCGCGAACGATGCAGTGGTCACGAATCTCGGCGTCGTGAATCTGCCGAGGCGCTTCGGCCCGCTCACGCTCGACGCGGTCTGGGGGCCTTCGGTTTCGGTGGGTGTCGTCGACGAACAGGTGATCGGCGCGGCGACGTTCGGCGGGCAACTGCATCTGGTGCATACGAGCTATATGCCCGTGCTGGGGTTGCTCGACCAGATGGTGGCGGAGATCACGGCGGCGCTAACCAACGAGAACGCGAACGAAAACGCGATCCAAAATGCGGACCAAAGCGAGGCCGCCCGCGAATAAAGTTTTCGACGCGAAGGGGAGGGGCGGCGAACTCAATCGTCGCAGCGCACGTCCTTCTTCTGCACGACGATAATCACGGGATACGTCTGGCCATGTTCGAGTTCGATGCGCGCGACCACCGACATCGTCGCGCTGTCGATATCGTCGTACACGCTCACCTTTTCCTTGCGAAGATTCTCGACGCCGACGCAGCCGGTTGCGCGCCCTTCGTCGTTCACCTGGCATTGGATCGGGTGCTCGGAAATGTAGCGATAGCGGTCGCGGTCGGGTGTCGCGAGATATTCACGCATGCTGTCAGCCGCGCCGCCGACGCCCGTCACATAGCCAATCGCGCAACTGAGGTTATCGTTCGCGCCGGAGTCCGCGGCAATCGCAGCCGTGCTCGCGACGGCGATTGCCGCCGCGAGTGTCGATGCAGGAAGGAATTTCATCGCGCAGTGTGCCTCGCAGTGTGCCTGTTACGATCGAAGTGCTGGATTGTAACGGCAACGCGCGAAACGGGTCTTGCTACGCGAGGTCAGGCGGTGCGGCCTTCAGCACGTCCACATGCTTTGGAATCAGCCCAAGGTCGAGGAACGTATCCGCAATCTGCTGCTGCTCGGCGAGGATCGCGCGCGTGATGGGCTGCGTGCCGAACTGCTGACGCGCCACGGCCACATCGACGACGGTCTTGGGCAAGCCCCACAACTGCGCGAGCTCGCCAGTTGATCCTTGTTGTGCGCGCCCCACTCATCGACCTTGCCGAGTTCCTCGATCACGATGCGGATCACGTCGGCATTTTTCGCGGCATACGTCTGCGACGAAAAGTAGTACGCGCGATTGCCGACCACGCCGCTCGCATCGGCAACCACGCGAGCGCCGAGCGTTTTCTCCGCTGCGGCGAAGAACGGGTCCCAGATGACCCATGCGTCGATGGAGGCACGCTCGAACGCGGCGCGCGCGTCGGCAGGGGCGAGGAACACGAGGTTCACGTCGCCGTACTGCAAGCCGTGCTGACGCAGCAGCTTCACCAGAAAGTAGTGGACGTTGCTGCCTTTGTTGAGCGCGATCCGCTTTCCCTTCAGGTCCGCGACCGTGCGGATGGGCGAATTCGGCGGCACGAGCACGGCTTCGGATTGTGGCCGCGTCACCGTCGCTCCCACATACGCGAGCGGCGCACCCGCCGCCTGGGCGAAAATGGGCGGCGCTTCGCCGACGTCGCCGAAGTCGATCGAACCGACGTTCAGCGCTTCCAGTTGCACGGGGCCTGCGGAGAACTCCGTCCAGCTCACGGATACGTTGAGGGGCGCGAGCCGCTTTTCGAGCGTGCCGCGTCCCTTCAGCAGATTCAGATAACCCTTCTGATTGCCGATGCGCAGCGTGCGCGGCGAACCCTGCGCGAAGGCGGCGGGCGCGGCCGCCGCCGCGGCAGCGGCGAGCGACTGTTTCAGGAACGAACGTCGGTTGGTCATGGACATGGCGTGCGCCCGCTTAGTGCTGCGGTGCGCCGTCCCATGCGGGCAGCGTGGCGCCGTGATAGACGGTCAGGATCGACGAAGCGACATTGGCCTGCTGGTAGCTGTCGACCAGCGTCTTCACCCAGGCCGCCTTCGCATCCTTGGCGTTGACCGCGATGAAGTTGCGATACGGGTTGCCCGGCACCTTCTCCTGCGCAATGCGTTCCTGCGGAATCTGGATGCCCGCCTTGATCGCCCAGTCGGTGTTGACGACGGCAGCGTCCACGTCGCTGATCGCGCGGCCGACGATGCCCGCGTCGAGTTCCTTGATCTGGATGTGCTTCGGATTCTCCGCGATGTCGCGGGCGGTGGGCAGCAGGCCGACGTCGGGGCGCAGCTTGATGAGCCCGTTGGCCTGCAACAGCAGCAGCGCGCGGCCTTCGTTGCTCGGGTCGTTCGGCACGCCGATGGTTGCGTTTTGCGGCAGCGCCGCGACCGACTTCACCTTGCGCGAATAGAGACCGATCGGCTGCACATAGGTGAAGCCGACAGGCACGATGTCATAGTGGCGCGCGGCGATCTGCGCATCGAGATACGGCTTGTGCTGGAACGAGTTGGCGTCGAGGTCGTGTTGCGCGAGCGCCTCGTTGGGTTGCGTGTAGTCGGAGAAAGTCGTGATCTTGACCTTGATGCCGTGCTTCGCCGCGTTGGCCGCGACGGCGCGCCACACGTCCTCGTCTTCGCCGGACATGATGCCGACGCGCACCGTCTGGTCTGCGGCGAGCGCCGCTTGTGCGCTCACGATCCCGCATGTCAGCAGAATGGAGAAAAGTGCGGCCTTGAGCGTCCTGGTTGTTTTCATGATTCAGAAGTCATCGGTTGAAGATGCCGAGATCGTAGAGAGCCGCTCGGGGCCGCGCAAATAATATCGAGCGCTATCGTTATCGCGTATGAGCGCAAGGGTTTCAAGGCGGGGTTCCGAAGTAGCAGAGTGCGAGCGCGGCCGCTGTCGTCGTCAGGAAGTCGCGCAGAACGCGCGACTGCGTGAAGGAGGTGAAGCGTCGAATCCGTGCCATAGATCGCCCTCTCGCCCGGCTGTGATCGAAGCCTTCAATCTAGCGAAGCGGAGCGCGCGAGCGAACCAATCAATGGTCAGAATCAAAGCAGTTCCGGCGCTTTGGGCGCCGTTTGCGGTATGTGGACCGCCGGGCACGCGGCGCGGTCCAGCGCGCGCCGGCTTCGAATGAGTGAGCAATTTGCCGGTGGCGGGTTGACCTAATATTGGGTGGGCAACAGTCACGGGAGGCCATGCAATGCCGTCAACGCCCGCTATCGCGTATGTGCTGGTTGTGCGGGTTGTGCTGGTCACGGCGGCTGGCGCCGCGACAGCGCACGCGGCCGACGCCGCCGCTCCCGTCGACACCGCGGCAAGCGAACCCAAAACGCTCAAGGAGCGTCTGGGCGACAAGGCAAGCGACGACCAGCGCGTCGACAACTGCAAGGTGCCCGTCGCGGAGCGTGGCAGCAAGCTGCGCCCGGACGACTGCCAGCACGGGCGCAGCGCTGCAAACTAGCGCGGCTGCGTGGGCTTTGGTTTCATGAAGCTAGTGCGACACCTTCGCTGGCCGCTGCCGAAAGAGTGTTCCGCAAACCAGAATGAACAGGACGAGTGCGATTGATGCGCCATAGCGGCTCATGGCGAGACCGCCGTTCGCGATGGGCTTGTCGAGGAAATCGCCGACCACGGCGCCGAGCGGACGCGTCAGGATGAACGCGGCCCAGAACAGCAAGGTGCGCGGTATCCGTGTCGCGTAGTACGCGATGACGAGCGCCAGCAGCAGGCCGCCGTAGATCAGCGCCGCGCCGGCATAGCCGAGACCTTCGGTGTCGGCTGTCCAGTCGCCGAGCGCGGTGCCGAGCGTCTGCGAAAACATGATCGTCAGCCAGTAGAACATTTCGGCCTTCGAGGACGAGACGGTCGTCACGGAGACCGACCCCATGGTTCGATACCAGACCAGCAGCGAGGCGAGCAGCAGGCCCAGCAGCAACGCGCTGCCGCCCGCGTAGCCGATGCCCAGCGAGCGATCGGCAAAATCGGCGAGGGTCGTGCCGACCGTGGTCGTCGCGATGATCGTGATCCAGTACAACACGGGATTGAAGCGGTCCGCCTTGATCTGCGCGGTCACGGCGACCAGAAATATGACGCCGAAGATCAGCGTGCTGACGAGATAGCCGAGGCTCATCGACATCGAGGCGGCATCGCCGCCCGTTTCGCCGAGCGTGGTGGCGGCAATCTTGATGATCCAGAACGCGAGCGTGACCTCGGGGACTTTGACGACGGCGTTGTTCGGTTTTTCCATGGCGTCGGGCGTGAAAGCGGGTGAAGGGCGCGCCGCGTCGAGCGTGGTGTTTCGATGCTGCAACGCGGCACAAAGGCCACAGATTAGGGGGCGTCTGCTTAAGAGAGCCTTATTTCTTCAGCTTTCGACCGCGCGGCATCCGCCATGAAAACCGCGCGCGTCAATTCAGGCGGGCCTTGGGCCTGGACACGAACACGCGCGCCCACAGTCCGCCTTCGGGATGATTGCCGAGCTTGAGTTTCGCGCCGCAATGCTGCGCGAGCCGGCCGACGATCGCAAGCCCGAGTCCCCAATGCTCGCCGTGCGTCATGTGCGGCTCGCTGCTTTCGCCGCCCGTTTCGTTCGACGCGAGACGCACGAAGGGCTGCGTCGCCGCGGCCAGGTCGCTCGCGCTGATGCCCTTGCCGTGATCGCGCACGCTCAGCATCCACGTGCGCACGCCGCGCGCCGTGCAGATTTCGACGGGCGGCGCGCCGTGCGCGAGCGCATTGCCGACCAGATTGCCGACGAGCCGCTCCAGCGCGTCGCGCGGCAGCTTGAAGTCCGCGCCCGCATTCAGGCGCAGCACGATCTGCGCATTGTCGAGCGTGGCGCCGTGCACGAAGCGGTCGTGCAGCCATGCATCGACGCACACCTGCGCCGCCTGCGTTTCGCTGCGCCCCACGACGTCGACGAACTGACGCGCGACGTTCGAGAACAGATCGATATCTTCGATGAACCCCACGCGCCTGTGCCATTGCGCGACGTTCAGCGCACGCGTACGCAAGCGGGCGACGCGCGCGTCGATCTGCCGGGAGAAGGCGGCGAGCGCCGTCGACTGTTCATCCAGTGCCCGGCTGTGGCGGCCCATCAGGTCGTTCAACGCGCGCGCGAGCACGCGCACGTCGCACACGCCGCGATCGGGCGCGCGCAGCGCGGTGCCGCCTGCGTCCGCGTGGCGCGCCAGCTGCGCGAGCTCGCGCAGGTTGCGGCGCATCTGGCTGAACCAGTAGGCGCACAGCGCGATCAACGCGGCAGGCAGTGACAGGATCAGCGGCGCGAAACGCGGGTCGTACGCGTAGGAGAGGGGTGCGTAGTCCCAGCTATCGGGAGATTCGGTGTCGGCCAGTGCGAGCGCGCTCATTGATTTGGACAATGAGGTGGTCAATGAGGCGGACATCGGCGCGGCGTTCCACACGGCGGCGCGCAGGCTGGGCGTGACGGGCGCGCCGAGATCGACGATGTGCGGACGGATCGACAGCGCGGGGCTGATGCCTGCTGCGTCGGCTGTATCGAGGAAGGTGTCTTCGCGCGCGGCGTAGGACGCGCCCGCTTGCGGCGTGCTGGAAGGAAAGCCGTCGGCGGCTAAAGAAATCGACTCGATCAGCCGATAACCGACATGCACGGTAAGCAACATCGCCACCGATAACAGCACCGTTCGTGCGAACAAGGTATTCACGTCTTTCTCTACGTCGATGATTCGCTCAGGTCGCGCCGCAAGGCGCACGCGCGCCTGCGGATTCAAGCGATGATCGCCGCAAGAGGCTGTTTCCAAAACGCGGAACAGCCGTGAAAAGAGGCCTTTCCTTACCAGATGTTGCCGCCGCCGTCGCTGATGTGCGGCAATGCTCTACACGCTGCCCGCCTCGGCCATTTCCATCATCAGCCGGATCACTTCGCCGCGCACCCAACGGTTCGCCTGGTCCTGCTCGCCGCTGCGATGCCAGTACAGATGCCATTCGAGTTTCGCGAGCGGGAACGGCAGCGGCAGAATGCGCGCGTCGTAGCGTTGCAGTAGTTGCACGGGCGCGGTGAGCGCGAGATCGGTGCGCAGCGCGATGAGCGGCGCGACCATGTAGTGCTGCACGCGCATCTGCAACTGGCGGCGCTTGCCGAGCTTGTGCAGTTCGGCATCGACGAGGCCGCTGCCCTGGCGGCGGCTCGATACCTGAATGTGGCCGAGCGCGAGATAGTCGTCCATGGTCAGCGTGTCGCCCGCGAACGGATGATCGTGGCGCAGCATGCACGCGTAGCGGTCGCTGCCAAGCGGCATCTGATGCAGTTGCGGATCGTCGATGAGAGGCACGTCGATTGCGAAGTCGATCTTGCCTGTCGCGAGCGCGGCGGCCACTTCGCTGCGCGGCGTGAAATAGCTTTCGATGCGCATGCCGGGTGCCTGCTGCTGCAGCACTTCGCCGAGCGCGGGCAGGAGAATCGCTTCCGTCAGGTCGGGCATGCTGAGACGGAAGGTGCGCTCCGATGCGGCGGGCACGAACACGTCGCCTTCCGTTGCGCTCGTTTCCAGCAGTTGCAGCGCTTCGCGTACGCGGCCGATGATGTTCTCGGACAGGGGAGTGGGCACCATGCCCGACGGCGTGCTGACGAAGAGGGGATCGTTGAACGCCTTGCGCATGCGCGCGAGCGCATTGCTGACGGCGGGCTGCGTGATGAACAGCATGTCGGCGGCGCGCGTCAGGTTGCGTTTGTCGTAGATCGCTTCGAATACGACGAAGAGGTTGAGGTCGAGTTTGGGTGGACGCATCGCGGGGTCTCCTATCGCGAGACATGATAAGCGAGGGCACTGAGGCGTTGCGTCCGTATCTGCGTTCAGTCGCGCGGCGGCACGGTCAGGTACGCGGCGGCGGCTCCCGGCGTCGCTTTGCTTTGTGCGAGTTCCATGCGCGCGATGGCCTGCAGGTGGACTTCATCGGGACCGTCGGCGTAACGCAGCGCGCGACCCCAGGTCCAATGATCGGCGAGCGGCGTGTCGGGGCTGAGGCCCATCGCGCCGAACACCTGCATTGCGCGATCGCAGACGGTGGTGTGCAGTTGCGGAACGAGCGCCTTGATCATCGAGATTTCCTTGCGTGCCGCTTTGGCGCCGACTTCGTCGATGAGCCACGCGGTTTTCAGCACGAGCAGCCTTGCCTGATCGATTTCGATGCGCGACTTCGCGATCCATTCGCCGATCGTGCCGTGCTGATGCAGATACTTGCCGAACGTCTTGCGTTCCTGCGAGCGCTCGATCATCAGTTCGAGCGCGAGTTCCGCCGCGCCGATCGAGCGCATGCAGTGATGGATGCGCCCTGGCCCGAGCCGTGCCTGGGCGAGCGCGAAACCGCTGCCTTCTTCGCCTAGCAGGTTCGTTGCGGGGACGCGGACGTTCGTGAACGTCATTTCGCAATGCCCTTCCGGTGAGATGTGATTCATCACGGGAATGTTGCGGATCACTTTGACGCCGGGCGTTTCGGCCGGCACGAGAATCATGCTTTGTTGCTGGTGTGTTTCCGCGTCCGGGTTTGTTTTTCCCATCACGATGAAGATCTTGCAGTTCGGATGCGCGGCGTTTGTGATGAACCACTTGCGGCCGTTGATCACGTAGTCGTCGCCGTCGCGGCGGATCGATGTCGTGATGTTGGTGGCATCTGATGACGGGACGTCGGGTTCTGTCATCGCGAAGGCTGAGCGGATCGTGCCTTCCAGTAGTGGCTTGAGCCATTGCTCGCGTTGCGCGGGTGTCGCGAACATGTGGAGCAGTTCCATGTTGCCGGTGTCGGGGGCGTTGCAGTTGAAGACTTCCGGGGCCCAGGAGATGCGGCCCATGATCTCGGCGAGCGGCGCGTATTCGAGGTTCGTCAGGGCTGTGCCGGGTTCATCGTGCTTCAGGTGTGGCAGGAACAGGTTCCACAGGCCTTCTGATCTGGCTTTTGCTTTTAGCTCTTCCATGAAGGTGGCGGGGAAGCAGCCCGCATGCGTTTCGGCGAGCCACTGGGCGTGGCGGGGCACGATGTGCTCTTTCATGAAGGTGCTTATGTGGTGGCGGAGGGTTTCTACTTTTTGGCTGTAGCCGAAGTTCATGATGTGGTTCCTTTGTTTAATCTGGGTTTTAGGGTTTTAGGGTTTTAGGGTTTTAGGGTTTTAGGGTTTTAGGGTTTTAGGGTTTTAGGGTTTTAGGGTTTTAGGGTTTTAGGGTTTTAGGGTTTTAGGGTTTTGGGGTTTTGGCCTTTGCGCTGGCATCCGCGAATTGCTTTTGCTTTCGCTTTGCGCTGGCATCCGCGAATTGTTATCTAGCTTCACGCGTCGCCCCTGTGCGGGGCGGCACCTACTTTTCTTTGCCGCCGCAAAGAAAAGTAGGCAAAAGAAAGCGGCTCACACCGCCAGCGCTAATTCTTGCCTGAGGGCCCCCAAAGGTTCTTACACTTCACACGGCAACCACGTGACCCACGCTCGTTGCCAACGCTCTTGCGGTGCGCCTCACCCGCTTCACACGCGCGCACTTCAACATACCGCGCCAGCCAGTCCACCGCCGCCCAGGTGGCAAACTGTGTGTCGGCCCTCGGTGCTCCACGCGCTTCACTCCAGACCGATAGCGCACGCGTCGCACCCTGTAAGAGCGCTACCCTATACGCCGCGACAACCTACACACAGTTTGCCACCTGGGCGGCATATGCCATTCGCTGCCGTTAGCCCGGGTACGGGTGATCGGAGCGGGTGAGGTGCTTCTTCAGCGCGTTGGCAACGCGCGCGAACAGAATTGCTGGTGTGTGAAGTGTGGGGACGTTGGGGGCCCGTGGGCAAATGTCAAGAATTGGCGGTGTGAGCCGCTTTCTTTTGCCTACTTTTCTTTGCGGCGGCAAAGAAAAGTAGGTGCCGCCCCGCACAGGGGCGACGCGTGAAGCACGAAAGCAAGTCGCGGATGCCAGCGCAACGGCCGACCCCAGAACCCAGAACCCAAACCCCAAACCCAAAAACCAAAAATCACGCGCGCCCGAGCAAGGGCAGAAAAAAACCCTTAGACGGTCAGTCCTCCATCGACCACTACACACTCCCCATTCGTATAGCTAGCCGCATCAGAAACGAGATACAACACAGTCCCTGCCATTTCAGCCGGCTCCCCATGCCGCCGCAGCGGAATACTATTGACCCATTGATCATAGATATCCTTATTCTCGAACAGCGCACCAGCAAACCTGGTCCTGGTCAACCCAGGCAAAAGCGCATTAACCCGAATCCCCAACGGCCCGCATTCTCTGGCAAACGCCTTGGTCATATTGACGACAGCCGCCTTGGTAATCGAATAAATCCCTTGCATATCGCCAGGCCTTAGCGCGTTGACAGACGCCGTATTGACAATCGCGCCGCGTCCACGCTCTCTCATCAACTTGCCCGCTTCCACCGACATAAAAAAGTACCCACGCACATTCACCTCGACAGTCTTGTTATAAGCAGCAAGATCCGTATCAAGAACATGCCCAAAGTAAGGATTCGCGGCAGCGTTATTCACGAGAATATCCAGCCGCCCATATTTCTCGCGAATGTGCGCGAACGTCGCCGCAATATCCTCCATACGCCCGATGTGACACGCAAATGCTTCGGCGCGTCCGCCCGCCGCGCGGATATCCGCCGCGACACGCTCGCATTCTTCGAGCTTGCGGCTCGACACAATCACATGCGCGCCTTGCTGCGCGAGCAGCCTGGCAATCGCCTCGCCAATGCCGCGACTCGCGCCCGTCACGAGCGCAATGCGGTCCGTCAGGTCGAAAAGATTCGTGCTCAAGGTTGTCTCCTTCATGTTCTCGTCGATGTGTGTGTTCGAAGCTCACGCGATCAGATCGGCGGCAAGTTGCGCGAGCGGCTCGACCATCGCGCCAACCTCATGCGCCTGCGCACTCGATGCATTGCCTTGCAGCGCGCGCGCCTTGACACCCTGCGCAATCGACGCGAGCCGGAAGAAGCTGAACGCCAGGTAGAACGGCCAGTGATCGATCGCAGGCAACCCGCGCAACGCGCAATACTGGGCGACGATCTCTTCCTCGTCGGGCACACCCAGGACCGCGCGATCCTGTCCGCGCAACCCTGTGATATGACCGCGCGCGGGAAGCCGCAAGCACATGCAGAAGTACGCGAGATCGGCGAGCGGATTGCCGAGCGTCGACAGCTCCCAGTCGAGAATCGCGCGTACGTGTGGCGCGTCGTGCGCGAAGATCAGGTTGTCGATGCGAAAGTCGCCATGCACGAGCGATGCGCGCAGTTCATCGGCAGGGCAGTGCGCCGGCAACCAGTCGATCAGCGCTTCCATCGCATCGATGCGTCGCGTTTCGGCAGCGCGGTACTGCTTTGTCCAGACGCCAATCTGACGCTCGAAGTAATTGCCCGCGCGTCCGTAGTCGGCGAGTCCCACTGCTTGCGGATCGACGTCATGCAACGCTGCAAGCGTCCTCACGATCGACGCGTAATAGTCGCGCCGTGCGCCGCGCTCCAGTTCGGGCAGCGCCGGGTTCCAGAAGATGCGGCCGTCCTCGTAGCTCATCACGTAAAACATGCTGCCGATTACATCGCGGTCCTCGCACAGATGCCAGGCGCGCGCGACCGGCACGGGCGTATCGCCGAGCGCGCTCAGCACACGGAATTCGCGGTCGACGGCATGCGCCGATTTCAGCAGCTGTCCGGGTGGCTGGCGGCGCAGCACGTAGCGGCCGCCTGGCGCGTCGAGCAGATACGTCGGATTGGACTGCCCGCCTGCGAATTTCGTCGCGCGCAGCGGGCCGCGAAAGCCCGCGACGTGTTGCTCCAGGTAGCGTGCCAGGCGGTCGAGGTCGAGCGTGGTGTCGTGGTGATCGCAAGTCATGTCGTTCGATGCGTAATGCCCCGGATTAGCCATAGGTCTGAAAGGCGCTGCGCTGCGGATCGTCGAGATGGCCGATGCCGTTGAAGCTCGACAGATGCAACGAGTCGCGATTGAAGAAGTAATGACTGACGCTGCTGTTGCGAATCTGCATGTTGAGCGCGATGGCCGTGGCGGCGGGCGCCTGTAAGGCCTGCTGGGTCAGCGCAGCGATCACGCCACCGGAACTGACGACCAGCACGCGCTGGCCGCTGCCTTGCTGGATCGCAGCGCGGGCATCGGCGACGCGTTGCTGGAACGCGGCCCAGGTTTCGGGCGCGCGGCCGTCGAGCGCGCCTTCCGTCCACAGTTGCAGGACCTCGCGCAAAGCCTTGAAGAAATCGCGTGGACTGCGCGTGGCGCGTTCGGCCAGTGCGCTGTGCTCGTCGCCGAGCGCGCGAAACAGTGCGTGAAAGTCGTATTCGTCGAGACCGGGATGGATCTCGCAATCGATGCGGGGCACACCGAGGCCACGCCGGATCGCATCGACGGTCTGCGCATGGCGGCGCAGGGTGCCCGTCATCACGCGGTCGAACGCCATATCGCGCTGCGCGAAGTATTCGCCCAGCCAGATGCCTTGCTGCTCGCCTACGTCTGAAAGCTGGTCATAGTCGTCGGCGCCCAGAGACGCTTGGCCATGCCGTACCAGATAGAGTTCCGCCATCGCTGCTTCGCCCTGGAAGAGGTGAAGCCAGCTTAGCGGGGGTCGATGTATTTATAAAATTTATTTACTGAATCAGTCGCCATACATTTCAGTGATGGTGCCAGCCTCTTGAATCGCAACTAACCGTCAGCCTCCACCAACCCCCGCCTTCTCCGCGGCGCCCGTCAGAGGCAGCGCGACGCGCCTGCTCCGCGCGTGACGCCGCACGTCATCAGCCACCCGGCGCGTAGTCGGCTCAACGGTTGCCGTCAAGCAAATCGTTGAGGATCGTGTCGAATTCGGATTGGGCGTCTTCCAGTTCCTGCAGCGCGGCGTCGAAAGTCTGCAACGCGATCTGCGATGGACGGCCGCTGCCGTCCGGCGGGAATTGCGACTGCAGCGCGGCGAATGCCGTCTGCACCTGTTTCGTTGCGTTCAGAACGCGCTCCATGGCGCGGGTTTCTTCGGCTCGCGCTGCTGCGTGGTCCATGCCAATGCTCCGTGATTCATCATGCCGTGACGGCGAGGCGCTCACTATGCCACGACTCGCCGCGCATTTCGCGCCGCGCGTCGCAGGGTTCAACTCAAGGGCAAGCCGCCGTTCGCCTTCACCTCGCGCAGCGACAGCGACGATTCCACCGAAGTCACACCCGGCAAGCTGCGCATCTCGTCGCGCATGAACGTCCCGTAATCGTCGAGATCGCGCGCGACCACTTGCAGCACGTAATCGGCGCTGCCCGATACGTTGTGGCACGACAGGATGCGCGGAATGGCCAGCACCTCGCGCTCGAAGCGCGTCGCCGTGGCACGGTCGTGCACGGCAAAGCGCACGTACACGAACGCGACGACGCCATATCCGAGCGCCGGGCGCGACAGCATCGCGCGATACCGTTCGATAACCCCGTCGTTTTCGAGGCGCTTGAGCCGTCGCGCGCAGGGCGTTTCGCTCAGACCGACGGTTTCGGCGAGTTTCGCGTTGGACATCCGGCCGTCCGCCTGCAAAGCGGCGAGGATGGCGCGGTCTGTTTTGTCGAGTTCGATCATGTTTGGCGGAAACCTTTAGCGTAGAGGCATACTTTAGGGCAATTCTCTAATTTATAATGTTTGGTGGTAGTAAAACGCCAATATTCGCTACTCGCTCGAATGCATCATGAATGCCTCGAAACGTGAGGTTCCCATGATTTCCGCTCATCTTCTGATCATGTATGTCACCGCTCTCGTCGTGGTGTTTGCGCTGCCCGGACCGGACATGGCGCTCGTGCTGCAGACGAGCATCGGACGCGGCGCGCGCAATGGTTTCGCCGCCGCCGTCGGCCTAGGCCTGTCGCGCGCGACGCATGTCACGCTGTCCGCGTGCGGCGTCGCCGCGCTGCTGCGCAACGCGCCGTGGCTCTACGAAGTCGTGCGCTACGGCGGCGCGATCTATCTGGCGTGGGTAGCCGTGCAGATTTTCCGCTCGCCCATGTTCGCGCTGCCGTCGAATGGCGCGCAGGCAGGCGACGACGGCGCGTTGCGGACGGCGTTCGTCAAAGGGCTGTTCACGAATCTGCTGAACCCGAAGGCGCTGCTGTTCTGTTCGGTGCTGTTGCCGCAGTTCGTGCGACCGGAAGCGGGGCCCGTCGCATGGCAGATGGTCGAACTGGGTGTCGTGCTGGTTGCGCTGGGCGCGTGCTTCGACGCCGTCTATGCGATCGGCGCCGCGCGGATCGCTGGCTGGGTGCGCGCGCATCCGCTTGCGCAGTCTGTGCAGCGCTGGACGTTCTCCGCCGCGCTGATCGGTTTCGCGCTGCGCCTGTCGCTCGATTGACGGGCCTGTGACGCGCCCGCGTCGAGCGGGCTTATTTGCGGATCATCGCCGCGCGTTCCGGCTTCTGGTCGATGACCTTGCGGCGATGCTTGTCTTTCATCTTCTTCCAGCCTTTGCATTCCTCCTTCGTGCGCAGGCAGCCAATGCAATAACCGGTCTTGCTGTCGAACTTGCAGATGTCGATACAGGGCGATTTGACACTCATGCTGGCGTGCTCGTGATCGTTTGAATGGAGGATGAAAGGTCAATGTCGCATGGCGCGCCGGCGGCAGGCAAAGTGATTGTGTTAATAAAGGCGATAGACTGCACGGCCAAAGCCGTGTCGCCGTATGTCGTCGTATTGACCGATCACCTCAATCCCGCCGATGAAGACCCTGTTGCTCTACGTTATGACCGCGATCGCCGAGATCGTCGGCTGCTATCTGCCCTGGCGCTGGCTCAAGGACGGCGGCCCCGCGTGGCTGCTGTTGCCGGGCGCGTTGAGCCTTGCGCTGTTCGCATGGCTTCTGACCTTTCATGGCGCGGCGGCGGGCCGCGTCTATGCCGCATACGGCGGCGTCTATGTAGCGGTGGCGATCCTCTGGCTATGGTGCGTCGACCACGTGCGTCCGAACGCATGGGATCTTGTGGGCGCCGCGCTGACGCTGGCCGGCATGGGCGTCATAGCGTTCCAGCCGCGCGTCTGACTGGCAGCGGGCCGCGCCTTATCCACGCCGACGCCCACGCCCACGCTCGAGCCGCGATGCGCGAAACCCGGCTGATCCAGTTCGCGCATTACTCGCCAATAGGTCCCTTCAACGTTAGCTGTTGGGC
The DNA here is from genome assembly GCF_002902945.1 of Paraburkholderia caribensis. Lineage (NCBI taxonomy): Bacteria > Pseudomonadati > Pseudomonadota > Betaproteobacteria > Burkholderiales > Burkholderiaceae > Paraburkholderia > Paraburkholderia caribensis. Next base: position 842,077 of record NZ_CP026102.1, read on the forward strand.
TTGCCGAGGAAATCGAGCTTGCCGAGTTCGACGCCGTTATGACGCAGGATGTCGTACGCCGTCGTGACGTGGAAATAGAAGTTCGGCATCGCGAAGCCGAGCAGATAAGACAGGCCGCTGAACTCGACCGGGCCGGTGCGCATCTTCAGCGTGACGGTGCGCGTCTCCGAGCCGTCGATCTGCGCCGCGTTGAACTCCTTCAGATAATCGATCGTTTTCTGAATGCGCGCGTGCAGCTCGTCGAAGGTGAACTCCACGTCGTCGAACTTCGGCGCTTCGACACCGGCCAGCCGCGCTGCGCAACCCTTCGCGGTATCCGTTGCGATGTGCACCTGACGCGCCAGCGGGTGCATGTCCGGAAAGAGACGGGCGCCCGTGAGCACCGACGGGTCGATCTGTTTTTCTGCCGCGTGCGCCTGTCCCTTACCGAGAATGGCCTGCAGGTTCGTCAGGCCGCGGATCAGCACGGGGATGGATGCCTGAAACATCGAGATGGTCATGGAGGGTCCTCGAATTCTTGGGGTTCCGCGCGCTCTCTGGCACGCGGTCGCATAGCGTAACGCAACGGCGTAAAAGCTGCTGGAGCAGCGTAACCCCGATTGATCCATGCCGGAAGCTAGCCGATCGGCCGGGTGTCGCACGCGCTGGAACTGTGTTCGAATGGATTGGTCGGACGGATGTCGTGGCTTCGCATCAGTCGCCGCAACCATGCTGGATAAGACGGGGCGCGCTAAAGCGCTCACGTCGACACAGGGAGAATCGCAACCATGTCGAAGCATCCATTGCCCGGCAGCGAGCGCAAGCTCGCGCCCGGTTCGAAGGTGATCGCGCAGTGCGATCCGTCGGAAACGATTCAGGTCGTGGTCGTGCTGCGCCGCAAGGACGAGCAGCAGTTCGCCCAGATGATGAAAAAAATCGAAGCGGGCGCGGCGGATGCAAAGCCGCTCACGCGCGAGGAACTCGAACAGCGCTTTGGCGCTTCAGCGGAAGACCTTGCAAAACTGAAGGCATTCGCTGCGCAGCACGGGTTTGCCGTCGTGCGTGAAGACCCGTCGGCGCGCACTGTCGTGCTGAGCGGCAAGATCGATCAGTTCCAGAAAGCGTTCGACGTTCAGCTGCAGCACTACGAGCATCAATCGATGGGCCAGTTTCGCGGCCGCACGGGCGCGATCAGCGTGCCCGACGACCTGCATGGCGTCGTCACGGCCGTGCTCGGTCTCGACGATCGCCCGCAGGCGCGGCCGCATTTCCGCATTCGCCCGCCGTTCCGGCCGGCGCAGGCGCAACAGGCATCGTCGTTCACGCCGTTGCAACTCGCTTCGCTGTACGGGTTTCCGCAGGGCGACGGCAACGGCCAGTGCATCGGCATCATCGAACTGGGCGGCGGCTATCGCACGGCCGACCTCGACAACTATTTTTCGAGCCTCGGTGTGGGCTCGCCGAAAGTCGTCGCCGTCGGCGTCGACCAGGGTGGGAACCATCCTTCTGGCGACCCGAACGGACCGGACGGCGAAGTCACGCTCGACGTCGAGATCGCCGGCGCCATCGCGCCGGGCGCGACGATTGCCGTGTACTTCACGACCAACAGCGACGCGGGCTTTATCGACGCGGTCAGTCGCGCGGTGCATGACAAGACCAACAAGCCGTCGGTGATTTCGATCAGTTGGGGCGCGCCGGAAAGCGTGTGGACGGCGCAGTCAATGAACGCGTTCAACGATGTGCTGCAATCGGCGGCGGCCGTCGGCGTGACGGTCTGCGCGGCATCGGGCGACAGCGGCTCCGGCGACGGCGTGGGCGACGGCGGCGACCATGTCGATTTCCCAGCGTCGAGCCCGTACGTGCTGGCGTGCGGTGGGACCAGCCTGCAGGGCTCGGGGCAAACGGTCTCGCACGAAGTGGTGTGGAACGACGGCGCGAACGGCGGCGCGACGGGCGGCGGCGTGAGCGGCATGTTCCCCGTGCCGGCGTGGCAGGAAGGGCTGTCCGTCGCGGGCGCGCAAGGCAAGCGGGCGCTGACGGGCCGCGGCGTGCCGGACGTGGCGGGCGACGCGTCGCCGCTCACCGGCTACGACGTGATCGTCGACGGCAACAACACGGTGATCGGCGGCACCAGCGCTGTCGCGCCGCTGTGGGCCGCGCTGATCGCGCGCATCAACGGCGCGAAGCGCGTGCCCGTCGGCTTCGTCAATCCGAAGCTGTACAAGGCGGCGGGCGCCTGCAACGACATCACGCAGGGCAACAACGGCAGCTATGCCGCGACGACCGGCTGGGATGCATGCACGGGATTGGGCAGTCCCAATGGTGTGAAGGTGGCAGCGGCCTTATAGTTTGAAGAGAGTTTGAAGAGCGGGTTTGAAGAGCGGGCGCTCGCGGCTCGGGCGCCGTGCTTTTGGCGGCGATCAACGCATCGCAACAGTGGGCAACATATACAGGCATTCGATGGAGCGATCATGACGAATACAGAATCAGCTTCCGGCAGTTTGCAGTCGCCTCACAATTCACACGCCGGGCAGGAAGCCTCTGCTGCGAGCGCGTCCCACAAGCCCGGCGATCACCCGTTCTTCGATCCCGTCGCATACGGCAACGGGCCCGACGACTCGGTCACCGACATCGGCGAAGGCGCCGCGATCACGAAGCATTCCATCACCATCGGCGGCAAGAAGATCAACTACACGGCAACGGCCGGCCATCTGGTGACGGTCGATCCGTCCAGTTCGCTGCCGAGCGCGAAGATGTTCTACGTCGCGTTCACGCAGGACAACCAGAAAGAAGAGAGCCGTCCCCTCACGTTCTTCTATAACGGCGGGCCGGGCTCCTCGTCGGTGTTCGTGCTGCTGGGGTCGTTCGCGCCGCGCCGCATCAAGACGTCGATGCCGAGCTTCACGCCGCCCGCGCCGTATCAGATGGAAGACAACCCGGACAGCCTGCTCGACAAGAGCGACCTGATTTTCATCAACCCGGTCGGTACCGGTTACTCGGCCGCCGTCGCGCCGCGCAAGAACCGCGATTTCTGGGGCGTCGATCAGGACGCAGACTCGATCAAACAGTTCATCAAGCGCTATCTGACGAAGAACAACCGCTGGAATTCGCCGAAGTTTCTGTTCGGCGAATCGTATGGCACGGCGCGCAGTTGCGTGCTCGCCTACAAGTTGCATGAAGACGGCGTCGATCTGAACGGCATCACGCTGCAATCGTCGATCCTCGATTACACGCAGGCGGGCAACCCCGTCGGCGCGCTGCCCACAGCCGCCGCGGACGCGTGGTATCACAAGAAGCTCGGCGTCGCGCCCCGGCCCACGAACCTGGGCCAGTTCGTCGAAGAGGTCGCGCAGTTTGCGCGCACCGACTACCTGAACGCGCTGCGCAAGTTTCCGACCACCGACAGCGCCGTCGTCGAAAAGCTGAGCGAGTACACCGGCATCGACAAGGCCACGCTGCTGGCGTGGAGCCTCGACATAGCCGGGTACGACAGCCGGGGCAATTCGCTGTTCCTGACCACGCTGCTCAAGTCGAAGGGGCTTGCGCTCGGCGCCTACGACGGCCGCGTCACGGCGATCGAAACGGGCATCGCGGGCAAGATCGATCCGAACTCTGGCGGCAACGATCCGACCATGACGGCCGTCACGGGCGTCTACACGACGATGTGGAACGTCTATCTGAACGAACAGTTGAAGTTCACATCGAACTCGGCGTTCACGGATCTGAACGATCAGGCCTTCAAGTTCTGGGACTTCGGCCATATCGATCCGACGGGCGAGCAGAAGGGCCTCGACAGCAAAGGCAACATTATTCTCTACACGGCGGGCGATCTCGCTGCCGTGATGGCCCTCAACGTCGATCTGAAAGTGCTGTCGGCGAACGGGTTCTATGACTTCGTCACGCCGTTCTATCAGACCGTGCTCGATCTGCAGCAGATGCCGCTGCTGAGCCAGCAGGTGCGCGACAACCTGTCCGCGCGCTTCTATCCGTCGGGGCATATGGTGTATCTCGACGGCGGCTCGCGCACCGCATTGAAAGCCGATCTCGCGGCGATGTACGACAAGGCGGTGAGCAATACGGAAGCGCTCGGGCGGGTGCGCGCATTGCAGGCGCTGACGGCCGCCAAGATGCATTGAGCGAGTTTGTTTTGACGCGCGTCATGGCCGCGCTTTCGTGCGTCGGCAAGACGCCGCGGCGAGGGCATCGCAGCGCCATGGCGATGTCCTCGATGCCGCCGGCATCGAAAAAGTGAAGCGATTCAGTCTGGCTGTATTTACGTCATGCGTCCCGGATGTGTTTTAATTGCCCTGCGAATTAACTCTTCCGCGCTACTAAAAGGCGCGCTGATTAATGAACGAAGGGAAGAAGAACGCGCTCGAGCAGGCGCACAGCATCAGTCGGATCGAATCGACCACCGGTGACGCGGGCCGCGTCACGGGGCTCGCGGGAACGATGCGCCTGCGCGCCATGGCGCTCGTTGCCGTGTCGGCGGGCTTGTATCTGCATGCGTCGGCGTCATTCGCACAAGACGCGTCGATGCTCGACGAGCGCGTCTCGCAGCAGAACATCGCCACGACGATATGCCGGCCCGGCTACGCCGACACGGTTTCGCCACCGTTCGACGACATGATGGAACTCAAGGACCGGATGCTCGCCGAACGCGGCATCGATGCCGGGCACGGCGCGCGTTACGCGCTGGACCGGCGCGTGCCGATCTTGCTGGGCGGATCGCCGGATGCGCAGGACAACCTCGATCTGTTGCCTTGGGGCGGACACAAGGGCGAGCGTCGCAAGGCGTTGCTGACGGCGAAGCTCAAGCGTTGCGTGTGCGAAGGGCGCATGTCGCTGGGTGAGGCGCAAGCGGCCATCGCCGGGAACTGGTCCGCACATTATGCGGGCTTCGGCAGCGCGCCGTGCGGCGGCGACAGCGGCGTCGCGTCGATCGGCAGCGATGGCCCCTGAGCCTGGCCGCAAAATTCACCGGCACGTTCAATCCGCTTTCCTCGTGGCCGCGATGCGCGGCCAACCGTCACATTCTGGAGAATCAACATGAAGCAATCATTCATCGCTGCCGTCGTGGCCGCGCTTGGCTGCATCGGGGCGAGTCATGCCGCGTTGGCCGCATCGTCGCCATGTGGCAAGGACGACGCGTTGCAGATTCGCGGCGACACGCCGGGTGCGATCAGCTACGACGTGTACCGTCAGTTGCGCCCGCTCGACGCGCATCGTCTCGCGCTCTTTCAGGACGCCGGCACCGTGAAGCGTTTGGCTGACGGACTCGACGTTTGCGAGATCGCCGATGACGGCGTAGCCGATCCTTCCGCCGTGCTCGTGCATGTGCCGCAAGGCAAGATGGCCTGGTGGGTCAGCTCAGCGAACGTCGAGAACGCAGACTGAGTTCGGACCGGGCTTGCGGACCACGCGCGGGTGCCGTGTGTCGCCTGCGTTGCTGCGGGGCACGTTTCTGGCTACGCTGAAGGTCGAAACAATAACGAAACAGCACAAAAACAGCACGGCTTCGAAGTCCGGCATGCAGCGCCGACCCGGCCAGCGGCATGACCACCATCAACTGAGAGCGTGGCGCGTATGAAGATCATCGTGTGGAATATTCCCGAGACTTGCTCCGAGCAGGAAGTACGTGATTTTCTCGGCCACGAACTCGGTCACTATGCAAAAGACATCGAGGTGTTCGAGCAGGGCACGTCGAACGCGTACGCGAAAGTCGATGTCGAAGCGGACGAAGCCTATGTCGCCGAGGTTATTGCGCAACAGTTCAACGGCAAGCAGCTGGATGGCGTGCCGCTGCAGGTGAGCGCCGTGCCGTTCGGGGGCGACGAAACGCCACCGCGCAAGTAGTCGGCACGGCCGCGCGTTCAATCGAATGGCGTATAAGGCAATGCGCGCTTGTGATGCGTGCTGTCGTAAAAGCGCATGACGGTGTCGAATACCGCGTCGCTCACCGGCATGCCTTCGAGAAAATCGTCGATGTCGTCGTAACGGATTCCGTAGGCGTCCTCGTCCGGACGTTGAGGGCGCAACATTTCGAGGTCGGCGGTCGGCACTTTGTGCGCGAGCGCGTCGCTGGCGCCGAGCGCCCCGGCGAGCGCGCGCACCCGCCGCTTGGTCAGGCCCGCGAGCGGCAGCACGTCGGCGCCGCCGTCGCCGAACTTCGTGAAAAACCCCATCACCGATTCCGCCGCGTGGTCCGTGCCGATCACGATGCCGCGCCGCGCGCTCGCCGCTGCATACTGCGCGATCATCCGCTGGCGCGCCTTGATGTTGCCGTGCACGAAGTCCTGTTGCGACGCGTCGGCAAACGGCAGGCCGCTCGCGCTGAGTGACGCGAGCATCGCGTCGGCGGCGGGGCGGATGTCGACCGTCAAGGTGTCGTCGGGGCGGATGAAGGCGAGCGATTGCTGCGCATCCGCTTCGTCATGCTGGACGCCGTACGGCAGGCGCATCGCAATGAAGCGCGCGTCGTAGTGCGCGTCGCGCAGACGCTCGACGGCGAGTTGCGCGAGCCGCCCCGCCGTCGACGAATCGACGCCGCCGCTGATGCCGAGCACATAGGCCGCGAGTCCGTTCGCACGCAGATAGTCGGCGAGAAAGGCGACTCGCCGCTCGATTTCTCGCGCGGCGTCGAAATCATCCGCGACGTGCAGTTCGGCTGCAATCTGCCGCTGGCGCGCGGTGCGTTGCTGCTGGTCCATCGATGATCTCCTTGCAAATGGCGCAGATATCACGGGCGATGATCGCATGAAGTGCTGAACTCGATGCGCCGTCACACATTGTCTGGTCTAATGTGGCATACCCATAATTAAATCTGAACGATAAGCGCTTTAAATCGACAGATGCAGTAGCCGTCCGAAATCGGACAGCGCGAAAATACGGCACGGGCACGACGTTCCCGCGCCGGAAGACGCCCGGCAGCACGCCACGAGTGGTTGCACGGGTTGGGTGACTGGCAGTGACGTTCGAACAAAATGACCAGCAAAAAACAGAACAGAGTAGTCATTCCGCCTGCACGAGAGAGGGCGGATGCGCAGAGCGGCGCACTGCGCGGTGGTAACGGGGATAGGGCGATCGCTGTGATCGCATCGGTTTCGCGCGTGCCTTCATGCGGGCGACGATCGGCGTTAGCGCTTTCGCTGACTGCGGCGCTTGCCCTTGCCACGCTCGCGCAAAACGCGCATGCCGCCGACGCGCCGCAAGTCGCGTCCAGTGCTGCCGTCGACGCCTCTGCCGTCGCCGCGCACGATGCCGCCGGCCGCGTGGACCCGCGCCGCGCGCTGTTGATGCGCGACGTATTCGCGCGCAGCGTGACACGCCGTCTGAACGTGCCCGCCGTCGAGCAGCGCGCATACGGCGAGCGCCTCCAGCAGGCGCTCGTGCAGAAGGAGTTGGGCAATCTGTCGGGCGAGTATGTGGTGCTCGTCGATCGCAACGAGAACGTGCAGGCGCTCTTCATCTACTTCCGCGCGGCGCCCTCGGACGCGTGGCAGATGATCGGCGCGTCGCCCGTCGCAACGGGAAGGCCGGGGCAATTCGATCACTTCATCACGCCGCTCGGCGTATTCGAGCACACGCCGGGCAATATGGATTTTCGCGCCGAAGGCACGATGAACCAGAACGGCATTCGCGGCTACGGCGGCCACGACATGCGCATCTTCGATCTCGGCTGGGCGCAGGGCGAGCGTGGCTGGGGCAAGGGCGGCATGTCGCAGATGCGCTTCCAGATGCACGCAACCGACCCCGACAAACTCGAGCCGATTCTCGGCATCCGCCATTCGAAGGGCTGCGTGCGGATACCGGCGTCGCTGAACGTGTTCCTCGATCACTACGGCATACTCGACCGCGACTACGAGGCGCTCGTCGCCGACGGCCGCTCGCTGTGGGTGCTGCATTCGGACCGCGTCGCGACGCCGTGGGCCGGACGCTATATCGTGGTCGTCGATTCGCAGCGCAAGGGGCGACCCGCGTGGTCGCCCGCGCCGAGCAGCAAGGTCCGCGCAAAGGTGCCGGCGAACGCCGACACGGCGGATTGATCGAAGCGGCGCGTGGGCCGGCGGCGCGAGAAAACCGCCGCCCGCCGGCGCGATCACGAGCGCGCGAGCAGCACGCCGATCAGCGCGACGACGAAGCCGGCCACCTGCACCGCCGTCAGCGTTTCGCCAAAGCCGACGTAGCCTTCGAGCGCGGCGAGCGGCGGCGCGAGAAACAGCAGCGCCGTCGCGCGCGACGCGTCGCCGCGCCGGACCATCCACACAAGCAACGTGACGCTCACACCCGACAGCATCACGACGCCCCACGCGAGCGACACCCACAGCGCCGGCGACGGAATCCATCTGTGCTCGCCGAGCGCCAGCGCGAACACCAGCACGACGAGTGCCGCGCCGACATTCTGCACGGCGCTCGCGCTGCGTATATCGGCTTTCGACAGCGACGTCTTCTGGATCAGCGTGCCTGCCGTGATGGCACACACGGCGAAAATCGACACCGTCACGACCAGCCATTCCGGTACGTTGCCCGCCTGATCCGGCGCGACGGTCGCAGCCGTGGCGGCGAGCTTCGGCTCCAGTACCAGCACGACGCCCGCGAGACCCAGCAGCATGCCTGTCCAGCCGCGCCCGGACAGGCGTTCGCCGAACAGCGGCGCCGCGACGGCCGCCGTCAGCAGCGGCTGCAACGCGCCGAGCAGCGCCATGATGCCCGCGCTCATCCCTTGCGCGACGGCCCAGTAGCCCGCGCCCAGATACACGCCTTGCAACAGCGCGCCCGCGAGCAGATGCTTGCCGAGCGCGCGGCCCCTCGGCCATTCGACGCGCGCAACGAGCGCAGCCGCCATGAACAGCAGCGCGGTGCCGCCGAAGCGCGCGAGCAGGAAGAGATTTGGATCGGCGTAGGGCTTGATCGCGCGCGCGACCACGAAGCCCGTCGACCACAGGACCACGAACACGACGGCATTGAAAACAACCAGCATCGGATGACTTGAACGGCGGACACGAGGCCCGCAGTATCCGTCAAAGCGCGCGTGGCCGTCTTGTTCGAAGCTGCACTTCGCGCAGCTTGAGCAACGACGCGTTTCGAGACGAAGCCGCTCAGTACGCGAGCAGCACGGCAATCGCGCCGAGCAGTCCGCCGCAAACCGTGCAGGCCCACAACAGCGAACGCGTGCGCCGATATTCGATCAGCACGTCGCTGACCAGCTGGGCCTGTTGCCTGACCGTCGTGACTTCGTGCCGATGCTGCAGATAATGCACCGTAAGCTGCGGAATGCGCGGCACGAGATGCGCGAGATGCGGCAACTCCTGCGCGAGATGCTTGATCCAGCCGCGATGATCGAACTCGCGGCGCGCGAGCGTAGCCAGCACCGAACGCGCGATCTGCCACGAATCGACGCCCGGGTGCAGCGCGTTCGCCAGCATCTCCGCCTGGCCGAACGCGCGCTGCGCGGCGGCGAGCCGTGGCGGCACGTCGCCGCCGAACGGATGGACGGCGAACAGCAGATGATGGAACAGCGCGCCCGCCGAGCGTTCATGCGACTGCGGCGCGAAGTGCGCCTCGGCGCGCGTGCGCAGTTCGGCTTCGAGCTTCTCGGGGCGCGTGTCTTGCGACACATGGCCGGCATCGCGATGCAGGTGCGCGAGCCTTCCGTAGTCCTGGTCGAACAGCGCCGTCGCGCCGTGCACGAAGAACTCGCGCTCCTGCGACGAAAGACTCGACATCACCGCGAAGTCCGCGAGCACGATGCGCCCGAGCGTGTCCTGCTCGATGCTCACACGCACGCGCCGTGCGTCGAGCGTCGCGTGGAAAAAGCCGTGCTCGAAGGCCTGCTCGGTGACGACTTCGATAATGTGTCCGGCGAGCGGCGCGAGCTTCACGCCGCGCGCCGACAGACCGCCGAGATCGAGCGCGGGCAGCGATTCGACATGCTGCATCGCCAGCGTGCTGTCGGTGCAAAGCTCCCAGATCACGGCGGGCACGGCAAGACGCTTGTCGCCGTCGAAATGATGCGCGGTCTGGCTCAGGTTCGCGGCTTCGGCGCGCAGATCGAAGCGGCGCAGGATTTCCTGTGTGAAGGTATTGGCGAGTTCGCGCAGGCGCAGACGGCGCGCGTTCTTCGAGAGCTTTTCCATCCAGCGCGCGACCCAGCGCAGCAGCGCGGCCTCGTCGGCGATTTCCTGGACTTGCGCGACGCGCACGAGCTTGAGCGCAATGTCGCGATGCCCTTCGATCGGCTCGGCCAGCCGCGCGACATGCGTCTGTTCGGCAAAGCCGTTTTTCGCGGGCGTCAGATCGATCGATGCAAAGAGCGTCGGCACCGGGCGTCCGAGCGCCGCTGCTATCGCCTGTTCGACCTGCTCGGGCGGCAAGGGCGTTTCGAGGTGGCTGACGGCATCGATCGCGTCGTGCAGCGTGCCCGTCGCGAGTTCGGGGCGGCGCGCGAGCGCTTCGGCGAATGCGCTCGCTAGCGGGCCGAGATTGGGCAACGCGCGATGCACGCCGGCGCGGCCGCCCGGCGACGCGTGCACGCGCGAAACAAGCGTGACGATCCAGTGCAGCTTGTGATGCTCGGGCGCGGCTAGCCAGATGAGCCGCGCGCCATAGCGCAACGCGTGGAACAGCAGTCGTAGTCGGCGAAACAGAGGAGGCATCGGCGGTTGGTTCGAGCGCATCGGCGATGCGAGAGAAGACCGCTCAGATTAGCAGGGATGCGGCGCGCGGAACATCGGCAGCGTTACGGCGCGGGCTGTTCAGGGCAGATGAGGGGCATAGGAACGGCATACGCCTGCCGTCCGCCAACGGCAAGCCAACGAAGCCCCACGGCCAGCCTACAGCCAGCCCACAGTCAGCCCACAGCCAGCACACGTTCCCTCCGCGCCGTGCCGCCATGCGTAATACAATACGGCGCGGGCTTGCCCGATCCTTGAATACACGCTCGCCGCCTTGCAGCGGCCAACACAACCGATGCTGGCAGAACAACGTCATCAATATATTCTGGCGCAGGTCACGAAGACGGGCGCACTATCGGTCGCCGAGCTGGTTCGCGAGCTCAACGTATCGCGCGAGACCATCCGCCGCGATCTGAACGCGCTCGCCGAGCGCGGTCTGATCGTGACCACCCACGGCGGCGCACTGTCGAGCGACCGGCGCGAGCCGGACCTCGATACGCGCGACGCCGCCAACGCCAGCGCGAAGCGCGCAATCGGCGAGCGCGCGGCGCAACTGGTGCCGGACGGCGCGTCGGTCATCATTGATTCGGGCAGCACGACGCACGCGGCCGCACGCGCGTTGACCGACCGCCACCGGCTCACCGTCTACACGAACGACTGGCGCATCGCGCTGCTGCTCGGCCGGCGCAACGACAACCGCGTGACGCTGCTCGGCGGCGAACTGTCGGACAACGAAGACGCCGCCTTCGGCCTCGATACGATCACCCAGCTGTCGCACTATCACGCGGACTTCGCGCTGATCGGCGCGGGCGGCATCACGCCCGACGCACAACTCTCCGATTACTCGCGCATGGCGGCAGAAGTGCGCAGCCGGATGATCGGCGCGGGCAATACAGTCATCGTCGTCGCCGACAATTCCAAGTTCGGCCGCGTGACACCCGTACGCATCGAAGGGATGGAGAAGGCGCGTTACGTCGTCACGGAACTTGCGCCCGACCGCGCGCTCGCGAAGGCGATCACCGCGCGCGGCCCCGAAATCCTGATCGCGTGAGTGTCGCGCTTCGCATTGCTACCGCCTCGTTTACTTCACGCTGATGCCGAGGCTCGCCAGCGTCCGGCCGATCGCGGCAACGGCGTTGTGCATCTCGTTCGTGTCGATCGCGCCGATGCAGCCGACGCGGAACGTCTCCACTTGCGTCAGCTTGCCCGGATAGAGGATGTACCCGGCCTCGCGCACAGCTGCATAAAACTGCACAAATTGCCACTTCGGATCGCGCGGCGCGTGGAACGTGACGATCACGGGCGCCTGCGCGTCCGCCGGCAGAAACGTCTCGAAGCCGAGCGCCTTCATGCCGTCGACCAGCGCCGCGCAGTTGCTCGCATAGCGCGCGCCGCGCGCGGGCTGACCGCCTTGCGCGATGAACTGGTCCAGCGCCGTGCGCAGCGCGGCAACCACATGCGTCGGTGGCGTAAAGCGCCATTGTGTGGTCTTTTGCATGTATGCGAACTGGTCGTACAGGTCCAGCGCGAGCGACGGCGAACGGCCTTCGCACCCTTCGAGCACGCTGCGCCGCACGATCACGAAGCCCATGCCGGGCACGCCTTCCAGACACTTGCCGCTGGCCGACACCAGCGCGTCGATGCCGCTGCCGCGCAAGTCGATGGGCAGCGCGCCGAACGAACTCATCGCGTCGACGATCAGGCACTTGCCGTGGTGCTTGCAGACGGCGGCGATCGCGTCGAGCGGATTGAGCAGGCCCGCGCTCGTCTCCAGATGCACCTGGGCGACGTGCGTGATACGCGGGTCGCCGTCGAACGCGTCTTCGATCGCGGCGGCGCTCACGGGTTCGTCTTCGCGCAGCGGCAGTTCCACATACGCGATGCCCATGCGCTGCAGCACCTTGATGATGCGCGCGCAATAAGCGCCGTTGTTCGGCACCAGCACGCGGCCGTCGCGCGGCACCAGCGTGCCGAGCGCCGCTTCGACGGCGAACGTGCCGCTGCCCTGGAGCGGCACGCACACGTAGTCATTTTCGCCATGTACGATCTCGACGAGATCGGCGCAGACGCTGTGCGTCATGCGGTTGAATGCGGTGTCCCACGATCCCCAGTCGCGCAGCATCGACTGACGCGTGACGGGCGAGGTCGTCAGCGGTCCCGGCGTGAGCAGGATCGGGTCGTTTCCAGAAATCACAGAGCCTCCTTCGAATGGATCGGTTGCGCCGTTGCGGGCGCACATTGCATCGGCAGTTGTATTGACGGCTGCTTTGCATATTATTGGCTATTTGTGTCATTTTGTGGAAATCGGCAGAATCTTCACGTCCGTGTCACAAAAAAAGACGATCCTTGCCGGGCCCATTCAGGCAAGGCAGCCAGCAACGCGTAATCGTCGGAGGGATGCCTTGGCGCAAACGCCGCAAAAAAAGTTGTCAGCAATCTGCAATCTCTGCGGCTCCCGGCCGCGACGTCAGGCGGACCGCGCGCCCGAAGCGCGGTCCGGACACCACCACTAACGGGTTACCCACAGGTTTTTGCCTTTCGGAGAGAACGACATGAAAAAGACGGATCACCTTCGCTCGACGGGCCGCGTTGGTCGTATTGGCCAGACGGCTCGCAAGCTGCTGCCCGCGCTGGTCGCGGCAGCCGCGTTCGGCGGCGCGATGTCCGCGCACGCGGCGGGCGCGGTCGTGCTGTACACGGCTGACGGCCTCGAAAATCTCTACAAGGACGTGCTGCCCGCGTTCGAGAAGCAGGAAGGCGTGAAGGTCAACATCGTGACGGCAGGCAGCGGCGAAGTCGTGAACCGCGCAACCGTCGAAAAGGACGCGCCGAAGGCCGACGTGCTCGTCACGCTGCCGCCGTTCATCCAGACGGCGGCGCAATCGGGCTTGCTGCAGAACTACGAGAGCGTGAACTACAAGAACGTGCCCGCCATCGCGAAGGCGTCGGATGGCGCGTGGGCGACGTTCGTGAACAACTATTTCTCGTTCGCGATCAACCCGGAAGTGGTGAAGAACCAGCCGAAGACGTTCGCGGATCTGCTGCATCCTGACTACAGCGGCAAGGTCGCCTACTCCAACCCGGCAACGGCGGGCGACGGCATGGCCGTGATCATCCTGACCACTTCGCTGATGGGCGAAGACAAGGCCTTCGACTACCTGAAGAAGCTCGAGCAGAGCGCCAAGTTCCACACCAAGGGCACGGGCTACCTCGACGTGCTGCTTTCGCGTAACGAAATCGCGGTGGCGAACGGCGACCTGCAGATGGATCTCGACGACGCTGCCAACGGCGGCCTGTCGATCAAGCCGATCTTCCTCGCAGCCGATGCGGGCGGCCAGCCGACCACGTTCCAGTTGCCGTACGCCATTGCGCTCATCAAGAACGGCCCGAACCAGGCCGCGGGTAAGAAGCTGATCGACTATCTGATGTCGACGGAAGTGCAATCGAAGGTGCCGGACATCTTCGGCATTCCGGGCCGCACCGACGTTGCGCTTTCGGGCAAGAACGGCGCAGCCGTCAAGCAGGCAATCGCGGGCGTGAAGCTGATCCCCGTCGACTGGAACCAGGTGATGGCGAAGAAGGCTGACTGGACGGCCCGCTGGAAGGGCGAAGTGATCGGCAGTTCGGGCAAGCAGCTCGAAGTCGTCAAGCCGAAGTAATCGAAGCATCGGATGGAAGGCGCGGCGCGATGCTCGTTGAAACGCTCGTCCCGCCGCGCAAAAAAGCATGCTGGCGCTAGCATGCGCCAAAACCAAAGTCACCAACGCAGGAGGATGGCCCGGTGAACACTGCAACTCTCGCGGATTCGGGCGCGCCAGTCGCCACGCCGCGCGCGCAAGGCGTCGCGCAGACGGGCGCGCCGGGCGGCGTGCAGATCGAACATCTGACCGTGCGCTTCGGCTCGCGCACGGTGCTCGACGATCTGTCGCTGACGATCGAGCGCGGCGAACTGTTGACCGTGCTCGGCCGCAGCGGCTGCGGCAAGACGACGTTGCTGCGCTTCATCGCCGGTTTCATCGAGGCGGACGGCCTTGCCGGCACGTTGACGGTCGCGGGCCGCGACCTCACGCATGTGCCGCCGCACAAGCGCAATCTGGGGCTGCTGTTCCAGAGCTATGCGCTGTTTCCGCATTTGTCCGTGTTCGAGAACGTCGCATTCGGTCTGCGCGCGCGCCGGATCTCGACGAAGGAAATCGCGCGGCGTGTCGCCGATGCGCTAAAGCTGGTGCAACTCGGCGACGCCGGCCACGTGATGCCCGCGCAACTGTCGGGCGGCATGCAGCAGCGCGTGGCGCTGGCGCGTGCGCTCGTGATCGAGCCGGATGTGCTGCTGCTCGACGAACCGCTTTCCGCGCTCGACGCCAATCTGCGCGCGTCGGTGCGCTCCGAACTGAAGGCGCTGCATGAGCGCCTGCCGAATCTGACCATCGTCTGCGTGACGCACGACCAGGACGACGCGCTCGTGCTGTCCGACCGCACGCTGCTGATGCGCGAAGGCCAGATCGCGCAGCTCGGCACGCCGCAGGAACTGTACGACCAGCCGAACGACGCCTTCGTGGCGCGCTATCTAGGCGCGGCCAATCTGCTGCCGCCGAGCGTCGCATTTGCACTCGGTGATGCGCGTTACAGCGAGCGCGAGCGCGTCGCGTGTCTGCGTCCCGAGGCGATGCGTATCGTGCCGCTCGGCGAAGGCCAGTTGCACGGCACGATTTCGACGGTCGAATGGTATGGCTCGGTGCTGGCCGTCCAGGTCGCCCTCGACGCGATGCCCAACGAACCCGTGCAGGTGTCGATGCAGCGCGGCACCGGCATGACGCCCGAAAAGGGCGCGCGGATCTCCCTGCGTTACGAGGCAGACGATGTCGTCCTTATTCAGCCCTGACGCCGGCTCCGACGCGCTCGCGCAAGCGGCTGACGCCCGCCGCGCCGCGACGGCCGCCTCGCACGCGGCCGCAAAGCGCCGGCGCGAGCGCCTGTCGCAATGGCATCTGGCGTTTCTCGCTATTTTCGTGCTCGGCCCGCTCGTGATTTATCCGCTCGTGCGGCTCGTGTTGCTGAGCCTGTCGGGCGAGCATGGACTGGGCTTTCACGCTTATTCGACGTTTTTCCGGAACCCGGAGACGAGCGGCGTGATCGGCACGACGCTGTGGATTCTGTTCGCCAGCGCCGGGCTTGCGTCGCTGCTCGGCGTGGCGCTCGCGTCGCTGCTGTTCTTCAAGCCGTTTCCGGGCGCGCGGCTCGTCACGCGGTTTCTGGAACTGTTCGTCGCGTTCCCGTCGTTCCTCGTCGCGTTCACGCTGATCTTTCTGTACGGCTCGCAAGGCTCCGTCAGTATCGGGCTGCAACGGCTCTTTCATCTCGAAGCGCCGCCGCTCGACTTCCTGTTCGGCATCGGCGGCGTGATTCTCGCGGAAGTGGTGTTCTACGCGCCGTTCGTCGTGCGTCCAACCCTTGCGTCGTTCGCGACGCTCGACATGCGTCTGATCGAAGCCGCGCGCAGCCTCGGCGCGAACGGCTGGATGGTTGCGTTGCGCGTGATCGTGCCGCTCGCCTGGCCGGGTATCGCCGCGGGCACGATTCTGTGCTTTCTGCTGACGCTCAATGAGTTCGGCATTCTGCTCGTGCTCGGCAGCGCGCATCTGATCACGCTGCCCGTGGCGATCTACAGTTCGGCCACCGTCGATCTCGATCTGCCCACTGCCGCCGCCGGCGCCGTCGTGATGCTGGCAATGTCGCTGTCGTTGTATGCGCTGTATCGCCAGGTCAACAAGCGCAAGGTGCGAGGAGCGAAGTAATGTCCGATCTCGATCAAACCGTGCTGCCCGCCGTGCCGCATCGCGCGCGGCCCGTTCAACACGGATTCGTCGCGCGCGTCGCGGGCGGGCTGTTCATGGGGTTCGCCGCGCTGTTGTGCTTCTGGCTGTTCGTGCTGCCCGTGATCGTGGTCGCGCTGTCGAGCGTGGCCGCGCACTGGTCGGGCACGATCCTGCCGGACGGCTTCAGCATGCGCTGGTTCGAGCGGCTCGGCGGCAGCGATTTCGATGCACTCGTGACCAGCCTTCAGATCGGCTTCGGCGTCGCGATCCTCGGCACGATTCTGGGCCTGTGGCTCGCGCTTGCGCTCGAAGGGCGCGACCGGCGCGGCCTCGGCGCGCTCGTCGACACGATCGCCATGGTGCCCAACGGCGTGCCGAGCGTCGTGCTCGGTCTGGCCGTGCTGATCGCGTATCACAAGAAGCCCCTCGATCTGTCGAGTTCCGCTGCCATCGTCGTGTTCGTTCAGCTCGCGCTGGTGTTGCCGTTTTGCTATCGCTGCGCGGCGGCCGCGCTGCGGCCCGAGCTGACCGTATTGCGCGAGGCGGCTGCGAGCCTCGGTGCGCCGCCGTCGATGGTGCTGCGCCGTGTCGTGCTGCCGCAGCTGGTGCCCGCGATCCGCGCGTCGCTCGCGCTGGGCTTCGCGCTGTCGCTCGGTGAACTCGGCGCAACGCTCACCGTTTATCCGCCGGGCTTCGCCACGGTGCCAATCGTCGTGGTTGGACAGGTCGAGCGCGGCTATTACCTGCCGGCGTCGGCGCTGTCGCTGATTCTGCTGATCGCGTCGCTTGCCGCGCTGGTGCTGATTGCCGCCCGCGTGCCGCGTCGCCGCGTGGACTGACCGTCAACGTTTCCTGATTTTTCGTGAGGTGTGTCGAGGTCGGCACACCACGCATGTAGATGTGGCAAATATTGTCGAAATGACCGAAAATATGGAAATTGACCCGGGCGATCGGATCGATGTGGTCAGGCGGCATTCGCTGACGGCGCTGGTGCGCGACGAGATCGAGCGGCACATCGTCGACGGCAAGCTGGCGCCCGGCGACAAGCTGAACGAAACGGAATGGGCCACACGGCTGCAGGTGTCGCGCGGTCCGGTGCGCGAGGCGTTTCGCGCGTTGGAGCAGGCGGGGCTGGTGCGCAACGAGAAGAACCGTGGCGTGTTCGTGCGGACCGTGTCGCTGGCGGAAGCCGACGAAATCTACGCGGTGCGCGCGGTGCTCGAAGAGGCGGCGTGCCGGATGCTGGCATCGCGTATCGATGCCGCGCAACTGGCGGCGCTGCGCGCGCATGTCGACGCCATGCGCGCCGCGCTCGATGCCCGCGATCACGACGCCTATGCGCGCGCGAACGTCGCGTTTCACGACGCGATTGTCGCGACAGCGGGCAACGGCAAGTTGTACGAGACGTATCGCAGGCTGGTGGGTGAATTGAGTCTGTTCCGGCGCGCCGCGCTGGGCGTGCGGGGTGATGCGATGGAGCGCTCGCTCGCCGAGCATCGCGCGATTCTCGCGGCGCTCGCCGCGCGCAACGCGGACGAAGCCGCGCAACTGATGCTCGCGCACGTGGACGGCGGCAGGCAGCGCGCGCATGAGGCCGCGCAGGGCATTGCCGTGCCGCGCGCGTCGAACGGAACGGACGAAGGCAATGACGGCTTGAGCGCGCTGCTCGCCTGAACGGGCCTGAACGAATCAAGAACACGCGTCGGCGACGCGCAGGGAAGAGTGCAATGGCAATCCAATTCGAACGCAGTGTTGAAGTGAATGGCCGCAGCTACCGGCTGCCCGTCAAGCCGACGGTGGTCGTGTGTGTCGACGGCTGCGAGTACGACTATCTGGAAGCGGCTGTGAAAGCGGGCGTGGCGCCGTATATCGGCAAGATGTTGCGCGACGGCGCGGCGTTCAAGGGCGACTGCGTGATTCCGTCGTTCACCAACCCGAACAACCTGTCGATTGTCTGCGGCGTGCCGCCCTCGGTGCACGGCATCTGCGGCAACTACTTCTGGGACCCGCAGGCCAACGAAGGCAAGGGCGCCGAAGTCATGATGAACGACCCCGGCTATCTGCGTGCGCCGACGCTGCTGGCCGCTGCCGCCGACGCGGGTGCCGCCGTCGCCGTCGTGACGGCCAAAGACAAGCTGCGCCGTCTGCTGGGCAACAAGATGAAGGGCATCTGCTTTTCGGCGGAAAAGGCCGACAAGGTGACGCTCGAGGAGAACGGCATCGACGACGTGCTCGGGCTGGTCGGTCTTCCCGTGCCCGACGTGTACAGCGCGGGGCTGTCCGAGTTCGTGTTCGCGGCGGGCGTGCGGCTCGCGCAGACGCGCAAGCTCGACCTGATGTATCTGTCGACCACCGACTACATCCAGCACAAGTGGGCGCCCGGCACGGAAGGCGCGAACGCGTTCTACGCAATGATGGACGGCTATCTGGCGCAACTCGACGCGCTCGGCTGGGTGATCGGCCTCACCGCCGACCACGGCATGAACGCGAAGCACGATCCGCGCACGGGCGAGCCGAACGTGATCTATTTGCAGGACGTGATGGACGAATGGCTCGGCCCCCGCGCGGCCCGCGTGATTCTGCCGATCACCGATCCCTACGTGGTGCACCACGGCGCGCTCGGTTCATTCGCGACGATCTATCTGCCGCGCGATGCAAACGCGCGGCAGTTGATCGAACGCCTTGGCGGCTTGAAGGACATCGAAGTCGTGCTCGACAACCAGGCGGCGTGCGAGCGCTTCGAGTTGCCGAACGACCGCGTGGGCGACATCGTCGTCGTCAGCAAAAAGAATACGGCGCTCGGCACGCGCCGCGATGAACATGACCTGTCGGGCTTGACCGTGCCGCTGCGTTCGCACGGCGGTATCTCGGAGCAGGTCGTACCGCTGATCTTCAATCGACGCATCGACGAAGCACGCGTCGCGGGCAAGCGTCTACGCAATTTCGACGTGTTCGACCTTGCGTTAAACAATGTGGCGGCCTCATGAACGCAATCCTGCAGTCCAACGACCATCCCGCGTTTCGTGCGGAAGCGCTGCGTTTGAAGGGCGAGCGCGCGGCCCGCGCACGCACGCTCGACGTGTTCGATCCGTATTCGGGCATGCGCGTCGGCACGGTGCCGATGGCGAGCGTCGACGACGTGCGCGCCGCTTTCGAATACGCGTCCGCTTATCAGGCGACGCTCTCGCGTTACGAGCGCTCGCAGATCCTCGAGCGCGCGGGCAACTTGCTGCGCGAGCGGCTCGAAGCGGCGTCGGATCTGATCTCGCTCGAATCGGGCTTGTCGAAGCAGGACTCTCGCTATGAGATCGGGCGGGTCGCCGACGTGCTGAAGTTCGCGTCGATCGAAGCGCTGCGCGACGACGGCCAGAGCTTCTCTTGCGATCTGACGCCGCACGGCAAGAAGCGGCGCGTGTTCACGCAGCGCGATCCGCTCGCGGGCGTGATCGTCGCAATCACGCCGTTCAATCACCCGATGAACCAGGTCGCGCACAAGATCGCACCTTCCATCGCGACGAATAATCGCGTGATCCTGAAGCCGTCGGAGAAGGTGCCGCTGTCGGCCTTTTATCTCGCCGATATTCTGTATGAAGCCGGCTTGCCTGCGCCGATGCTGCAGGTGCTGACGGGCGACCCGCGCGAAATCGCCGACGAACTGATCACGAATCCGCTCGCCGAACTCGTCACCTTTACGGGCGGCGTGGCGATCGGCAAGCATATCGCCGAGCGCGCGGGTTACCGGCGCGTGGTGCTGGAGCTCGGCGGCAACGATCCGCTGATCGTGCTCGAAGACGCGGATATCGAACGCGCGGCCACGCTCGCCGTGCAGGGTTCGTACAAGAACTCGGGGCAGCGCTGTACGGCCGTCAAGCGGATCATCGTGCAGAAGAGCATCGCGGCGCGCTTCACCGAGCTGGTCGTCGAGAAAACACGCGAATGGACGTACGGCGATCCGTTCGATACGTCGAACCAGATGGGCACCGTGATCGACGCCGACGCGGCGCGTCTATTCGAAGCGCGCGTGAACGAGGCCGTCGCGCACGGCGCGCGCCTGTTGACGGGCAATCAGCGCAAGGGCGCGTTGTACGCGCCGACGGTCGTCGATCAGGTCGATCCGTCGATGACGCTGATTCGCGAGGAAACGTTCGGCCCCGTCTCGCCGATCATCACCTTCGACACGATCGAAGACGCGATCCGTATCAGCAACGGCACGCCGTTCGGTTTGTCGTGCGGACTGTGCACGAACCGGCAGGACGCGATTCCGCGCTTTATCAACGAACTGCGCGTCGGCACGGTGAACGTGTGGGAAGTGCCCGGGTATCGCGTCGAGCTGACGCCGTTCGGCGGCATCAAGGATTCGGGGCTCGGATACAAGGAAGGCGTGCAGGAAGCGATGAAGAGCTTCACCAATCTCAAGACCTTTTCTCTTCCGTGGGAGTGATGTCGTGGCACTGAATCTCGACGACATTCGCGGACTGTTCGAAGCGCACGGGCAGCTTGCCTATAGCGGCGAGCCGGTGACGCAGCTCGAGCATGCATTGCAAAGCGGTGCGCTGGCGGAATCCGAAGGCGCCGCCGATGAGCTGATTGCGGCGGCGTTTCTGCACGACCTCGGGCATTTGCTGAACCGGCAGGGCGAGACGCCGACCGCGCGCGGTATCGACGATCTGCATCAATACTTTGCGTTGCCGTTCTTGCGGCCGGTGCTGCCGGAAGCGGTGCTGGAGCCGATTCGGCTGCACGTCGATGCAAAGCGCTGCCTGTGCGCTATCGATGCGGCGTACTTTGGGAAGTTGTCAGTGGATTCCGTGCGCAGTCTCGAACTGCAGGGCGGCATATTCAGTGACGACGAGGCGCAGGCGTTCCTGAAGAAGCCATTTGCCGAGGACGCGCTGCGTTTGCGTCGCTGGGACGATCTCGCGAAGGAAGCGAATCGCGCCACGCCGGATCTCGATCACTATCTGAATGTCGTCTCGCGCGTGATGGAGAGGCATGCTGGCCTTTGACGTATATCTGCACAGGCAGGGCGCGTGTACTTGCCTCATATGTCATGCGTTTTACGCACATCAAAAAACCACTTGCAACCCCGCATGCAAGTGTCTAGAATTCCGGTCTTTCGCGCTGCGGCCAACGCGGCGCGAAGCAAACGAGGAAGGCGGGAGAGCCAGCATTGACGGGGCTTTCCGGTGGAGTCGGCGGGTTGGGAAGTTAAAAAAACCGGTTGACGAAGCGAAAAAGGTTCTTCATAATCTCGTTTCTCTGCTGCTGAGGCAGCAACGTGGTGAAAGCAAGGCGCTTCCCGCGAATGTTCTTTAACAATCAACAGCCGATAAGTGTGGGCGCTCGATGACGAAGCGCGCGGTGATCTTCGGGTCACTGATAGCGAAAGTAATCGAGTCTCACACGGAAGAAATTGAGGAAGGTTTGACTGGGTTGAAAGGCCCAGCGCAGATCTTTCGTCAGTGATTTTGAGTGAGCGACCGGTTCTTAGATGAACCGAAAAACAGTAACAGGTTTGAACTGAAGAGTTTGATCCTGGCTCAGATTGAACGCTGGCGGCATGCCTTACACATGCAAGTCGGACGGCAGCGCGGGGGCAACCCTGGCGGCGAGTGGCGAACGGGTGAGTAATACATCGGAACGTGTCCTGGAGTGGGGGATAGCCCGGCGAAAGCCGGATTAATACCGCATACGCTCTGTGGAGGAAAGCGGGGGATCTTCGGACCTCGCGCTCAAGGGGCGGCCGATGGCAGATTAGCTAGTTGGTGGGGTAAAGGCCTACCAAGGCGACGATCTGTAGCTGGTCTGAGAGGACGACCAGCCACACTGGGACTGAGACACGGCCCAGACTCCTACGGGAGGCAGCAGTGGGGAATTTTGGACAATGGGGGCAACCCTGATCCAGCAATGCCGCGTGTGTGAAGAAGGCCTTCGGGTTGTAAAGCACTTTTGTCCGGAAAGAAAACCGCTTCTCTAATACAGGGGCGGGATGACGGTACCGGAAGAATAAGCACCGGCTAACTACGTGCCAGCAGCCGCGGTAATACGTAGGGTGCAAGCGTTAATCGGAATTACTGGGCGTAAAGCGTGCGCAGGCGGTTCGCTAAGACCGATGTGAAATCCCCGGGCTTAACCTGGGAACTGCATTGGTGACTGGCGGGCTAGAGTATGGCAGAGGGGGGTAGAATTCCACGTGTAGCAGTGAAATGCGTAGAGATGTGGAGGAATACCGATGGCGAAGGCAGCCCCCTGGGCCAATACTGACGCTCATGCACGAAAGCGTGGGGAGCAAACAGGATTAGATACCCTGGTAGTCCACGCCCTAAACGATGTCAACTAGTTGTCGGGTCTTCATTGACTTGGTAACGAAGCTAACGCGTGAAGTTGACCGCCTGGGGAGTACGGTCGCAAGATTAAAACTCAAAGGAATTGACGGGGACCCGCACAAGCGGTGGATGATGTGGATTAATTCGATGCAACGCGAAAAACCTTACCTACCCTTGACATGTACGGAACCTTGCTGAGAGGTGAGGGTGCCCGAAAGGGAGCCGTAACACAGGTGCTGCATGGCTGTCGTCAGCTCGTGTCGTGAGATGTTGGGTTAAGTCCCGCAACGAGCGCAACCCTTGTCCCTAGTTGCTACGCAAGAGCACTCTAGGGAGACTGCCGGTGACAAACCGGAGGAAGGTGGGGATGACGTCAAGTCCTCATGGCCCTTATGGGTAGGGCTTCACACGTCATACAATGGTCGGAACAGAGGGTTGCCAAGCCGCGAGGTGGAGCCAATCCCAGAAAACCGATCGTAGTCCGGATCGCAGTCTGCAACTCGACTGCGTGAAGCTGGAATCGCTAGTAATCGCGGATCAGCATGCCGCGGTGAATACGTTCCCGGGTCTTGTACACACCGCCCGTCACACCATGGGAGTGGGTTTTACCAGAAGTGGCTAGTCTAACCGCAAGGAGGACGGTCACCACGGTAGGATTCATGACTGGGGTGAAGTCGTAACAAGGTAGCCGTATCGGAAGGTGCGGCTGGATCACCTCCTTTCCAGAGCTTTAGCGTTTCACAAGTTGAGCGCTCACACTTGTCGGCTGTTAATTGAAGACAGGCTCAGGGGTCTGTAGCTCAGTCGGTTAGAGCACCGTCTTGATAAGGCGGGGGTCGATGGTTCGAATCCATCCAGACCCACCAGCGTCTTGTCTGCGGTGGCTGATCGCGAAACCCCCTGTGTACTGTATGACTGGGGGATTAGCTCAGCTGGGAGAGCACCTGCTTTGCAAGCAGGGGGTCGTCGGTTCGATCCCGTCATCCTCCACCAATCCTCAATGCCTAGTGTTCAGTGCGAACTGAGCCTTATGCATTGGCGATTGAGCCAGTCAGCGAGTGATGTAAGGCATAGCGCCTTGTATCGGCTGTCGTTCTTTAACAATCAGGAAGAAGTAGTAAAGAGATTCACGAAAGCGTGCTTAGAGATGGGCGCGCGAGTAGGTGAATCAGGGTTGTGATTGTATCAATGTATTTTTTGAGTTCATCGAAAGACGAACCTGGAATACGGCACAACGCGAATACTCAGCCTGTAGCGAGTGAGTCTGTCGTGGCAACACGACGAGACACACCCGTTATAGGGTCAAGCGAACAAGTGCATGTGGTGGATGCCTTGGCGATCACAGGCGATGAAGGACGCGGTAGCCTGCGAAAAGCGGTGGGGAGCTGGCAAACGAGCTTTGATCCACCGATATCCGAATGGGGAAACCCACTCCTTATGGAGTATCCATGGCTGAATACATAGGCCATGTGAAGCGAACGCGGTGAACTGAAACATCTAAGTAACCGCAGGAACAGAAATCAACCGAGATTCCCAAAGTAGTGGCGAGCGAAATGGGACCAGCCTGTACTCTTTATCTTCGTTGTTAGCCAAACGCTCTGGAAAGTGCGGCCATAGTGGGTGATAGCCCCGTAGGCGAAAACAGCGAGGAAGAACTAGGTGTACGACAAGTAGGGCGGGACACGTGAAATCCTGTCTGAAGATGGGGGGACCATCCTCCAAGGCTAAATACTCGTGATCGACCGATAGTGAACCAGTACCGTGAGGGAAAGGCGAAAAGAACCCCGGGAGGGGAGTGAAACAGATCCTGAAACCGCATGCATACAAACAGTCGGAGCCTCGCAAGGGGTGACGGCGTACCTTTTGTATAATGGGTCAGCGACTTACATTCAGTGGCGAGCTTAACCGATTAGGGCAGGCGTAGCGAAAGCGAGTCCGAACAGGGCGATTCAGTCGCTGGGTGTAGACCCGAAACCAGGTGATCTATCCATGGCCAGGATGAAGGTGCGGTAACACGTACTGGAGGTCCGAACCCACTAACGTTGAAAAGTTAGGGGATGAGCTGTGGATAGGGGTGAAAGGCTAAACAAACCTGGAAATAGCTGGTTCTCTCCGAAAACTATTTAGGTAGTGCCTCGTGTATCACCTTCGGGGGTAGAGCACTGTCATGGTTGAAGGGTCCATTGCGGATTACTTCGCCATAGCAAACTCCGAATACCGAAGAGTGCAATCACGGGAGACAGACATCGGGTGCTAACGTCCGGTGTCAAGAGGGAAACAACCCAGACCGCCAGCTAAGGTCCCCAAATATGACTAAGTGGGAAACGAAGTGGGAAGGCTAAAACAGTCAGGAGGTTGGCTTAGAAGCAGCCACCCTTTAAAGAAAGCGTAATAGCTCACTGATCGAGTCGTCCTGCGCGGAAGATGTAACGGGGCTAAGTCATATACCGAAGCTGCGGATGCGTGCATTGCACGCATGGTAGGAGAGCGTTCCGTAAGCCTGCGAAGGTGCGTTGAAAAGCGTGCTGGAGGTATCGGAAGTGCGAATGCTGACATGAGTAGCGATAAAGGGGGTGAAAGGCCCCCTCGCCGTAAGCCCAAGGTTTCCTACGCAACGTTCATCGGCGTAGGGTGAGTCGGCCCCTAAGGCGAGGCAGAAATGCGTAGCTGATGGGAAGCAGGTCAATATTCCTGCACCAGTGTGAAATGCGATGGGGGGACGGATCGCGGAAGGTTGTCCGGGTGTTGGAAGTCCCGGTCGCTGCGTTGGAGAAGGTGCTCTGGCAAATCCGGGCACGGAATTCAAGGGCGTGGCGCGAGCTCCTTCGGGAGCGAAGCAATCGGAAGGGGTTCCAGGAAAAGCCTCTAAGCTTCAGTTTCACATTGACCGTACCGCAAACCGACACAGGTGGGCGAGATGAGTATTCTAAGGCGCTTGAGAGAACTCGGGAGAAGGAACTCGGCAAATTGGTACCGTAACTTCGGGATAAGGTACGCCCCTGTAGCTTGACGCCCCTGCGGGCGAAGGGTGAAGGGGTTGCAATAAACTGGTGGCTGCGACTGTTTAATAAAAACACAGCACTCTGCAAACACGAAAGTGGACGTATAGGGTGTGACGCCTGCCCGGTGCCGGAAGATTAAATGATGGGGTGCAAGCTCTTGATTGAAGTCCCGGTAAACGGCGGCCGTAACTATAACGGTCCTAAGGTAGCGAAATTCCTTGTCGGGTAAGTTCCGACCTGCACGAATGGCGTAACGATGGCCACACTGTCTCCTCCCGAGACTCAGCGAAGTTGAAGTGTTTGTGATGATGCAATCTCCCCGCGGCTAGACGGAAAGACCCCATGAACCTTTACTGTAGCTTTGCATTGGACTTTGAACCGATCTGTGTAGGATAGGTGGGAGGCTATGAAGCTGGAACGCTAGTTTCAGTGGAGCCGTCCTTGAAATACCACCCTGGTTTGTTTGAGGTTCTAACCTTGGCCCGTGATCCGGGTCGGGGACAGTGCATGGTGGGCAGTTTGACTGGGGCGGTCTCCTCCCAAAGTGTAACGGAGGAGTACGAAGGTACGCTAGGTACGGTCGGAAATCGTGCTGATAGTGCAATGGCATAAGCGTGCTTAACTGCGAGACCGACAAGTCGAGCAGGTGCGAAAGCAGGTCATAGTGATCCGGTGGTTCTGTATGGAAGGGCCATCGCTCAACGGATAAAAGGTACTCTGGGGATAACAGGCTGATACCGCCCAAGAGTTCATATCGACGGCGGTGTTTGGCACCTCGATGTCGGCTCATCTCATCCTGGGGCTGTAGCCGGTCCCAAGGGTATGGCTGTTCGCCATTTAAAGAGGTACGTGAGCTGGGTTTAAAACGTCGTGAGACAGTTTGGTCCCTATCTGCCGTGGGCGCTGGATATTTGAAGGGGGCTGCTCCTAGTACGAGAGGACCGGAGTGGACGAACCTCTGGTGTACCGGTTGTCACGCCAGTGGCATCGCCGGGTAGCTATGTTCGGAAGAGATAACCGCTGAAAGCATCTAAGCGGGAAACTCGCCTTGAGATGAGATATCCCCGGGGCTTCGAGCCCCTTGAAGGGTCGTTCAAGACCAGGACGTTGATAGGTCAGGTGTGGAAGCGCAGTAATGCGTTAAGCTAACTGATACTAATTGCCCGTAAGGCTTGATCCTATAACCGGTGTGTTTTACGCATCAGGTTGAGATCGGTGTTGTGCCAGAAACAACACAACCCCATACCCTCTTTACGCTTCTTCCCGATTGGCTGTGGCGCGACCAGGTTACCCAACCTCCAGCGCGACGCAGCAACCCGTCATGCCTGATGACCATAGCGAGTCGGTACCACCCCTTCCCATCCCGAACAGGACCGTGAAACGACTCCACGCCGATGATAGTGCGGATTGCCCGTGTGAAAGTAGGTAATCGTCAGGCTCCTTACCCAAGACAAGACCCCGCCCTCAAAAGCGGGGTCTTGGCGTTTGGGGCACATGTTTTTAATGTCGAGCCAGCGGCCCTGCCAAGAGCCGCAATTATCCCCATCGTCCCCCGTCGACATCACGCCGTATAACCGTCACGCGATAGCCGTAACAACACCGCCTTGTCGACAGACAACTGTCATACGCAGATCCTGCTCAGCCGACGACCCAGCCAACAACGCAAACCCGCCGGCCACGCATCTCACCTCACGACTTAACCCGCCGTGTAGCAACGCTACCTTCACTCGTGCGCAGTACATCATCGGCGGCAACATTCTGGCGGCCGACTTCTTCCAGCAGCGCGACATCGCGAGCAATAACCTGCGGCAAATGCGTCCGCAAAAACTCCACCCAGGTCCGCGTCTTCGCATCGATAAACTTGCGCGACGGATACAGCGCATAAACATTCATCTTCTGCAGCGTGTACTCCGGCAACACGCGCACGAGTGACCCTGTCCGCAATCCATCGATGGCGGCGTACAACGGCAATATCCCGATCCCAATTCCCTCACGAATCGCGACGATCAGCGATTCGGCGATATTCACCTGCACAGGCCCATTCACATTCAGCACTTCGCTGCCGTTAGGGCCATCGAGTGTCCATTCGCTGGTCGGAAAAGCGGGGGTCTTGAGCAACAGACAGTCATGATGCAGCAGATCGGCGGGCGTTTTTGGCGCATCGTGTGCGTGAATATACGCAGGCGACGCGCACAGAATGCTGAACGTCGTGCCAAGCAAGAGCGACACGAGATCCGAATTGGGCAGCGTCGACGCCCCCACGACAGCCACATCGGCGCTTCCCTCGAACAGATCGGGCAACTGCTGCGAGAGCGTCAGTTCGACGGCCACTTCAGGATACTGCGCGCGATACCGCGAAATGGCCGGCAACACATAATGCTGCCCGATGCTCGCAAAGCTATGCATCCGCAGCACGCCCGACGGACGCTCATGCGCGCCACTCGCCTCCTCTTCGGCATTGTCGATATCAGCAAGAATCTGCTGACATCGCTTCAGATATGTCTCACCGGCAGTCGTCAAAGCGAGGCGCCGTGTCGATCGATTCAGCAGACGCGTCCGCAAATGCGCCTCGAGTTCTGAAACCGCACGAGACATCGCGCCCGTCGTCGTATTGAGTGACTGCGCCGCTGCCGTGAAGCTACCCGCTTCGACGACGCGCACGAACACTCGCATGTTTTGTAACGTATCCATCAATCCTTCTTGATCGACATCAAAACGTTATTGTCCGCCTGCCGCGGGTCGCCATTGTTGAGCGATCTGGAAGGGACGTTCCCGACGCCTCCCGTTAATCCACGCTTTGTCGGCTCCTACAATCGGCGCTTTCAGGCCAGGCGTGCGTCAGGACATTTCGCGCATTCCTCCGACTAGGACCCAGCGCGGTATCAATCTATGAAACGCCAGCATGCGATCAAGCAAGTGTCGTCCGATACTTTCGGATCGCGAGCTGGCATGCTGCGTGCGATCGCCGACGCCGGCGCGGAGTGGGCGACCACCGACGGCCTCATCTGGCTTCATCTGTTCAAGACGGTATTGGCCGCGCTGCTCGCACTGGGCATCGCGATGCTGCTCGAACTGCAGCAACCGCGCACCGCGATGACAACGGTGTTCGTTCTGATGCAGCCGTTCAGCGGGATGGTGCTGGCAAAGAGCTTCTATCGGATCGTCGGAACGTTCGTCGGCATGCTGGCCGCGCTGCTGCTGGGCGCGCTGTTCGCGCAGCAGCCCGAGCTGTACATGCTCGGCATCACGGCCTGGATGGGCGCGTGCGTGGCGGCGGCGGTCCGGTATCGGCATTTTCGTTGGTATGGCTTCGTGCTGGCTGGCTATACCGCGGCGTTGATCGGCATTCCGACCGTGATGGAACCGAATGGCCTGTTCCTCGCCGCGTTGACGCGCGCCGCGGAAGTGGCGATCGGCATTGTCTGCTCGGCGGCTGTCAGCGCGCTGATCGTGCCGCGTCGATCGAGCCTCGCGCTGCAAAACGCACTGCAATCGAGGCATCTCGATTTTACTGCTTTCGCTATGAACGTGCTCGATGGGGCCGTCGAGCGCGGCACGTCCGAGCGCTATTTCGCGGACCTCGTCGATGAAGTCGTGGGCTTCGAGGCCACGCGCGCGTTCGCCGCTTTCGAGGACCCTGGCATGCGCTCGCGCAGTCAGGTGCTTGCAAGGTTGAACCACGAGTTCATGGACATTTGCGCGCGACTGCATGCGCTGCATCAGTTGAGAAAGCGTTTGCGCGGCAATCCGTCTGTCCAGGTCGTGCAAGCGACTGCGCCGTATTTTCACGAGCTTTCGCAATTACTCGGTGTACACAAAGAGCGCCGCTTCGATTCATCGGATGCCGCTCGCATCGCGATCAGACTCAAAGCCTTTCAGGCGACGCTGCCCGTAAGAATGCGCGCGACACGCCGTCCGCTGGAATCGGATGAGCCGCAATGTCTGCCCGATTTCGATACAGCGGGCGAACTGCTGTATCGCTTCGTCGTCGAGTTCATTCGCTACATCGACACGTATGCGTCGCTGGAGACCAATCACAATCCGGCGCGCGAGCGGCCGCCCGTGCGCTACGTCAGCCGAACCAATGCGTTCGTGGTCGCTTGCACGTTCGCGCGCACGGCGGCGGTGGTTGGCGCGATCAGCGCGTTCTGGATCGCGACGAACTGGCCGAGCGGCGGCATGGCCGTGATCGGCGCGGCGCTCACCTGCGCGCTGACTTCATCGGCGCCGAACCCCGTCCGGCTTGCGCTGCAGATGGCGGTCGGCGCGGCGTGCGCGACGCTCGCCGGCTATCTGGTCACGTGCTACGTCTATCCCGCCGTCGATGGTTTCCCGCTGCTGTGCGCGATGCTCGCGCCCGTGCTCGCCGTCGGCACCTTCTTCGCGTCGCGGACGAAGACAGCGGGTTACGGCGTCGGATTCACAGTCTTTTTCTGCCTGCTCGCCGCGCCCGACAACGTCGTGGCCTACGCACCCGATCTGCTGATCAACAACGGCATCGCGATCGTCGTGTCGATGCTCGTGACGGCGATTGGCGCCGCGATCGTCTTCCCGGTGCAGATGCCGTGGCTGATCGCGCGTATCGAAGGCGACTTGCGCGGCCAGGTGACGCTTGCGTGCACGGCGCCGCTGACGGGCCTCGCGCAACGTTTCCAGTCGAGTACGCACGATCTGATGCACCAGCTGCGCATGCTGTTGCCGAAGCGCTCGCGACGCCATCGCAACGCGCTCAGATGGATGCTCGTCACGCTCGAAGTCGGCCATGCCGCCATCGATCTGCGCAGCGAGATCGAGCGTGCCACCTACGCAAGCGACGCGCACGCCCGATGGAAGCCGTCTCTGGATCGCGTCACGCGCGATCTCGCGCAGCTGTTCGAGCGGCCCGACCGTGCCCATGCCGAGCGAACGCAAATCTCCGTGCGTGCGGCGATGCGGGTGGTGCAGCAAGTGCTGGAAGCCGTCCACACGGATCGCGAGAAACGTCACGATCAGCAGCGTATCCTCAGCTGCCTGCATTTCATCCGCACGGCGCTGCTCGACAAAGGCGCGCCATTCGATACGCGTTGATCCCGGCAAATCTCGAACGGCGCAATCGACACAACAGTCTTTTGCGCCGGCACGACGCCCGGCGCAAACGCGACAATCTCCGCCCAAACCGATCTTGCCGCAACCAGGAAGAATGCCTTCCAGCCGTCCCTCTTAATCCACGTCGATCTCAGTCATATATTGGAATCACTGCTTACGCAGCCATTGAAACAACTGGAGAGATTGAAATGAAAGCGCTGAAGTGGGTCCTGATTGCCTGTTCGTTGTCCGCCGCGGCGCTTGCGCACGCGCAGACGGCGCCGGCGGACGAAAGCGCGCAACAGGTCGCACAGGCGAACGCAGCAAGCGTCGCGCAACCCGAAGCGCAGCGTCCCGTCGTGAAACGGGCGAAAAAGGCCGATGAGTGTGTCGGTCCCGTGAGCTACTGCGTGATGTATTTCGGTAGCTGACCAGAACGGCATCGCGCGGCCGCCTGACGTATCAGGCGGGCTGAGCGGAAATCGAGCGGCAGCCGGACGACGCACACCGACAACAAGACGTGCACTCCGGCTTTCGCGAGCGTGACATCGGAGAGACTTTCATCATGTACGAAGACCGGATTCGCTGCGCCGCGGTGCGCGGCAAGATCACATCGGCGGCGCAGGCAGCGCTGCTGATCGACAATGGCATGCGCGTCGGCGCGAGCGGCTTTACGCGCGCGGGCGATGCAAAGGCGGTTCCCGTTGCGCTGGCCGAACGCGCGCGCAGCGAAGGCAAGCCGCTGCGTATCACATTGATCACGGGCGCCTCGCTGGGTCATGGCGTCGACAGCCTGTTGACGGATGCGGGCGTGCTCGCGCGCCGTCTGCCGTTCCAGGTCGACAACACGTTGCGCAAGGCGATCAATCGCGGCGACGTGATGTTCGTCGACCAGCATCTGTCGGAGACCGTCGAAATGTTGCGCGCCGGCCAGCTCGGCAAGCTCGACGTCGCGATCATCGAAGCCGTCGCGATCACCGAGACAGGCGGCATCGTGCCGACCACATCGGTCGGCAACTCGGCGAGCTTCGCGATTCTCGCCGACAAGGTGATCGTCGAAATCAATCTGGCGCAGCCGCTCGCGCTCGAAGGCCTGCACGATATCTGGATTCCGGGCCGCCGTCCGCATCGCGATCCGCTGCCCCTGGTGCGCCCGAGCGATCGTGTCGGCACCACGGCGATCGAGATCCCGCCTGAGAAGATCGCCGCCATCGTCATCACCGACAAGCCTGACAGCCCGTCGACGGCATTGCCCGCCGACGAAGACACCGCGCTGATCGCCGCTCATCTGATCGAGTTCCTGCAGCACGAGGTCTCGCATGGACGCATGCCTTCGCCGTTGCCGCCGTTGCAGGCTGGCATCGGCACGATTGCGAATGCTGTGCTGGCCGGTTTCGCCGACTCGCCGTTCGAGCCGTTCACGATCTACTCGGAAGTCCTGCAGGATTCGACCTTCGATCTGATGGATGCGGGCAAGGTTACGTTCGCATCGGGCGCGTCGATCACGTTGACGGAAAAGCGCCAGGCCCAGGTGTTCGGCGATCTCGCGCGCTATCGCGACCGGCTCGTGCTGCGCCCGCAAGAAGTCAGCAACCATCCGGAGGTGATTCGCCGTTTGGGTCTGATCGCGCTGAACACGGCGCTCGAATTCGATATCTACGGCAACGTGAATTCAACGCATGTCGGCGGCACGCACATGATGAACGGCATCGGCGGTTCGGGCGACTTCGCGCGCAACGCGTCGTGCGCGATCTTCGCGACGAAATCGATCGCGAAGGACGGCGCGATTTCGAGCGTCGTGCCGATGGTGCCGCACGTGGACCACAACGAGCATGATGTCGATATCGTCGTGACGGAGATCGGCCTGGCGGACCTGCGCGGACTCGCGCCGCGCGAACGGGCGTCGCTGATTATCGACAAGTGCGTGCATCCGTTGTATCGCGATCTGCTGCGCGATTACTATCGCGACGCGCTGCGCTTCGGCGGGCAAACGCCGCACGTGTTGCGCGAGGCGTTCGCATGGCATGCGCGTTTTCAGGAAACGGGATCGATGCTGCCGGAGCGAAACGTCACAGCGTGAGGTAAGGGGAGTAACTAACGTCAGGCGCCGCCGCCGACCAGACGCAAGCGTGTAATTTCCGACGGCGCGCCCAGACGCTTGGGTGGTCCCCAATATCCCGTCCCGCGGCTCGTATAGACCCACAGGTCGTCGAGCCGTGACAGACCGGCCACAAAGGGCTGTTGCAGCCGTACCGCAAAATTCCAAGGGAAGAACTGGCCGCCATGCGTATGGCCGGACAGTTGCAGCGTGAAGCCTGCATCGGCCGCCGCTTCCGCCGAGCGCGGCTGGTGGGCAAGCAGCACCTTGATCAGCACGTCGCCAGGCGCGCCTTCGAGTGCCGCAGCGGGATCGCTCTCGTGCGCGGGATCGAAGTGCCCCGCGGAAAAGTCGGTGACGCCCGCGATCACCGCTTGCGCGCCATCGTGCTCGACGACGACATGCTCGTTGAGCAGCACATGCAGGCCGAGCCGCTGAAACTCGGCGATCCACGCATGGGCGCCTGAATAATATTCGTGATTCCCCGTCACCAGATACGCGCCATGTCGCGCGCTCAGTCGCGACAGCGGACGCGTGTGGTCGGCGAGATGCTCGACACTGCCGTCGACGACATCGCCCGTCACGGCGATCAGATCCGGTTCGAGCCGGTTCACGGCATCGACGATCGCATCGACGTAACCGCGCTTGATGGTCGGCCCGACGTGAATGTCGCTGATCTGCACGATCGTGAAGCCGTCGAGCGCGTGCGGCAGGTCTTTGATCGGCACGTCGATCGACACGACACGCGCACGGCGCCGCGCATTGAAAAAGCCAATGGCTGTCGACAGCAGCGCGAGCAGCGGCACTGCGCTCGCGCTATTGATCTCCCAGCGCGCGGGATTCAGCGCTTCTGGTGAGATCGCGTGAACGATCATCACGACGAGCAGCAGCAGTTCGCGCGCGAACGTCAGCACGAGCAGGGACGAAAAAAGTCCCAGCGCGATCAGCCCCGCCCACGCGAGCCAGTCGCCGAGCGGCTGCCGCTGGAGCGAGCGCGCGACCATGCCGACGGGAATCAGCAGCACGGACAGCACGAGCCACAGCGCGCACAGCCCTTTCACGGCGGCATCGACGGGCAGTTCGGGAATGATCCGGATGCCGACATACACATGCAGCAGGATGCCGATGGCAATGATCCGGATGAAGAACGATAGGCGGCGCATAGGTGGAAGTGGGGCGCGGATCGCGCGGCAGGTGAGTCGCAGAAAGCGCGCGCCGTTTGCAGAGCGGCGGCCAGTCATTCTACAAGTAGTTCAGCGCGCTTGCCGAAGCCGTACGGACATGTCGAGGCACGCGCACTATTTGGGCGTTGCAATGCAGCATACGTGTGTCGTAAGTTGTTCGTCATGCCGATTAAATGCTTATTAAATGGCTATTGAATTGAGCGCATGTACGGACTATTCTGGAATTGAGCGTGACTGCTGGAAGCAGGCGTCGCGTCGGTTCCCGGCGGGGCTGGGCGCGCGAAACTCCCCTGCAGGCGGCAGCAGCGCCTGATCGCCCAATCGGTTTGCGGTTCGGGAGGAGACGAATGATGAAAACGACAAAATTCGTGCATCGCGAGCATCACCTCGGCCACGAAGGCAGTCATGTGATGCTGCCTATGGTCGTGCTGTCGCTGATGGCGCTTGGCGTCTACTACGGCGTCCAGTACGTCGACTTTTCCGAACTGGGGCGCACCGCGCTCTTCTACGTCGTGATGGTGTTCGTCGCGCTCGGCGTGGCGGGCCTGTTCGGCGTGGTCGCGGCATGGCTGCGATCGCGCGGCGACGAGGCGGAAGAGGGTTTCTGCTTCGTCGGCGCGCTGATCGGCGCGATCGTGTTCTACGTTGCGCTGATGGCAAGCTGACGCGGCCCGCGCGAGGCGCGCAGGGCGACGTCTACGCGCGTCATATGATTTGCGCTGCTTCGTCGAACGAGAAACGCGGGCTGCGCGGGAACAGCTTCGACGCGTCGCCGTAGCCGAGATTGATCAGGAAGTTCGACCGGATCGTCGTGCCGGCGAAGAATTCGGCATCCACTTTCGCTTTGTCGAAGCCGGACATCGCGCCCGTGTCGAGACCGAGCGCACGCGCGGCCATGATCAGATAGCCGCCTTGCAGCGTCGAGTTGCGAAACGCGGTGTCGGCGATCGCGGCTTCGTTGCCCGCGAACCAGCTGCGTGCGTCGGCGTGCGGGAAGAGCTTCGGCAGATGGTCATAGAAGGCCATGTCCATGCCGACGATCACCGTGACGGGCGCGGCCATCGTCTTTTCCAGATTGCCTGCGGACAGCGCGGGACTCAGCCGCGCCTTGCCTTCTGGCGTCTTCACGAACACGAAGCGCGCGGGGCTCGAATTGGCCGAGGTCGGGCCGAGCAGAACGAGCTCGACCAGCTGCCTGAGAAGCGCATCGTCCACGGACCGCGGCTGCCAGCCGTTGTGCGTGCGAGCGGTGCGGAAAAGTTGATCGAGAGCGTCGTCGGAAAGAATCATGATGATGGGCTGAATGACGAAAGTCGAATGAAAGCGCAAGCTGGCGGATGACCCGCTGCCGCGGCGCGTTCGATAATACCCGCTGTTTCCTGTGAAGAGAGGTTTCGCGAGCGCCATGCGGTGTTGTGCGCCCGCGATCGCAACGCAATGTCCGCCGATCTGTTCGACGATGTGCCGACGCCCGATGTGGCGTGGTTTCCCGACTGGCTCGCGCCCGATGCCGCCGCCATGCTGCTTGCGCGCATCGTCGGCGAAGTCGCCTGGCAACAGGATTCGATGTTCACGCCGGCCGGCCGCGTGCCGTTGCCGCGCCTGACGGCATGGCAAGGCGAGCCCGACGCCGTCTATGTGTATTCGGGTATCCGCAACGTGCCGTCGCCGTGGACGCCCGCCGTGGCGGAGCTGAAAGCCGCCGTCGAAGCAACGTGCGGCGCGGCGTTCAACAGCGTGCTGCTCAACCGCTATCGCAGCGGCGCCGACAGCATGGGCTGGCACGCGGACCGCGAGCCCGAACTCGGCAAGGAGCCGGTGATCGCGTCCGTCAGTCTCGGCGCGGCACGACGCTTCGACCTGCAGCACAACAAGACGCACGTCGTGCAGTCGTATCAGCTGAAGGGCGGCAGCCTGCTCGTGATGCGCGGACGGACGCAGGCCGAGTGGCGGCATCGCGTGCCCAAGGAGCCGAAAGTGCAGGGCGAACGCGTCAATCTGACTTTCCGCTTCGTCACGCCAGGGCGCTAGCCGCGCATGCGCTTGCTACACGCGCATTAAAAATTTAAAAAATTTATGCGCATAAGGAATCGCTTTCAGGCGGCCGATTCGAGGCGTCGATGGATAGTCGGCGCGAGCCGCTCGAAGGGCAGTGTGCTCGCGGCAATCGCGGCCGTGTCCGGATACTGCTCCCGCACGATATCGGTCAGCACCTGGCCGGGCGGGGCTTCGACGGCCACCTTCGCGCCCATTTCGATCATCACGGTCAGCGCGTCGAACCAGCGGACCGTGTGGCGCATGTTCGTGGCGAGATCGTCGCGCACGGCATCCGCCGTATGCAGCGCCCGGCCGCCGCGATTGCCGATATAGCCGCTCGACGGCGCGCGAAACGGGACACTGCGCGCGTAGTCCGTCAGTGCGTCGGCGGCTGCCGCGAGCAGTTCGCAATGCGACGGCACGCTGACGGCGAGCCGCGTCGCCTTGCGCGCGCCTGCCGCTAGCGCGCGCGCGTTGAATGCATCGAGCGCGGCGTCCGAGCCGGCCATGACGATCTGACGCGGTGCATTCACGTTGGCGACGTACACGCGCGCGGCGGCGTCGCGCGCCTGCGCGTCGGCGAGCTTCTCGATTTCATGTTCTGTGAGCCCGGCAATCGCTGACAGGCCATAGCCGCGCGGATACGCGGTTTCCATCAGTTCGGCGCGCTTGCGCACCATCAGCAGCGCGTCCGCGAAGTCGATTGCGCCGCAACTCACAGCGGCGGCGTAGGCGCCCACCGACAAACCCGCGCTCAGTTCGGGCGCCAGTCCTTCGGCCGCGAGCGCGCGCTGCATCGCGACGCCTGCGATCAGCAGGCCCGTCTGCACGGCGACGGTCGATTCGAGCGCTGCTTGCGTGTCGAGCGTCAGCACGTCGAGGTTCAGCACCGCGGATGCTTCGTCGAGCGTTGTCTGAATAGCCGGTTGTGTGCCGAGGCGATGCAGGAAGCCTTCCGTTTGCGCGCCCTGGCCCGGGAAAAGATACGCGAGCATTACAGCGCCCACGGATCGACGATGAGCCGTGGACCGCTCGCATGCCGCGCCATTACACGCGCTTTTCCAGACGCGTATTCGGCGAGCGCGACGCCGCCAGCGGGCGTTTCGAGCTGTACGTCGATGCGGATGCCTGCGTGTGCGGCATGTTCGTCAAGTCTTGCCTGGAGGCATTGCGCTTCATTGCGTGATAAATGATTCGGTATCCGTATCAATAGATCGAGATCGCTGGTTGCAGTGGCCGTTGGCATCCGGGTCGCAAGTTCGAAACCGACGCTTCCTGTCGGTCCCCAAATGAAAGAGCCAAGGCTTGACGTGTCGCGTCGCAACGCATCCAGCGCGACGAAAACAGGCAAGCCAGCGCGATCCGCAGCCAGCGCGCAAGGCAGCGACGACAGCGCTTCGGGGCTCAATACAACCTCGATATCGTCGCTACGCGCCCATGTTCCATACCGCTCATTGCGCGCCGCGCCGCGCAGCCCGATGGCTATCCATCCCGCCGACGCCTGCGCCCGCCGCACGACGGCGAACGGGGCGCGCGCGAACGCGGCGCGAACCCACGCCGGTTCGTTATCGAACGATTCGAGCCGCCGCAAGCGCACGATGTCGTGCGCTTGCCAGCGCAGAGCGTCGGCAATGGGCGCATCGTCCGGAGCAAACGGAGCGGCCGCGCAGACTCGCATCACGCGGCGTCCCACTGTTCGGCGAGCCGCCGCCGCACTTCGATCGACGCAGCGCGCGTCTTTTTCGCCGCATCCGACTCCAGCCGCCGCGACAGCCCGCGCGTATCCGAGCGTGCGCTGTTCGCCGCTTCCGCGAGCACGCTGCGCACGCTTTCGACTTGCGCCGGAGTGGGCGCGTCGGCATCGACGCCTTCGATCAGCTTGTCGAGCAACCCGAGCTTCGCGAACGACGCCATCGTGTACGACATCGGCGTGATGGTTTCGCCGAGCTTGTCGAGGTCTTCGACTGTGCGGCGCGTCACGCGCGCGGCGGCTTCCTTGCCCATCGCGTGCACCAACGTGCCGGGCGCATCGAGCGCGACGATCCGGTTCGCCTGATAGCCGTGGGCGAGGAATGCGCCCGACATCGCCGGACCGACGATCAGCGCGACGACAGGGTGCCCCGCGTCACGCGCGCTCGCATACGCATCGACAGCCGATGCGCACGCCAGATGAATGCCGAGCGTCTCTTCGCGATATCCATACGCCTGGCTTTTGACATCGACGATCGCCACGATGGGCCGCTTGTGTTCCGACGACGCATCGCGCGCCACCGCTTCGCGCACCGCTTGCGCAAGCTTCCAGCCCTGTTCGAGTCCGACGACGTTGTCGCGCGCGCGCGGAAAGCGATTGTCGGGGTCGGGGACCACGGAGAAGAAGGTCGCCGTCTCGTTGCCGAGCGAAGCCTCGCCGGACCAGACGGGCGCGGCCGTCGACGTGTCGCCTGCGAGCGCCTTGAACCAGCGCATGCCGCGCGTCAGTACCGTATCGCTCATCATTGCTCCTTGCGCGGCGTGGCCGCTTCGTTTGCCTTGAACACGTCGCGCATCGTGTCGGGCGTGACGTTGGCGGGATCGATGCGTGCGAGCCGCTCCAGATACTCGGCCACCTGTTCCGTGCGATGCGCCGCCGGCACGCCGCGCGCGAACACGTCGCGAACCGCTGCCTGGACGGCGTGCGTGTCGTCGTCGACGAGCGCGTCGGCAAGACCCGTCGCCGCGCGTTGCTCACCGCCGATCATCTGCCACACGCGGCGCCGGTCGCTCGAATCGAGTTCCTCGATGCCCGCTTCCTGTTCGATCACCTCCGGGCCGTTCATGCCGAGGCGCCCCTGTTTCGTCGCGATCAGATACGAGCACAGCCCGGCCGCGAGCGACATGCCGCCGAAGCATCCGACCATGCCCGCGATCACGCCGACCACGGGCACATAGCGCCGCAACGCGACGATCGCCGCCTGCATCTCCGCGATCACGGCCAGCCCCAGATTCGCTTCCTGCAAGCGCACGCCGCCCGTTTCGAACAGCACGACGGGCCGCACGATCTTGCCGCGCTCGCAATCGCGCAGCGCGAGTTCCAGCGCCGCCGCGATCTTGCTGCCCGACACTTCGCCGATGCTGCCGCCCTGGAATGCCGACTCGATCGCGGCGACCACGGCGGGCTGGCCGTCGATCGTGCCGCGCGCGATCACCGCGCCGTCGTCGGCCTGGCAGACGATGCCTTGCAACGGCAGCCACGGCGATTCGATGCGGTCGAACGGGCCGAGCAGTTCGCGGAACGTGCCTGCGTCGAGCAGCGCGCGGGCGCGCTCGCGTGCCGTCAGTTCGATGAAGCTGTCGCGCAGCACGGGCATCGGCGGCGGGTTCTGTATCGTGGCGGTGCTCATGCGCTTGCTCCTTCGTCTGCCGCCTCGATGGCTTCTGCGAGACGCAGCGCCACCACGCCCGGTGTCGCGCCGAAGTCGTTGATCTCGATCTGCGCCGCGCCGTCATAGCGCGTGAAGAAGCGGTCGAGCACGCTCTTCCAGATATGCCCATAGCCGTCGACGCTGGTGCGCACCGTCACGGTCGCTTTCATCGCGCCGGCGGGCGACAGCAGCACTTCGAGATCGCCCGAGCCGACCACGCCCACATGCGAGCGCGTCGTGATCGCGCGTTGCGCCGGATAGTCGAAAGTCATCTGTTCCATCAGTTTTCAGCTCCCGCTGGGGCGTAACGCGCCAGCTTGTCGATGAAGAGGGTGGCGGCGAGCAGATCGGCTGCGCCGCCGGGAGAAGCGTTGAGCGAAAGCAGCGCGGTTTCGAGCGCGTCGAACGCGGCGCGTCCCGCCGCCGTCGTGACGCCGCCCGCCGCGAGCACGGCCCGTGCGCCGCGTTGCCCCGCATGCAGACCGGCGAGACCGGCGCGATGCAACAGGCAGGTATCGTCGAGCGAGGCCATGATCGCGAGCAGCGTGTCGACACGCGCGGCGTTTTCGCCGATGCCTTTCGAGCGCGCCGCGCGCAACGCGGGCAGGCCGACGCCGATCACGTGCGGGAAACCGTCCTGCGCTTCCTGACGCGCGCCGCCGACGTTGAACCGTCGACGCACGCGCTCGCCGTGGCTGTCGACGGGCGCGGCGAAGCGGTCCGGAAAGCAGGCGATCCGCGCACCGAGTTCACAGACGCGCGCGGCGTGCGAATGCGTGCGCTCATAGGGATGCAGTTCGCGCAAGGCGTTGGCGTCATCGGCGGCAACGATGGCCGCGCCCGCCACCAGCAGGCCGACGATCCAGATCGCGCCGCGATGTGCATTGCTGCCGTTCGTCGCGCGCATCATGTCCAGTTCGCCAGCGCGTCCGATCTGCGCCAGCTCCGCGCGCAGCGTCGCCGACGGCAGGCGGCCGCGCGAAGCGCGCGCGAGCGCCGCGAAAGCCGGTTCGAGCGAGCGGGCGGAGCGCAACATCAGCGGCAAGTCCAGATCGCGATGCGCGCCGCTGCCGCGCCCATCGACGAGCGCGGGTTTCGGCGTCAGTTGCGCTTCGTCGATCAGCGACTCGACCGCGAACCGCGCGAGTGTGGCATCGCACGGCGCGGCATCGGCGCGAGGCAGACAGCGGGCGTTGGCACGCTGAAGCGCGCCCGCGTCGAGCGGGATAGCGTATTGCACGGCCATTGCATCACCAGCTGCGGAAACGCGCCGGCGGCGTATAGAGCCCGCCCGACCACGTGACGAGATCGTCGATGCTGCGCGCCGCGAGCAGCGAGCGCTTCGCTTCGCCGCGGCGAATGCCGAGATCTTCGGGATACGCGACGATGCCGCGGCGGCGCAGTTCTGCCGTCTTCTCCGGCTTTGCGCGCAAGCCGATCGGCGTCACGCCGGCGACGGCCGCGACAGCCGCGCGCCGCTCTTCGACGCCTTCGGCCTTGTGCAGATGCGCGATGCCTTCTTCCGTCACGACGTGGCTGACGTCGTCGCCGTAGATCATCACGGGCGCGATGGGCATACCGCTTTTCGCGCCGACGGCTACGGCGTCGAGTTCATCGACGAAAGTCGGCTCGCCGCCTTTCTTGTAGGTTTCCGCCAGTTGCACGACGAGCTTCTTGCCGCGCGAGACGGGGCCTTCGTCTTTCAGCAGCTTGAGCCACGCTTCGCTCGAATGACGGCGGCCGCGCGGATCGTGGCCCATGTTCGGCGCGCCGCCGAAGCCCGCCAGACGCCCGCGCGTGACCGTCGACGAATTCGCGTCGCCGTCTATCTGCAGCGTCGAGCCGATGAACAGATCGACGCCGTATTGCCCGGCCAGCTGGCACAGCACGCGGTTCGAGC
Organism: Paraburkholderia caribensis; assembly: GCF_002902945.1. Taxonomy (NCBI): domain Bacteria; kingdom Pseudomonadati; phylum Pseudomonadota; class Betaproteobacteria; order Burkholderiales; family Burkholderiaceae; genus Paraburkholderia; species Paraburkholderia caribensis. The sequence continues at coordinate 883,557 of NZ_CP026102.1, forward strand.
GCAACGTGCCGTCGCTGCCCGTGAAGAACACGTCGGGGCGTGCCTCGACATACGCCTCCATGCCGACTTCGCTGCCGAAACAATGCACGCTGTCGACCCAACCCGATTCGATGGCGGGAATCAGCGTGGGATGCGGGTTGAGCGTCCAGTTGCGGCAGATCTTGCCCTTCAGTCCGAGCGATTCGCCGTAGGTGGGCAGCAGCAGCTCGATGGCGGCCGTGTCGAAACCGATGCCGTGATTCAGCGACGTCACGCCGTACGGCTCGTAGATGCCCTTGATGACCATCATCGCCGTGAGCACCTGCAAATCGCCGATATGGCGCGGATCGCGTGTGAAGAGCGGCTCGACGGCGAACGGGCGGTCGGCCTCGACGACCACGTCGACCCACGAAGCGGGAATGTCGACGCGCGGCAGTTCATCGACGATCTCGTTGACCTGCACGATCACGATGCCATGCCGGAACGCGGCGGCTTCGGCGATGGTCGGCGTGTCTTCCGTGTTCGGGCCGGTATAGAGATTGCCGTGCCGGTCGGCCTTTTCCGCGCACAGCAGCGCGACGTTCGGCGTCAGGTCGACGAACATGCGTGCGTACAGTTCGACGTAGGTATAGATTGCACCGATTTCGAGCCGGCCGTCTTCGAGCAGTTGCGCGACGCGCAGGCTCTGCGGGCCAGCGAATGCGAAATCGATCCGGTGCGCAATGTTTCTCTCGAAGAGCGTCAGATGCTCCGGGCGGCTGATGCTCGAAATCAGCAGATGCACGTCGTGCACTTTCTGCGGATCGACCTTCGCGAACGAGCGCGACAGAAAGTCGGCCTGTTTCTGGTTGTCGCCTTCGAGCGCGACGCGATCGCCGGGACGGATCAGCGTTTCGAGCGCATCGATGATCCGGTGCGCGGGCAGGATGCCGTCTTCGAGCCAGGGCGCGATCGCGGCGAGCCTGCGTCGCTTCTCGTCGCGTTTGGTGGTCCAGGAACGCACGGCATTCGAGCCCGGCTGCGCTCCCGTTGACTGTGCCAGCTCGAGCCTGGCTGATTCGATTCGCTGATTCATCGGTGCTTCAACTCCCGATAGTGGTTGGAGTGCGCGCGGGCCGCCCGCGCTTTCTGCGCGGCGTGGCTGCGGCGGCTTCCGCCTGCGCGCGTTCCGTCAAGAAACGATAGACCAGTTCGCCCGTGCCCAGCAGGTGAGCGGAGATGAGCGACTGGGCGGCGGCGATGTCCTTGCGCTCGACGGCGGCAAGGATGTCCAGGTGTTCGGCATCGGATTCGCCCTTGTAAGCGGGCAAGCCGAATTTCAGTCTCAGATAGCGCTCGCCGCGCCGGTGCAGCGCCGCGATCATCTCCGCGAGCTGAGGGCGGTTGGCGGGTGCATACAGGGCGGTGTGGAACGCTTCGTTGCGCGCCACGTAGCGGGTGGGGTCCGGTTCGCTCTCGGCGGCCTTGCAGAGGGCCGCCGCTTCGCGCAGCGACTCGGCCGTGTGATTCGGAATGGCCAGCGCGATGGCGAGGCTTTCGAGCGCCGAACGGATCTCGTAGATTTCGCGCGCTTCGGCGGGCGTGAGCTGCGCGACGCTCGCGCCCTTGTTCAGCTCGACTTTCACCCAGCCTTCGCTTTCCAGCTGACGCAGCGCCTCGCGCACGGGAATTGCGCTGACCGAGAAGTGCCGCGCGATCGCGTCCTGGCGCAGCGGCGCGCCAGGCTGAAGCGTGCCTTCGACGATCGCCGTGCGCAGCGCCTCCGCGATCACACGCGAAGTGCTGGGCCGCGGCTCATGTGCCGTGGGCAGCAGGGGGACGCGCGGGGCGCTGTCCAGGGGAAAACCACCGGTTGCGTTGTTCATGACATCAAATATTATATATAAAAACGACGAATTTCTAGCGGGCAAACCCGGGGTTTTCAAAAAGGCACGGCGCTGACGCGCGTGTTCTCTTGCATGCGGCGGCCCGCACGCAACAGGGGATGTCGTGCCGTGACGGTTACCCAATCCAACCGTAGTACATGGAGGAGCAGGAGCATGTTGAATTCTTCGATATCGGACCGTGCGGGAACCGTGCGGCAGAAGACGCCGCTCAACCGGTCGCAGATCGCCGGTTTTTGGGGGGCGTGGGCGGGATGGACGCTGGACGGGATGGATTCGTTCATTTATGCGCTGGTGCTGACGCCGGCGCTGACGGAGCTGCTGCCGCGCTCGGGTTATGCGGCGACCCCCGCGAACATTGGACTTGCCGGTTCGATTCTGTTTGCGCTGTTCCTGGTGGGTTGGGGGTTGTCGTTCATCTGGGGGCCGCTCGCGGACCGATTTGGCCGCACGAAGGTGCTGGCGGGCACGATCTTTACGTTTGCGATCTTCACTGGGCTGTCGGCGACGGCGCACAACGTGTGGGAGTTGGGCATTTATCGCTTCATTGCGGGGGTGGGCATCGGCGGGGAATGGGCGTTGGCGGGGACCTATGTGGCCGAGGCGTGGCCGGAGGATCGCCGCAAGATGGGCGCGGGGTATCTGCAGACGGGCTACTACGCGGGCTTTTTCCTGGCTGCCGCGTTGAACTACACGATTGGCGTGCATTTCGGCTGGCGCGCGATGTTCCTGACGGGCGCCGTGCCCGTGGTCGTTGCGATCATGATTCTCACGCGGGTGAAGGAGTCGGACAAATGGCAACGGGCCGAGTCGCGCGATGCGGTGCGTGCGAGCCCGATGCGCGAGATTTTTGGGCCGACGTATCGGCGCCGTACCTGGGTTATGTGTGCGCTGTTGACGATCGCGATTATTGGGTTGTGGGCGGGTGCTGTGTATGAGCCGTCGGCCGTCATTCAACTTGCGACGCGGGCTGGCATGGCGAAGCCTGAGGCGTTGAAGATGGCTTCGATCGCGACGGGGTTGCTGTCGATCGGGACGATTCTTGGGTGTCTTGCGTTGCCGCCGCTTGCTGAGCGGTTTGGGCGTAAGAAGACGCTGGCGGTGTATTTTGCCGGGATGGCGGTGGCGATTATTGGAAGCTTTGGATGGGCTTTCTATTTGCCTAACGGGTTAGCGCCGTTTATTGCGTGGCTGTTTGTGCTTGGGTTCTTTGGTGGGAATTTCGCGCTGTTTAGCCTGTGGCTGCCGGAGTTGTTCGAAACGCGCGTTCGCGCAACCGCTTTTGCTTTTTGTACTTCGTTTGGGCGGTTTGTCGGGGCGGGGGTGAATTTTCTGCTCGGGGCGGCTGTGCTCAGCATGCATACGCTTGGGGTGCCTGTTGCGTTGACGGCGGTTGCGTTTGTTGTCGGTTTGCTTGTGATTCCGTTTGCTAAGGAGACGAAAGGGGAGGTTTTGCCGCAGTGATTTTTTTGTGGCGCCTTTGCGGCGCGGGCTGGTGTTGCTTTGCTTTCGCTTTTCGCTGGCATCCGCGAATTGTTAGCGTGCTTCAGGCGTCGCCCCTGTGCGGGGCGGCACCTACTTTTCTTTGCCGCCGCAAAGAAAAGTAGGCAAAAGAAAGCGGCTCACACCGCCAATTCTTGACGTTTGTCCACGGGCCCCCAACGTCCCCACACTTCACACGGCAACGCCCTTGTTCGTGTGCGTTGCCAACGCTTCGAATGAGCGCCTCACCCACTTCAAACACCCGTACATGAGTTAGCGGCAGCGAATGGTATGGGCCGCCCAGGTGGCAAACTGTGTGTAGGTTGTCGCGTCGTATAGGGTAGCGCTCTTACAGGGTGGGAGGCGTGCGCTATCGGTCCGGAGTGATGCGTGTGAGGTACTACGGCCTACACACAGTTTGCCACCTGGGCGGCGGTGGGCTGTCTGGCGTGGCATGCAGAAACGCCGGTGCGTGAAGCGGGTGAGGCGCCCAGGAAGAGCGCTGGCAACGAGCAAGAATGATGTGATTGCCGTGTGAAGCGTAAGACCCTTTGGGGGCCCTCAGGCAGGAAAAAATGTTGGCGGTGTGAGCCGCTTTCTTTTGCCTACTTTTCTTTGCGGCGGCAAAGAAAAGTAGGTGCCGCCCCGCACAGGGGCGACGCGTGAAGCGCGCTAACGTAACGCGGATGCCAGCGCAAAGGCCGAGAATACCGAACGAAGAGGCGTGAAGCACGAAGACATAACGCAGAAGCCATCGCAAGCCACAATCAAGCGTCGCAGACAAAAAAAACAAAAAACCGACCCTAACCCGCGCGCAAGCGCAAAACCGACACCAACGGCCACCCCAGATTAACCCCAAGACTGGCAACAACAATCAACCCCATCCCACCCATCTGCAAAACCCCGAGCGCCCGCCCATAAACAATTGCATCGACGGCAATCGCCGTCAGCGGATACACGAACAGCAGAACCGCGATCACAGGCGTCGAGAGCTTCGGCAGCGCGCCATAGATCAGCACATAAGAAAGCCCTGTGTGCAACACACCCATCCCGATCAACCAGAACCACTGCATCGGCGCGATATGCTCCGCGCCCAGCGGCGCAATAAAAGGCAGGCACACGACACCAACAGCACATTGCGCAAGCGTCAGCAGATGCGGCCGCAGATCGCCAAGGCTCTTGGCAATAAGCGTGACACTCGCATACAGCACGGAACCGGCGAGCGCCTCCCCAATCCCGATCAGATAGCTCGAATGCCCCTGCAATGAACCCGCTCCCGCGACACCCGACGCAAGCACAAGCCCGACGAACGCCGTCGCGATCCACCCCAACCGGTCGACACCAAGCCGCTCATTGAACAGCGCAGCGCCAATCAGCACCACCCAGAACGGCTGCACGTGAAACACGACGGTCGCCACCGCGATACTCGTGCGATGGATCGCATCGAAGAAACCGACCCATTGCGTCACCATCAGCACGCCAGAAAGCCCCGCGAGCAGCACCGTGCGTCGCGTGAAATAACGGCGCGCGAAATATCCCTGCCACGCGCAATACGCGGCCAGCGACAGGAAACCAAACAGGCAACGAAAAAACACCAGCGTCAGCGCGCCAAGCCGCGCTTCCTCGACGAACACGCCAATCGTGCCCATCAGCAGGCCGCCACTCGCAAGCGTGAGCGCCCCTTGCTGGCTCCGGCTGAGCGATATCGACGAACCCGACGACAAAGACATGACAGTCAACTCCTCGATCACGTTGCATGCGTCCGAGTATCGATCCATTGCCTTAACGCGACAAACGAATAAAATTGAGAAATTCCATAAGCTGGATTGATAAATCATGCACCCCGAGTTCGATGTCGATCTGCTGCGTACCTTCGTCGCCGTCGTCGAGGCGGGCAGCTTCACGAAGGCGGCTGTCACCGTGCATCGCTCGCAGGCGGCCGTCAGCATGCAGGTCAAGCGGCTCGAGCGAATGCTCGGCACGACGCTTTTTGCTCGCGATACGCGCAACCTGTCGCTGACGCGGCCCGGTAACACGTTGCTCGAATATGCGCGGCGCGTGATCGATCTGCACGAAGAAGCGTGGTCGGCCATCGTGCGGCCCGAGGTGACGGGGCGCGTCGTGCTCGGCGCGCCGGACGACTACGTGTCGTCGCTGTTGTCGCCCGTGTTGCGGCGCTTCTCGAACCTGTATCCGCATGTGGAGATCGAGATCGTCTGCGCGCAGAGCACCGCGCTCGCGCCGATGCTCGCGGACAACAAGATCGACCTCGCGTTCGTCACGCGCGACCGCAAATTGCGCGGCGAATTCGTGCGCAGCGAGCCGATGGTGTGGGTGGGCGCGTCCGAAGATACTTCCGTGCTGAACGTGTCGCCGTTGCCAGTCGGGCTGTACGAGCCCGGCTGCGTCGCGCGCTCGAATACGCTCGCCGCGCTCGACCGGGCACGCATCCGCTATCGCGCCGCCTACAGCAGCGCGAGCCTGAGCGGCCTCGTCGCGACGGTCGACGCGGGGCTGTCCGTGATCGCGCTCGCGCGTTGCAGCGTGCCGTCGCGGCTCGCGATACTCGGCGCCGAGCAAGGCCTGCCCGCAATCGAGCCGCTCGATATCGTCGTCGCGCGCAGCGCGAAATCGGATCGTCCGACCTGCGACTATTTCGCCGCGCAGATGTTGCAGGATCTGTCGGTGCGCGGGTCGCCGCGCGAGACCAGGGAAGGGCGCGAAGGGCGCGAGGGGCGAGCGAGGGCGTGAAGCGTAGCGTGCATGCCGCGCGCGGCGCGGCGCTGGGCACCATCACGCGCACTGATGCAGTGGTCGAAAGCGCAGGCCCGCGTTTTGCCGTGCGTGATCACGCATCATGACGTCTGACGAAAGCGCGAACGCGTGCCGTGCCCGTTTGTCGAACGGACACAAACGAAGCATCGAGTCGAGACGAACGTCACACATCCGACACATGACAGGAGGGCCAGCCATGAAAACACGTACTCTCTGCGCCGCGCTACTCGCCACCGGCCTGTTCGTGAGCAGCGCGAGTTTCGCGCAACTGAACCTTCAGCAATTCGGCATCGGCGGCGGCAATTCGTCGGGCAATGCAGGCGCGGCCGCTTCGTCGGGCGGGATCGGGCAATTGCTGCAGACCTACGTCGGCGCGAACCAGCAGGTCTTGAGCGGCCAGTCGAGCCTCGCATCGGCGATGGGCCTCTCGGGCGCGGCGAGCCAGGCGCAGCAGGCATCCGGCCTGTTGAGCGGCGGCACGCCGTCGGCTAGCCAGTTGTCGCAGGTCGGCAGCACGCAGCAGTCGTTGTCGCAGACGTTGACGCAGGCGTTCACGAGCCGCGCGTCGGACCCATCGACACCCGTCGACAAGCAGGCGTTCACCAACGGCCTCGCATCGCTGGGCCAGGGCGTGAGCCAGTATGCGAGCCTGCAATCGAGCCTCGGCGGCGTCGGGCAGATGAATCCCGCGTCGCTGCTGCAATCGGGCATGAATCCCCAGACGGCGCAGGCCGCGTCGTATATCGCGCAGTCCGCGCCGGGGCAGTTGCAGTCGCTCGCATCGACGTTGAGCGCGGCCGTGCAGTTCGCGTCGAGCCATGGCATCAGCGTGCCGTCGATTGCGACTTCGGCGCTCAAAGGTTTCTGACACGCGTTCAGGATGTTCGGGCGGCGCGTGATGCATTGCAGCGTCTTGCAATCCATCAGCTCTCGCCGTGCGCGATGCGATGATCGGCGCGTATGTGTTCGATCGTCCGTTCGACCGTTCGTAAATGGGCCTTCGTAAATGAGGGCTTCGCGCACGGCGCGGCTCGATGACGGTACGCTGTCGCTGATCCTTGCAGCGCATATGAGCAGACAAGCAGCGGCAACGCCACCCACGCTAACCAGGAGCACCGGATGTCCAGCACTCTCGATCTCGACCGCTATTTCAGGCGTATCGGCTATACGGGGCCGCAGGCCGCGACGCTCGACGTATTGCGCGAGTTGCAACGCTTGCATCCATTGTCGATTCCGTTCGAAAACCTTGATCCGCTGACGGGCCGCCGCGTCGATCTGGCTCTGCCCGCCGTCGTCGACAAGCTGATCGAGCGGCGGCGCGGCGGCTATTGTTTCGAGCAGAACGGTCTGTTCGCGCACGTGCTGATGCAACTCGGCTTCGACGTGACGCCGATGATCGCGCGCGTGCTGTGGGGCCGCGAGCCGGACGCGATCACGCCGCGCACGCACATGCTGCTGCGCGTGACCGTCGACGATCAGCCGTGGATCGCCGACGTCGGGTTTGGTGCCGTGACGCTGACGTCGCCGTTGCGGCTGCAAACGGGCGTCGCGCAACAGACCGCACACGAGCCGTTCCGTCTTGCCGATGCATCGCAGGGTGCGTTCGATCTGGAGGTGCAATCGGGCGAGACGTGGCTCAAGACGTATCGTTTCGACCTGCAGCGGGCGGAATGGATCGATTACGAGGTATCGAACTGGTACACGTCGACGCATCCCACGTCGTTCTTCACGACGAGCCTGGTCGTATGCCGCGTGACGCCGGAAGGTCGGCTGACGCTGTTCAACGACCGTCTTACCGCGCGTTCGATAGATGGCGAAGCGATCGAGCGGCGCATCGAAAGCGCGCATGAGCTTGAAACGTGCCTGCGAGAGACGTTCCTGATCGAGCTTGGCGATATCGATGTCGCGGATATTTACCGGCGCGTGTCGACGCAAGGTGCGGACTCCTAGGTCGAGCGTGATGATCGCGCGGCTCATCGTTCAGACGGTGTTGTGGCTTGCGGGGATGGGGGCCGTGCTGTTCGGGGCGGCTGGCACGCTCGCGTGGCCGGGGGCGTGGTGTTACCTGTTCGAAATGGGCGCGCTCGGGTTGTGGGTGGGCGTGTGGCTTGCGCGCCACGATCCGGCGTTGCTTGCGGAGCGGCTTGGTTCATTTATTCAACGTGGGCAGGGCGCCTGGGACAAGTTCTTTATGGTGTGCGTTGCCGTTGCGTGGTGTGGGTGGCTGGTGTTGATGGGGCTCGATGCGCGGCGGTTTAATTGGTCGTCGATGCACCCATCGCTGCAGGTTGTGGGCGTGCTTGCTATTCTCGTTAGCATGGTTGCTATGCGGTCGGTTTTTCGTGCTAATAGCTATGCTGCGCCTGTCGTGAAGATTATGGCCGAGCGTGGGCATAAGGTTAGCGATAGCGGACCGTATGCTTATGTGCGGCATCCGATGTATGCGTGGGCTATTTTGTTTCTGCTCGGTACGCCGTTGTTGCTGGGCTCTGTTTGGGGGCTGGCTTGCGTGCCGCTTTTGGTTGTTGGACTGGGCTATCGCGCTGTGCTCGAGGAGCGGATGTTGTGCGCGCAACTCGCGGGGTATGAGGAATATGCTGCGAGGGTTCGGTATCGGTTTGTGCCGTATGTGTGGTGATTTTTTTTGTTTGTCTGTTTGTCTGCGACGCTGGGTGGTTTGCTTTGGTTTTGCGCTGGTATCTGCGTTATGAGTTTTCGCTGGCATCCGGAGTTTTCGCTGGCATCCGCGATTCGTTATCTAGCTTCACGCGTCGCCCCTGTGCGGGGCGGCACCTACTTTTCTTTGCCGCCGCAAAGAAAAGTAGGCAAAAGAAAGCGGCTCACACCGCCAATTCTTGACGTTTGCCCACGGGCCCCCAACGTCCCCACGCTTCACACTGCAGTGCCCAGGCTGGTTCCCGTTGCCGACGCTTTGAATAAGTGCATCACCCGCTTCAGGCAACCGTAGCAGAAGTTGGCGTCAGCGAAGGGTATGCGCTGCCCAGGTGGCAAACTGTGTGTAGGCTTTCGCGCCATACACGCATCACTCCGGACTGGTAGCAGGATTGGTGTTTCTGGTAAGAGCGCTAACCTGTGGGGCGCGACACCCTACACACAGTTTGCCACCTGGGCGGCGGCGGACTGCCTGGCGCGGCGTGCTGCGACGCGGGTACATGAAGTGGGTGAGGTGTACAGAGAGAGCGTTGGCAACGCATGCGGGCCCGAGCGTTACCGTGTGAAGTGTGGGGACGTTGGGGGCCCCTGGATGAAAACAAGTGCTGGCGGTGTGAGCCGCTTTCTTTTGCCTACTTTTCTTTGCGGCGGCAAAGAAAAGTAGGTGCCGCCCCGCACAGGGGCGACGCCTGAAGCGAGCTAACAATTCGCGGATGCCAGCGAAAACTCCGGATTCCAGCGAAAACTCATAACGCAGATACCAGCGCAAAACCAAAGCAAACCACCCAGCGTCGCAGAAAAAAGAACCCCAAAAACCCATTTCAAGGAACGCTCATGGCAAAGACCACAGTCGCGGATTACCTTGCAAAAACCTTAGCCGCCGCAGGCGTCAAGCGCATCTGGGGCGTCACAGGCGACAGCCTGAACGGCCTGGCGTTCAGCCTCGACCAGGTCGGCTCGATCCGCTGGATGCACACGCGTCATGAAGAAGCAGCCGCCTTCGCAGCAGGCGCCGACGCCGCCGCAAGCGGCCAGCTTGCCGTCTGCGCAGGCAGCTGCGGCCCAGGCAACCTGCACCTCATCAACGGCCTATACGACTGCCACCGCAACCAGCAACCCGTCCTCGCGATCGCCGCGCACATTCCATCGACGGAAATCGGCCTCGGCTACTTCCAGGAAACGCACCCGACCGAAATCTTCAAGGAGTGCAGCCACTTCGCCGAACTGGTAGTGAACGCTTCACAGTTCCCGCGCGTCCTCGAACGCGCAATGCGCAGTGCAATCGAACAGCGCGGCGTCGCCGTGATCGTGCTGCCCGGCGATATTGCCTTGAGCGAAGGGCCGTCGCTGTCGCCCGTCTGGAATCCGACCGCGCCGTCCGCCATCCTGCCGCCCGACAGCGAACTCACCAAACTCGCCACCATGCTCAACGACTGCGAAGCCGTGACGATCATGTGCGGCAGCGGCGTCGCAGGCGCCCACGACGAAGTGGTCAAACTCGCCGACACGCTCGGGGCGCCGATCGTCCATGCACTGCGCGGCAAGCAGTTCATCGAGTACGACAATCCGTTCGACGTCGGCATGACAGGGCTGATCGGCTTCAGTTCCGGCTATCACGCCATGATGTCCTGCGACGTGCTCCTGTTGCTCGGCTGCGACTTTCCCTACCGGCCGTTCTATCCGCCCGACGCAAAGGTCGTGCAGATCGACTGGAAGGGCTCGCAGCTCGGCAAGCGCGCACCGCTCGCGATGGGCCTCGTCGGCACCGTCAAAGAGACCGTCGCCTCGCTGCTGCCGAAGCTCAAGCGCAAAGACGACCGCACCTTCGTCGATATGGCCACCGCGCACTACGAAGAAGCACGCCGCGATCTCGACGAACTCGCCACGCCTTCCGACCCCGGCGCGCCGATCCATCCGCAGTATCTGACGCGCATGATCGACGAAGCCGCCAGCGACGACGCCATCTTCACGGCCGACGTCGGGACGCCCACGCTGTGGGCGGCGCGCTATCTGACGATGAACGGCAAGCGGCAACTGCACGGCTCGTTCAATCACGGCTCGATGGCCAACGCGATGCCGCAGGCGCTCGGCGCGCAGGCGGCACATCCGGGGCGGCAGGTGGTGTCGCTATCGGGCGACGGCGGACTGTCGATGCTGCTCGGCGATCTGCTTACGGCGCGTCAGCTCGAACTGCCCATCAAGGTCATCGTGTACAACAACAGCCTGCTGGGTTTCGTTTCGATGGAACTGAAGGCGGGCGGCTATCTCGACACGAACGTCGACCTGAGCAAGACCGATTTTGCGCAGATCGCGAAAGGTGCGGGCATTTTTTCGCTGCGCGTCGAGGATTCCGAAGAACTGGAGGGCGCGCTGAAAGAAGCCTTCGCACATCAGGGCCCGGCGCTCGTCGACGTCGTCACGGACAAGCATGAACTCGCCATGCCCCCGACTATCGAGCTGTCGCAGGCCAAGGGTTTCAGTCTTTACATGCTGCGCGCGATTCTCAACGGCCGCGGCGATGAAATCGTCGAGCTGGTGAAAACCAACCTGCGCTAATCGTCACACAACGCCGAAGCGGCGCGCCTCGTCAGCCGATGCGCGCCGCGTTGCAGTGCAGCGGAAGACCATTGCAGTCTCGTCGCAAAGGTCTATAACTGAAGCAGCAGTGCGGACCTCTCTGCGCAGCCGATAGTCAAACAATCAGAAACCGGCGTTCTCGCGCCGCGCTGCGCCGCCCGACAGACTCGGGGGCTTTGAGCCAATCAATCGCATCTAGAACAAAAGCACGCTGCGGCGTGGGTGGCCGTTGCGCGCGATTTCACGCCTGCGGGCATCGGTCGAAACGATGCGGATGGCGCAGGCGTCGGTGGGCGTCCGGCGAATCGCGATGCAGGGCGTGGCGATTCGTCTGCATGGAAGGAGTTCGACATGAAGATCCTGATGGCGTTACCCGTGGCGGGTGCATTGCTGATGGCCATGCCTGTCGCGACGATGGCCGATGACATCGCGCAGAGTAGCGATGCATCGAAGGCCTCGATGCAGAACAATGCGAATGCGTCGGCGCAAGCGACGACGGACATGTCGTATGGCGGCGCAACGGATACCCGCACTTCATCGGGCAGAACGATGCAGGCTACGCGTAATTGCTCGACGGGCCCGAATTGCAACATCTTTTTTGGCAATTGAGCCGATTACCTGCAACGCGCACGCGGCGCGCCTCGTGGGCGCGCCGCTTCGCATCCAGCGCCCGCGTCTGGCGCGGGCGTCGATGATCACTGCTGTGCGTGCTTCGCGGCATCCTCGATCACGGCCGCGACCTGCTGCGGACGCGATTCGTAGACCGAGTGGCTGGCGCCCGGAATCACCGTCGTGTGACTATGTGCGCGCTGGTAGTACCAGCGCTCCAGATCGGGATTGATGATCTTGTCGCCGCCCGCGACGATGCCCCAGCTCGGCTTGGTCGTCCAGGCCGCGGCCGTCAGCGGCTGCGAGAACACTTTCGCGGCCGTCAGCATCTGCGAGCGCGCTTCGAACTGCGCCTGCTTCAGCGGCAGGTCTCCCGCGAAGTCCTTCGGGAACACGGACGGGTTCAGGTACGTGTAGCCGTCGTCCGTCTTTTCGATTGCGCCCGGCTGCTTCGACGTGTAGCTGGGCTTGCCCTTGCCGAGCGCGGCTTCGTCTTCGCCGACGTTCGGCGCATGCGCGGCGACATACACGAGACCGACTACATGCGGATCGACGCCTGCTTCCGTGATGATCGAGCCGCCGTAGCTGTGGCCGACGAGAATCGTCGGGCCGTTTTGCAGGTCGAGGACACGCTTCGTTGCCGCGACGTCGTCGTCGAGCGAGGTTAGCGGTTCCTGCACCAGTGTGACGTGATAGCCGTCTTTGGTGAGGATGTCGTAGACGGGCTTCCAGCCCGAACCGTCTACCCAGGCGCCATGAACGAGAACGATATTCCTGACAGGAGCGTGCGCCGGTTGGGCGTCCTGCGCCATCGCGCCCGAAGAGGCGAGAAGACCAGTCGACAACGCCAGGGCCGCGGTTACGAGCAACGAACTTTTCACAAGAGACTCCGTAAATCGGAAACAGAAAACAGACACGAAGGGGATGCTTGCGCGACCCTGCGCCTGACAGTGGGGCGCAGGGTCATGTGCGCGCCATTTAGCTGCCGAAGAAAATATTGCAGTAGCTGACGGGGCCGACGCACGCGTTGTTGTTCGAAGCGGAACGCGAGGACTTGCCCGACGACGAGGTACCCGTCATCGCGACGCCGCCAACCGCGTTGTTCGTCAGATTGTGGTTATCCTGCGCGGCGATCTTCGCTTCGGCAGCCTGGATGTCGGACGGATAGTTGATGTCCTCGCCACGGCCCGGCTGATAGCCGGCCTGTTCGACGCGAACGAGATCGGCGCGAACTTCGGCGCGGGTAACGGGGCCATTCGATTGAGCAAAGCTCAGGGCGGGAGCGGCGAGTGCACCGGCGGCAACTGCGAGGCAAACAAAAATGTTCTTCATGATGTAACTCCTGAATGAGTGTGTTTAAACGTCCTGCTCATCTGCATGCCGATATTGATTCGGCATCCTGAACGAATGGTGTTCAATTCGAACCGGTCAATGAGCTTGCAAACGTCGTTAAAGCTTCTGCATCAACTGCTGTCGTACGGCTGTCTGGTCGTGCCCTTCTGTCAATCCTGTTTCGATGTCGCTTGCTACATAGAGGCAAACATGGCGACTTCGACTTTCATTCCCGGCAAGCCAAACTTTTTATCGTGGAGCGGATGGGCCCTGCTGGATCAGCCCTTGTAGCCCGGCTCCTGCGCCAGCCATCAGATCGGCCAGCGGTGTATGCAATGTAATGCGGCGACGATCTGCGCTCCAGTCGTACATATGAACGAGTGGAGACCAACTAACGTTGTGTCCCCTGACCGTCTGGATGGTGAAAACGCTGCCACGTCATGCCGTTGTCTGGCGCTATGCCGCTTCGGGGATGAGCGGATCAGGCCAAAGGTTCCCGTCTGCCATACCTGCGTATGACTACTGCGCGGATGCGCGAAGTTTGCTTTCGCCGCTGCAAGGTTCGCCGATGCAAGGCTTCGGCGTGCCAATCCGGTGCAAAGGCAGCACCGCAATCGCCAACCTGTCTAGTCAGCTGCACCAGCATGGCGCGGCCAAAACGTACTCTTGTGCGGCAGCTCTGGCACGCCCGAATCCCTTTGCATAAGGGCTTACCCGAACAATTCAATAATTTTTTGGGATTTCAGTTGCGATCATTTTTGACCTCATGCAGACTTGTCTATACATGTCCGGCACGCGACAAGCGAAGGGACCCGTTCAGACGAAAAGGAGATTCGACGTGAAGGTGAACAAGGCAAGCCGCACTATGTTGTCGAAAGTATTGATGGGCGCGGTGCTGGGCGCCGTGGCGCTCGCTGGCGCGCCCGCGCAGGCGAAGGAATGGAAGTCGGTGACGATCGCGCTGGAAGGCGGCTACGCGCCGTGGAACCTCACCTTGCCGGGCGGCAAGCTGGGCGGCTTCGAGCCGGAGCTGGTCGCCAATCTGTGCGAGCGCATCAAGCTGCAGTGCAACCTGGTTGCACAAGACTGGGACGGCATGATTCCCGGGCTGCAGGCAGGCAAGTTCGACGTCTTGATGGACGCGATCTCCATCACGCCTGAGCGCGAAAAGATCATCGCGTTCTCGCGCCCGTACGCGGCCACGCCCGCCACCTTTGCCGTCTCCGATACGAAGATCATCCCGAAGGCGACCCCGGGTGCGCCCGTCGTCAAGCTGACGGGCGACCCGAAGACCGACAAGCCGACCGTCGACGCGCTGCGCAAGCAGTTGAAGGGCAAGACCATCGGTATCCAGTCGGGCACGGTCTACACTAAGTTCATCAACGAAGGCTTCAAGGACATCGCGACGATCCGCGTGTACAAGACCTCGCCGGAACGCGATCTGGATCTGGCGAACGGCCGCATCGACGCATCGTTCGACGACGTCACGTACTACGCCGCCAACTCGGACAAGAAAGAGTCAGCGCAAATCTCCATGGCGGGACCGAAGATCGGCGGCCCGATCTGGGGCCCGGGCGAAGGCCTCGCGTTCCGCAAGCAGGACGCCGACCTGAAGGCGAAGTTCGATACGGCCATCGCCGATGCGCTGAAGGACGGCACCGTGAAGAAGCTTTCCGACAAGTGGTTCAAGACCGACGTCACGCCTTGATCGATAGCCGTATGCGCGTGCCGCAGCGGTGCGCGCTTGCTCGAACGACCTGTTTCGGCGAAGCAGGTCAATCAACGAAAGCAGGGATGAGGAGTAAGCCATGGCTCTGATCGAGACGCTCGGCTTCGGGCAGGAAGGCTGGGGCGGCGTGCTGCTGCTCGCGGCATTGATGACCGTCGCGTTGACGCTCGCGGCGCTCGCTGTCGGCGCGGTGTTCGGCGCGATCATCGCGGCCGCGAAGCTGTCGCGCTTTCGCACGGCGCGCGTGCTGGGCGATCTGTACACGACGGTGTTTCGAGGCGTGCCTGAGCTGCTCGTCATCTATCTGTTCTACTTCGGCGGCTCGACGCTCGTGACCACAGTGGGCCAGTGGTTCGGCGCCGAAGGGTTCGTCGGCGTGCCGCCGTTCGTGATCGGCGCGCTGGCGGTCGGCATGATCTCGGGCGCGTATCAGGCCGAGGTGTATCGCTCGGCCGTGCTCGCGGTGTCGAAGGGCGAACTCGAAGCGGCACGCTCGATCGGCATGCCGACCATGACCATGGCCCGCCGCATTCTGATTCCGCAGGTGCTGCGCTTCGCGCTGCCGGGCATCGGCAACGTGTGGCAGCTGAGTCTGAAGGACTCCGCGCTGATTTCGGTGACGGGTCTTGCCGAACTGCTGCGCGCAAGCCAGATCGCCGCCAGTTCGACGCACCAGTACTTCCTGTTCTTCGTCGTGGGCGGCGCGCTGTATCTGGTGATGACGGGCATTTCGAACCGCGTCTTCAACCGTGCCGAAGCGCACGTGGGCAAATCCTTCCGGCGCAACTTCGCGCGCAACTGACGAGGAGCGCCACCACCATGTCTTTCGATTTCGACTTCCTGCTCGACACGCTGCGCCAGTTGCTCGCCGCCGTGCCGACCACGCTGGGTCTGTTCTTCGCGTCGCTGGTGCTGGGCGGGTTGCTGTCGCTCGTGATCGTCACGATGCGCGTGTCGCCGCACTGGCTGCCGAACCGCTTTGCGCGCGCGTACATTCTCGTGTTTCGCGGTTCGCCGCTGCTGATCCAGATGTTTCTCGTCTACTACGGCCTCGGCCAGTTCGGCGTGATCCGCGAGAGCTTCATGTGGCCCGTGCTGCGCGAGCCGTATGTCTGCGCGGTCCTGTCGCTTGCACTGTGCACGGCGGGCTATACGGCGGAAATCATTCGCGGCGGTCTGATGGCCGTCCCCGTCGGACAGATCGAAGCGGGTTATTCGATCGGCCTGTCGGGCTTCTCGCTTCTGCGCCGCATCATCGGCCCGATCGCATTGCGCCAGTGCCTGCCCGCGTATTCGACGGAGGCCGTGCTGCTCGTCAAGTCGACGGCGCTCGCGAGTCTCGTCACCGTGTGGGAAGTGACGGGCGTCGCGCAGCAGATCATCCAGCAGACGTACCGCACCACTGAAGTGTTCATCTGCGCCGCACTGATCTATCTGTTCCTGAATTTCGTTGTCGTGCGTCTGCTCGGTTTGCTCGAACGGCGTCTGTCGCGCCATCTGCGCGCAGCGCCTGTGAACGCTGCGCCGCGCGCGATTCCGCCCGCTACCGAAGCACGTCGTGCCGCACCCTGACGGCCCATCCAGGAGAATCTCATGAACGCTACGGCACCCGTTGCACTGTCGGTCAAGAACATTCACAAGTCGTTCGGCGACCATCACGTTTTGAAGGGCATTTCGCTCGACGCGCATGAAGGCGACGTCATTTCGATTCTCGGCGCCAGCGGCTCGGGCAAGAGCACGTTCCTGCGCTGTCTGAACCTGCTCGAAACGCCGGACGACGGCAGCGTCGCGCTCGCGGGCGAAACGCTGAAGATGAAACGCCGCAAGGACGGCAAGCTGCAACCGGACGACCGCAAGCAGGTCGACCGGATTCGCTCGCAGCTCGGCATGGTGTTTCAGAACTTCAATCTGTGGTCGCACATGACAGTGCTCGACAACCTGATCGAAGGGCCGATGCGCGTGCAAAAACGCAGCCGTGCGGAGGCCGTCGAAGAAGCCGAGGCGTTGCTCGCGAAGGTCGGCCTTGCAGAAAAGCGCGGCCACTATCCGGCGCATCTGTCGGGCGGTCAGCAGCAACGCGTCGCGATTGCGCGTGCGCTTGCGATGCATCCGAAAGTGATGCTGTTCGACGAGCCGACTTCCGCGCTCGATCCCGAACTGGTCGGCGAAGTGCTGCGCGTGATGCGTTCGCTCGCGGAAGAAGGCCGCACCATGCTGGTCGTGACGCACGAAATGGGCTTTGCGCGGCATGTGTCGAACCGCGTGATGTTCCTGCATCAAGGGCAGACGGAATGCGACGGCACGCCCGACGAAGTATTCGGCGACCTCAAATCCGAGCGCTTCAGGCAATTCGTGTCGAGCCATCATTCGCGCACTGCAAACTGAGCGGTGTTTCGCTCCGCTTGAGAACCTGAGATTCAACAAAGATTAGAAAAGCAGTACACGTACCGACAAAGGCAACATCATGGCAGTCATCCGATCCGACCGTCCTCTGAACTGGCGTGAACTGGCCGCGGTCGCGGCGGGCGAGCCGCTCGTGCTCTCCGATGCGGCGCGCGCGCGCATCGCGGCGGCGCGCGTGCTCGTCGAACAGATCGTCGAGCGCGGCATTCGCGCGTATGGCGTCAACACGGGCGTCGGCGCGCTGTGCGATGTGATCGTGTCGCCGTCGGAGCAGCGCACGCTGTCGCGCAATATCCTGATGAGCCATGCGGTGGGCGTCGGCGCGCCGCTCGGCGTCGCGGAAACGCGCGCGATCATGGCCGCCGCGATCAACAACTTTGCGCACGGCCATTCGGGCATTCGTGTCGAGATCGCGGATCAGCTGGTCGCCTTGCTCGATGCAGGCTATATCCCTGAAGTGCCCGCGTTCGGCTCCGTCGGCTATCTGAGCCATATGGCGCATATCGCGCTGGTATGCATCGGCGAAGGGCATGTTCGGCACGGCAGCGAACGGATCAGCGGACGCGAGGCGCTCGTGCGGCTCGGGCGCGAACCGCTCGTGCTCGAAGCGAAAGAGGGCTTGAGCCTCATCAACGGCACGCCGTGTGTGACGGGACTCGCGGCGTTGGCGCTCGCGCGCGCCGAACGCGTGCTGGACTGGACCGATGCGATCGCCGCGATGAGCTTCGAAAACCTGCGTGGGCAGCTCGCCGCATTCGATGCCGATTCGCTCGCGTTGCGGGTGTCGCCGGGATTGAATCTGGTCGGCGAGCGGATGCGCAATGCGCTTGCCGAGAGCGGCATTCTTGCGTCGGTAGTCGGTCAGCGTACGCAGGACCCGCTTTCGATGCGGACGATCCCGCACGTGCACGGCGCGGCGCGCGATGTGCTCGATGCGACCGTGGTCGTCGTGAACCGCGAACTGGCGTCGATTACCGACAATCCGATCGTTGCCGGTACGCCGGATGCGCCGCGTGTGTATTCGCAGGCGCATGCCGTGGGCGCGTCGATTGCGCTGGCGATGGACAGCCTCGCGACGGCCATCGCGCAAGTCGCGGCAATGGCCGAGCGCCGTCTCGACCGGTTGGTGAATCCGCTCGTGAGCGGCTTGCCCGCGTTTCTCGCGGAGCCGGGCGGTACGTGCTCCGGCTTCATGATCGCGCAGTACACGGCTGCTTCGCTGGTCGCGCAGAACCGGCGGCTGGCCGCGCCCGCGAGCCTGGATGGCGGCATCACGTCGGGCTTGCAGGAGGACCATCTGTGTCACGCGACGCCCGCCGCGCTCAAGGCATTGGAGATCGTCGACAACACCGGCCGCATCATTGCGATCGAGTTGCTGGCGGCGGCGCAGGCGTACGACCTGCAACCCGTCGACGCGCCGCGTGCGCCGCACACGGACGCGTTGTGGCGCAGGGTGCGTGCCGTGGTGCCGACGTATCGCGACGATCGTCCGCTGGCCGACGATATGGCCGTTGCGTTCCGCCTGATCGGCGAGGCAGCGCCGCCGTTGCCGCCCGCTTCGGGCAACCTGCCGTCGACGCCGACGCCTGGCGATCACACTGGCTTTGCCGCTCACGCCGCGAATGATCCGAAGGCCGCCGCGCTGCACGCGCCGCAATCCGCCGCATAAGAATGCGATCAACCCACGAGGTCGACGTGAACATGACGATAAACGGGCAACTGGAGAGGGCAGAGGAGCATTCCAGTGGTACGCGCACGACGCCTGGCAAAGCGATGCCCGCGTACGAGCAGATCAAGCGTTACGTGATAGCGCGGATCGAAGAGGGCGTGTGGAAGCCGGGCGGACTGATTCCGTCGGAAGCGGAGCTGGTGAAGGAGTTCGGCGTTGCGCGCATGACGGTATCGCGCGCGCTGCGCGAGTTGACGACGGAGCGTGTGCTGACGCGTGTGCAGGGCTCGGGCACGTATGTCGCGCCGCAACGCTATGAATCGACAGTGCTCGAAATCCGCAACATTGCCGACGAGATCACCGCGCGCGGGCACCGCCATTCGGCGCGGGTGCTCACGCTCGAGGCGAGCGATGATCCGCTTGCGCTGGATGCGCTGGTGCTCGCGCATGGGCCTGTTTTCCATTCGCGCATCGTGCATAACGAAGAGAGTGAGCCGATTCAATACGAAGACCGGTATGTGAATCCGCGCGTGTTTCCGGACTACTTGAATCAGGACTTCACGGTCGAAACGCCGAATCACTATATGGTGAGGCTCGCGCCGATCCAGCGCGCGGAGTTCCGCATCTATGCCCAAAAGCCTACTGCGCATGTGCGCCGGCATCTGATGATGGAGATTGGAGAGCCTTGCCTGATGCTGTGGCGCAGGACATGGGTGGGGGAGCAGGTCGCGACGTCGGTGCAGTTGTGGCATCCGGCTTCGCGGTTTCATTTGGCGGGGAATGTGTAGGGGTTTGGGTTTGGGTTTGGGTTTGGGTTTGGTTTTGCTTTTGCTTTCGCTTTCGCTTTCGCTTTGGCTTTGCGCTGGCATCCGCGTTACGTTAGCGTGCTTCAGGCGTCGCCCCTGTGCGGGGCGGCACCTACTTTTCTTTGCCGCCGCAAAGAAAAGTAGGCAAAAGAAAGCGGCTCACACCGCCAGCGCTTGACGTTTGCCCACGGGCCCCCAACGTCCCCACCCTTCACATGCCAGCAATTCTGTTCGCGTGCGTTGCCAACGCTTTAAATGAGCGCCTCACCCGCTTCAAACACCCGTACATGAGCCAGCGGCAGCGAATGGTATGTGCCGCCCAGGTGGCAAACTGTGTGTAGGTTGTCGCGTCGTATGGCTTGGCGCTCTTACAGGGTGGGATGCGTGCGCTATCGGTCTGGAGTGGTGCGCGTATGGCGCGAAAGCCTACACACAGTTTGCCACCTGGGCGGCGGTGGACAGTCTGGCGCGGCGTGCTGAAACGCAGGTGCGTGAAGCGGGTGAGGCGCCCAGGGAGAGCGCTGGCAACGAGCAAGAATGATGTGATTGCCGTGTGAAGCGTAAGAGCCTTTGGGGGTCCTCAGGCAAGAACAAGGGCTGGCGGTGTGAGCCGCTTTCTTTTGCCTACTTTTCTTTGCGGCGGCAAAGAAAAGTAGGTGCCGCCCCGCACAGGGGCGACGCCTGAAGCACGCTAACAAAACGCGGATGCCAGCGCAAAACTCAGAACACCGAACGGCGACGACGCGTGAAGCAAGACAACGCATCCCGGATGCCAGTGCTCTGCGCGAAAACAAAGCCTACCCTTGCCTCTGCGAAGTATCCGTCGCAAACCGGCACCCCAACCTATACCTCGAGCCCGGATGCACGAACCGCGCAAACGTCACCGCGACACCGCTCGTCCACGTGCGGCGCATCAACGTGAGGCAGGGCTCTTCAGGCGCGATCTGCAGCAACTCAGCTTCAGCGCGGCTCGGCAGCCCCGCATCCACCACATGCTCGACATCATGCGCGGGCACGACGCTGAACAGATATTCAGACGGACGCACCACCGCAAAATCCTGCTCGATGAAATCCGGCGCGATGGCGGGATTCACGTAACGGTCCTCGAGCTGCACCGGCAAGCCATTCTCGCGATGCACGCAAATCACATGAAACACCGACGCACCCAACGGCAACCCCAGCGCGTTCGACACATTGACAGGCGCCACCTCGCGCCGCATGAGCACGGTCTGATAGCTGTATTCATGGCCCCGCGAGCGGATCTCATCGCCGATATGCGCGATCATCAGCAACGTCGACTGCGGCTTGGATTCGGCAACGAAAGTGCCCACACCCGAGACCCGCGTCAGCAAGCCTTCATTCGTGAGCTCGCGCAACGCGCGGTTGACCGTCATCCGCGACACGCCGAGCGATTCGACGAGATCCAGTTCCGATGGAATGCGATCGCCCGCGCGCCGCTCGCCGGACTCGATCGTATTGCGGATGTATTGCTTCACCTGCTCGTAGCGCGCAGCAGGGGCGCCGTTCGGTGCATCGGGCGTCATCGCGTGAGCATTCGGCCCGCGAGCCTTGCGTGCTTTCACAAGGGCTCGCGTGCGCAGCTTGTCGCGGATGGCGGGCATCGGCTTTATCGGCTGAGCCGCGCGCTCATACCGGGGCCGCGCTGTCCGCGCCGCGCGACCAGAATGCGTTCCGGTCGAAGTAGTTTTGCAGGAACTGGCGCAGGCGCGGCTGGTTCGCGTCGTGAAAGACATCGTGCGGCTTGCCTTGCACGGCGATGCGCCCCTGGTCGATGAACACGACCTTGTCGGCAACCTGCGCGGCGAAGCCCATTTCATGCGTGACGACAGCCATCGTCATGCCGTCGCGCGCAAGCTGCTTCATCACCTGCAGCACTTCGCCGACCAGTTCCGGGTCGAGCGCGGAAGTCGGCTCGTCGAACAGCATGATGTGCGGCTCCATCGCGAGCGCGCGCGCAATCGCGACGCGCTGCTGCTGACCGCCCGACAGCTTCGCCGGATACGCGTCGCCCTTGTGCGCGAGGCCCACCGTTTCGAGCATCGCATTGGCGCGCTTTTTCGCATCGTCGCGCGACAGGTTGCGCACGCGCAATAGCGCCTCCATCACGTTGCCGAGCGCCGTCATGTGCGGCCACAAGTTGAACTGCTGGAACACCATGCCGACGTTGCGGCGCACGCGGTTGATCTCGCCCTGCGACGCGCGCACGCGCTTGCCGTTGCGTTCCGTATAGCCGAGCAGTTCGCCTTCGATACGCACGTCGCCGTGATCGTAAGTTTCCAGCGCGGCGAGGCAGCGCAGCAGCGTGCTCTTGCCCGAGCCCGACGGCCCGATGATGCACACCACTTCCGAGCGCTTGATGTCGAGATCGACGCCGCGCAGCACTTCGACGTCACCGAAGCGCTTGCGCAGATCGCGCACTTCGATCAGCGGCGCCGGGCTGGATTGCGTCATATCGAGCGTAGAAGAAGCAGGCATGTCGACGAGTGCATTCATGATGAACCTTGATTATCGATTACGCCATGAAGCGGGCAACGCGCGCTTCCGCCCACATGCCGGCGCGCGACGTGAGTTCGACGAGCGCGAGATAGCACACGCACAGCACGAGCAAGGTTTCGACGAACGCGAACGTCGCGGAGCCGATGCCCGTCAGCACGAACGTCAGTTCGGGCACGGTGACGATCGACAGCACGGCCGTTTCCTTGCTGAGCACGATGGTCAGGTTGGTCAGCGCGGGCACGATCAGCACCAGCATTTGCGGCACCTGGATGCGCAGCACGGCTTGCCAGCGCGTGAGGCCGAGACATGACGCGGCTTCGAGATGCCCACGCGGTATCGATTGGAAGCCGGAACGGAACGCTTCCGCGAAATACGCGCTGCCGTACAGGCCGAGACCGAGCATGCCCGCCGTCAGCGGTTCGAGCGTCAAGCCGAACGACGGGCCGCCGTAGTAGAGCAAAAAGAGTTGCACGAGAAACGGCGTGCCGCGAAACAGCTCGATATACGCGCGCAGCACGCCGCGCACCCAGCGCCCGCAAAACAGTTGCAGCACGGCGATCAGGAAGCCGATCAGGAGCCCGAGCGCAACGCCGACGATCCATGTGCCGAGCGTCGCCGCGAGGCCGGCGGCGATGGGTTGCAGATTGTGCGTGATGACGGTGGGATCGAATTGCTGCATCGTCCGGTCCTCAGGTGTGTTGCAGCCGATGCTCGGCGGCGTGTGCGACGAGAGCAAGCGCACCGCAGATCACGAAGTAGATCAGTCCCGCCGCGACATAGGCTTCGAGCGGCCGATATGTGCTCGCCGCGATGTTCTGCGCGGTGCGCGTGATTTCGGCCACCCCGACCACGGAGATCAGCGACGACGCCTTGATCAGCAGCACCATTTCATTGACGAGCGAAGGCAGCGTCATGCGAAAGGCTTGCGGCACCTGTATGCGCCGCAGCATATCGATAGGGGAAAGGCCGAGCATGCGCGCCGCCTCGATCTGGCCAGGCGGAATGTTCAGAAAGCCGCCGCGCAGTATCTCCGCGATATACGACGCCGAACAGAGCGACACCGCGCTGATCGCGGCGACGATGGGCGACACGTTGATGCCGACGAAGGGCAGCAGGTAATAGACGAGCAGCAGTTGCACGAGCATCGGCACGCCGCGAAAGAAGAACACATAGGCGCCGCCGAAACGTTGCGCAATGACATTCGACGACAGCCGCGCCGAGCATACGCCGATGCCGACGAAGAAGCCGATCACGAGTCCCGTCAGCGAAATGCCGATGGTTGCGAGCGCGGCTTGCAGAAGCAGCGGAAAACCTTGAGCGAAAACGTGGGCGCTGAACATGGCCTGTTGCCTGCAAGAAAGGACATGTGAGCGGCGCGCCCGAAAGCGGGTGCGCCGCGCGATTCAGGGCATCAGTAGTTGGGCGTGGGCATCGTGGTCGGTGCGTCCATTGCCACGCCGAACCATTTCTTCTGCAACGATGCGAGACGGCCGTCGTTGTGCATCTTGACCAGCGCGGCGTTGAACGCGTCGGCGAGCGGCTTGCTGTCGGCATCCTTGCGCAGGCAGTAGGCGAAGTACACTTTCGCGCCGAACGGCGGCGTCACGACGGCGAACGCTTCGGGACGCTGCTTCGCGACGTAGGCGATGTTCGTCATCGAGTTCGCGACGGCAGCGATGCGGCCCGCTGCGAGATCCGCATACGCCTGATTGTTGTCGACGTATTCGCGCACTTCGGGTTGCTTCGGCAGTGTCGCGATGTAAGCCTTCAGCTGATCGAGCTGCGCGGAGCCCTTGCCCGCGCCCACCGTCTTGCCGACGATGTCCGACGACTGCTTGATGGAGGTGTCGTTGGCGCGCTTGAGAAGCGCGTCGGTCGCGTCGGCGACGGGCAGTGTGTACGTGTAGCGCTCCATGCGCGCTTTCGTCACCGTGAGCGGGCCGCCCACCATATCGAACTTGCCCGCTTCGAGACCGGGCAGCACGCTCGGCCAGGGCAGATCGATGAAGCGCACCTTCACGCCGAGTTCCTTGCCGACTTCGGCGAACAGGTCCTTGTTGAAGCCTGCCTGCTGGCCGTTCTCGAGAAAGTCGAACGGCGCGAACTGCATCTCCGTGCCGACCACGAGTTCGCCCGCCTTCTTGACCTTCGCGAGTTGGTCTTCCGCCTGCGCGCCGGCGCTGGCTACGGACGCAGCGGCGCAGAACGCCACCATCGCCAGACGACACTTCCAGCCTGCAAAGATACCCATTGATATTCTCCCGTTGGCAATGTGTGTCGCGCTCGACGTGGCAGGGCGCGAATCATGCGAGGCAGTATATACCGCTGGTTTTGCGCGAAAAAAATAATCGCATGCTGTCAAACCCTAATGCCGCTGGCGTATCTTCTGCAGATCGATGCAGCCAGGTGCAACGCAACTTGCGATTGCGCTTTTGGCGGTATATACAACGTGAAACCCTCGCCCATCCGCACGCGGTGCGCGCAGCGACGCATGGAATCATCAGTTCAATCTTCGTGATGAAGGAGTTCCGCAATGCAGCCAGCCACTCGCATTCCGATCGTCGATCTGGCCGGCGTGCGCGCCGGCAACCGCGACGCGCTCGCGCGCGCGGGCCGCGAGATACGCGATGCCTGCACGACGATCGGCTTCTTCTACATCGTCAATCACGGCGTGCCGCAAGCGGTGATCGATCGTGCGGAACAGGCGGCGCGCGAGTTCTTTGCGTTTCCCGTCGAGACGAAACGGCGCGCGGCCGTGAATCATCGGCATCGCGGCTTCAATGCGCTGGGCGACGCGACGATGTATCAGGCAAAGCGCCCCGATTACAAGGAGTTCTATAGCATCGGTCTGGAGTTGCCCGAGAGCGACCCCGACGTGCTGGCGGGCCAGGCGCTGCGCGGGCCGAACAACTGGCCGGACTTCATGCCGGCGTTGCAGCCCGCGCTGTACGGCTATTACGAGGAGGTCGGCGCGTGCGGCGCGGACTTGCTGCGCGCCGTGGCGACGGGCCTGGGCGTTCCCGAAGATTTCTTTGCGCCGCGCTACACGAAGCGGATGCAGCGCACGCAGATGGTCTACTATCCGCCGCAGCCGCCGCAATCCGATGACGAGCAGTTCGGCGTCGCGCCGCATACCGATTACGGTTGCATCACGCTGTTGTGGCAGGATCGCGTCGGCGGGCTGCAGGTGCGTGAGATTGCTAACGAAACATGGATCGAGGCGCCGCCCATCGAAGGCAGTTTCGTCGTGAACGTAGGCGACCTGCTGGCACGCTGGACGAATGACCGCTTCCGCTCGACGCTGCATCGTGTCATCAACGCGTCGGGCCGCGAGCGCTATTCGATCGCGACGTTCTATGATCCGACCTACACGTCGAACGTCGACCCGCGCGATCTCGGCACGCCCGACACCGACAGCAAATATGAACCCGTCGCTGCGGGCGACTATATTCTGGGCCGCATCAACAGTTCGATGGGGTATCGGAAGAAGCTCGCCGCAGAACAAGGAACGACATAAGGAACCGCATGACAGTGAACGAACGGGCCGCCCTCACATCGACTTTGGCCGCGTTGCGCGAGGCGTTGGGCGACGACGCGGTACGCGTGGGCGATGAAATCGGCGAGCGCTCGATGACCGACTGGACGCGTCACGAGCCCACGCGTCCCGCGGCCTTGCTGTTGCCGCGCACGACGGAGCAGGTCGCACGCGCGCTGATGATCTGCAATGACGCACGCCAGAGCATCGTGCCGCAAGGCGGCATGACGGGCCTTGCGGGCGGCTCGATTCCGCGTGCGACAGATATTGCGTTGTCGCTGGACCGCCTTGCCGGCGTCGAGGAAATCGACAGCTCGGCGGCGACCCTCACGGTGCGCGCCGGCACGACCTTGCAGGCCGCGCAGGAAGCGGCGGCGCAAGCGGGCTTCGAACTCGCGCTCGATCTCGGCGCGCGCGGCTCGTGTCAGATCGGCGGCAACCTTGCCACGAACGCGGGCGGCAATCGCGTGATTCAATCGGGGACTGCGCGCGATCAGGTGCTGGGTCTCGAAGTCGTGCTGGCGAACGGCGCGGTGCTGAGTTCGCTGAACAAGATGGTGAAGAACAACACCGGCTATGACCTGAAGCACTGGTTCATCGGCTCGGAAGGAACGCTTGGCGTGATCACGCGCGCGGTGCTGAAGCTGCAGCCGCAGCGCGCGTCGCGGCATACGGCGCTCGTTGCGCTGAGCGACTATGAGCAGGCCGTCAGTCTGCTGCGCCGGCTGTCGATGCGCTTTGGCAACGACATCGGCGCATTCGAGATCATGTGGCCGGACTTCTTCGACTTCGGCGTGAAGCTGACGGGCGCGCGCTCGCCATTTTCTGAGGCACATCCGTTATACGCACTGATCGAACATGCGAGCTTCGACGCGCATGACGACGGTTCGCGTTTTTCCGCCGTGCTGATGGAAGCGCTCGACGAAGCCGCGATCCGCGATGCCGTGATCGCGCAGTCGGTTGCCGATACTCGCGCGTTGTGGGCGATCCGCGAATGCACGGCGGAATTTCCCGTCAAGCTCGATCCGATCAACTTCGACGTGAGTTTGCCGATTGGTGAGATCGGCGCATTCGTCGATCGTTGCCGCGCGGCGATCGACCACGCCTGGCCGGGAAACGCGTCGTATTTCTTCGGCCATATCGGCGATTCGAATCTGCATGTGACCGTCGACGGGCATTCCGTGCCGGGCGTCGATCATCACGACGTGTATGCGCTCGTTTATGACATGCTTGCGCCGCTGCGCGGCTCGGTGTCGGCGGAGCACGGCATTGGCTCGCTCAAGCGTGAGTTCCTGCCCGTGTCGCGTTCGGACGAAGAGCTCGCCGTGATGAAAGCGATCAAGCATGCGCTCGATCCAAACGGGATCTTGAATCCGGGCAAGCTGTTCTAGCGTTGTTACGGGCGACGGTTCGTCCTGAATGCCACAGCATCCATGACGAACCGTCATCTGCGCTCAATGCGCGTCCAGATACCTGACGATAGTCGGGAAAACATCGAGCGCCGCGCGCTTGCCGAACACGCAATCGATGTGTCCATATCCGTCGATCACATGTCGTTCGTAGTTCTCGGGCCCGAACCGTTCCACCAGAAGATCGTAGGTCGTCTCCGTGCTGGTGGGGAGATAGCAGAGATTCTTTGCGCCATGAATGAAAGCGATGGGCAGTTTCATGCCTTCGATGTTCGGCATATACACATCGTCCCCATTCGCATCGACCACGTGTCCCGCGCGCACCATCGCCGCGAGCTGATTGAATAGCTCGACATCGTGAATACCGAATAGCTCCTGCAGGTTCGCGTGCAGTTGCTCGTCGAGTTGCTCGTGCTCGTAGAGCAGGCCATACAGGAATGTCGCGCGATGGCACACGGCACTGTTGCACGTTTCGTCGTGCTCGACGGGGAAGAACTTCAGCGCATCGTCGAGCAGGTTGTGCGGCCATTTCTCGTGCCGGGTATACGCGGTCATATCCTTGATGCCCAGATGCTGAAGAATCTGCGGCGTGTGCAGTCCCGCCTTGACCCGCTGCAACAGTCCCGGCACGGGATGCGCCGACACCTGCGACATCACCGCGGAGCGCACGCCTTTCAGCCCCGACATCAGCGACATGCTCAGGGCCAGCCCGCCCAGGCAATGCCCGATGACCTGGATCCCGGCGGCGCCCGTCAGTTCGCGCACCTTCGCGACAGCGGCGGGGATGTCGAAGCGCGCGATTTCATCGGCGGTGGTGCGTTCGGTCGCGCTCGGCAGTTCGATGCTCACGCGCAGGTCGACGAGCCAGACGTCGTAATGCGCGGCGCACAGGAACTCGACGAGGTTCGTGCCGATCAGGTCCGTCGAGAAGATGCGGCTGGATACGCCGGAGCCATGAATCAGTAGCAGCGGGCCCTTGTCGCCGCCGTGATAACGGGCAAGCCGCAATGTCTTGCCGTCATCGGTCTTGAAGTAGGTGATCTGCGGCGCGGGCGCGCGCAACGCACGGCGCACGCGCGGCGGCGCGTCGGGATCGAAATACTGCAAGGGCGCCGCGACGCCGCCGTATTCCGTGTACAGCACGCCCGCAAAAAAGCGGCCGAATTTCAGCGTATACGCAAGGCGCGTTTCGAGGTCGGGCGTATTCGTCACTTCGATCGTGCGCTGTTGCTTGAGGAAGTTCTCCGGCGTGATGATGAGCGTCGCGTGACCGATGACGGGCGCGTCGTCGGCATCGGACTCACGGATCGTCGCATAGAGCGTGTTCGTCTGCGTCCACAGTTCCGTCAGCGACGTATGCGTGATGATCTTCTGACCGGTCAGATAAAAATGCTTGCCGTCGACAGTGTCGAGCGTCATCCGGTAGTTCATGTTGCGCCGCTCGACGTTGGTTTCGTCGACGACGAACAGGTTGAAGATGCCGTCGTTGACGGTCATCGGTTGCGGCGACAGGGCGGTGCAGGTTAGCGTGCCGATCATGTGCGCCTGATGCTTTGGGTTCGCGAGCATGTCGTCGAGATCGTCGGAGACGACGGTCACGGTGAAGCTGATGGGCGTGCCTTCCGCCGGATCGTCCCGTTGGCCGGCCGGCTTCGCGTCGCCAACAAAGTATGTGCCGATCATCGTCTCCGTGAAGCGCAGGCCGATTTTCAGCGCAGGCGGCGGGGCGGTGTGGCCCGCCACGTCATAGTCGATCTTCCAGCCGCGCGACTGCGCAAGCTGCGCGCAATTGCGCTCGGCCAGCGCCGAGATCGTCAACAACGGGTTCACGCCGAGCGACAGCGGCATCACCGCGCCGTCCATCACGTAGAGCCCTTCGTGGACCGCGTTGCCGTCCGCGCCGGAAAACACGCGGCCCGCCTGATCGACGACGCCGTGCGCGGCATCTTCCGCCATCCCGCAGCCACCCAATGGATGCACGGTGACGGTGCGGTTCTGGAACAGATCGGCGGATATCGGGTTGCGCACATACGAGCCGCCCAGCGCGCCCGTTGCTTCGATCAGCGTCTTTTCGACGGTTTCGTAGATCGGCTGCTTGCCCGCGTTCGGCCAGCTCACGCGCGGGCGGCCGCTTTCGACCGTGATCTGGCCGCTTTCGTCGTCGTGCGCCATCACGAGGAATGTCTGCGTGTTACGCATCGCGCCGTGATACGGGCCGCGCAAGATGCTTTCGGCGATGCGCGCTTCGTCCGCGAACGGCGCATCGCCTGCCGGGTCCGGCATGTCGACGCCTTCGGCAGGCGCCGCGAGGCCGAGCACGCCCATCAGGCCGAGGCCGATCGGTGCGGCAACCGATCCTTCCTCGATCACGAAGCCGTCTTTCACATCGGGCGTGTTGCGATGGTCGATGATGCCCGTGATGCACGGGCCGACAGGCGGAATGTCGCCCGCCGGATGCGTGCCCCAGCCGACGCCGTTGATCACCTTGTCGGTGTTGAACGCGAACGCGAGTACGTCGCCGTTGCCCGTGAAGTGCTTGCCGAGTTGTTTCGACACGGGCAAGCCCGCTTCCTGCGAGCGCAGCAGGATCGCCGTCGAGCCGAGCGTGCCCGCTGACAGGATCACGATGTCGGCCGTGACGAACAGTTCGGGCGCGTCATACAGCTCGCGCTTCAGATCGGCGGGCTGATAGCGCACGCACCATACGCCGCGCGCTTCGTCGCGCACCACCGAATGCACGGCCGCGCCCGTGAAAATCTGCGCGCCATGCGCGGCGGCGTCGGGCAGATAGTTCATGTGCGTCGAGTTCTTCGCGCCGTGATTGCAGCCCGAATTGCAGTCGCCGCAGCCGACACAGCGGTTCTGGTCGACGCCCGCCGCGTTCTTGCCGTCCTTGAACGTCACCGTGATGGGCGGACGGTAGAAGCGGTCGCTCATGCCGAGCCGTTTCGCCGACAGTTCAAGCGCATCGAGTTTGGGCAGATTGGGGTAGTCGTCGGGGACGGGTGTCGCGCCGAGCATCGTTCTGGCGCGCTCGTAGCAAACGTCCAGATTCGCCTGGTCTGCGCGCAAGGCGGCGGGCCAGCGCGGATCGTCCCACAGGCGCGCGTCGGGCTTGAGCGCGACGTTCGCGTTGATCAGCGACGTGCCGCCGAGTCCGCAGCCGACCACCACGTTTACATCGGGATTCACGTGCACTTCGAGCAGTGCGAGCGGCGAGCCGATCTGCGCGACGCCCGTGTTGTACTGCATTTGCGCGACACCTTCGAGCGGTGTGGCGGGAAAGTCGCCCGCCATGAACTCGCGGCCGCGTTCGAGCAGGCACACGCTGCGTTTCGCGCGGGCCATGCGGCTCGCGGCGATCGCGCCGCCATAGCCGGAACCCACTACCACGACCTCGTAATGGTCCTTCATCGCCGAAAGGGCGCTGGACAAGCGGTTCATTCGACCACCTCTTTATATTGGATGTGCGCCGGGGTGGGGGGAACCCGGCGATATGGACGGCTGGCTGGCGCTCGCAGCCCCTTAATCCTGGACGTCGCGCGGCGAAATGCAAAGGGAAAACGCGCGTTTAGCCGCGTGATTCAAAAAATGCTGTGATTGCAGGCGTGGAGTGCTTTCGTGCGGACGGGTGCCATCAGGCAGCGGTCGCGCGAACTGCACGCAAGATGAAACGTAGAGCCGGGCTCGTGCCGATTTACGACGCGTATTGAGCGAGCCGGATTGTCAAAAGCGAATCGATGGCGGCGATTGTTAAATGTTAAGTGCGTGAAGTGCGTCGGGTTTGAACCAGCATGCCGGGGCCGCTCACGCCGCCGCTTCGATCAACTCGTCGTCGGGTGCGGTGGCGGCTTGCGTCGCTTCGGCTGCGAGCAGGTTGAACACGACGAGGATCGCTTCGCGGTTTTCAGCGTGAATTTCAATGCCGAGCTCGTCGCGCAGCCACTGACCGATCTTCGTGTTGGAAAACTGCGCGGCGTCGTCCGTCTTCTTCATCGTGACACCGAGCTTGACGGCACGATAGTGATAGGAGGGCACCCGATGCTGCGCGGCCACCGCCGACAGACCGCCTTTCGCTTCCGAGCACCAGCCGAGGCTGCCTGCCAGCACGATGCGCTCGGGCGAATCGAGCGATGCGATGAACTCGCGCGCGGCCTGGCGCACGCCGCGTTCGCTCAGGCCGTATTGCAGCAGCACGCTTTCGACGGGATCTTCGAGCGCCTGCGCGCGCAGATCGATCTCCTGCATCATGCCTTCGTGTTCCATCGAGACATTGCGCTGATGGCTCGCGCTCCTCAGGCAGTCGATCAGATAGCGGCGGAAGTAAGCGCAGATCGCGTAGCTGTTGGACGGCGCGCTTTCCGGCGTCGCCTTCGATTCGACATGGCCGGGCGCAAGACGCAGCACCTTCGTATAGATGAACTGATGCACGAGCTCTTCCTTGTCTTCGCCGAGCGCGTGCAATTCGAGCGGGTGGTAGGTGCGCAACGCGCGCTTCACGAGGTCGTACATCGACATCATTTCGTCGTCCGTGAGCTGCGTGCGGCGGCGCCACAGGTCGGGAAGAACGGCTTCGTCGAGAGTGCGTGCGAAAACCTGGCTCGGAACTGCGCCCATGAAGGCCTCCATCGGTAAGGGGCAAGGAGCGCGGTGGCGGCGGGGGATGCCGCCAGTAGAGCCTCGACAAACAGGCATGAAACAGGTCGTGGAGCTGAACCTTCAGAGGCTGTTGGCCGCGCTTGAATGTTGAATCGTTGAACCCAGTATGCTTTTTGCACGCGGCGCCGCCTATATGGATTAAGTGATAGCTGAAGGGTAAACCGCCGGTAAGACGGGTAAACTATCTTTAGACTGTACCGGGTGCTCTTTATAGGACGCGTGACGCCCGCGTTTTATTCCCAATCTGGCGCAGTCGGCGGCGGTTTGACAGAAAACGAAACGACCAGCAAATCTCGACCGAACGGGAGCGATCGCCACAAGCACGCGTTCCCGCCGACCGCACAATCAATTGCATGGACAAGAGCGACGCGCCCAGGCGCCAGCTCCTGCCGACAAGGAGACCGCACGATGCGGGCCGATCCCATCCAGCGCGCGATCGACGAAGACCTCGTGCGCGTGCTGTACGCGCAGGACCCGATTGCTTTCTTCACGCACTGGTTCTCGATTGCAGTGCTGGTGGCGATCTACTGGAATAACATCCCGCATCCGCATCTTTTCGCGGCCTGCTTCATCTTCTATGGCTTCGCCAATTGCGCGAGCCTCGCGCTGTGGATGTGCAACCGGCGCTGGCCGGAGTCGGTGACGCCGCGCACGTGGATCAACCTGCACGCGGCGCGCGGCGCGCTGCTCTACAGCGCGCCTGGGCTCGCAATCTGGTTCGCGTTCCAGAGCCCGCACACGGACCTCCCCATTCTGCACACCGTGATGCTGGTGACGCTCGCGGCGGGCGTGTTCATGTCGAACGGTTTCGACGTCGCCAACTTCGCGACGGCGATCCCGTTCCTGTTGCTGCCCGCGATCGTGCTGCACTTCGGCACCCATACGTTCGACCGCACGATCCTCGCGATCGTCCTCGCGTTCTTCTTCTGCGCGATCAACGTCTACGCGCTCAGCTATCGCAAGCTGTTTCAGCGCGTCGTGCAGGCGCGCGTCGATCAGCAGGCGCTCGCCGAATCGCTCGCCGCGCAAAAACTCGTCGCCGAGGAAGCGAGCCTTGCGAAGACGCGCTTCTTCGCCGCCGCGAGTCACGATCTGCGCCAGCCGCTGCATGCGATCGGGCTGCTCGCGGCGTCGCTGAACGACACGTCGGCGACGCCCGTGCAGCACGCGAAGACGGCCAATAACATCGCCAACAATGTCGAGGCGCTGAACCAGCTGTTCAACCAGGTGCTCGATCTGGCGCGGCTCGAAAGCGGCGTCACGCAGGTGATCAGGCTGCATTTCCGGCTGTCCGAACTGTTCGATCGCGTGGGCAGCCAGTATTGGCCGCAGGCGGCCGCAAAAGGGCTCGCGCTGCGCATCGCGCCGACGGACGCCGTGATCCACGACGACCCCGTGCTGCTGGAGCGGATCTTGAGCAACCTGCTGTCGAACGCGGTGCGCTATACGGAAAGCGGCGCGATCTGGATGGGCTTCAGACGCGCGGGGCGCAACGAGGGCGGCTATATCGAGGTGCGCGACTCGGGGATCGGTATTCCGCCAGCCGAGCAAGAGCGCATCTTCGAAGAGTTCTATCAGGTCGCCAATCCGCAGCGCGACGCACGGCAAGGGCATGGACTCGGGCTGCCGACCGTCAAGCGGCTCGTCGAAATGCTCGGCGGGCAACTGCAATTGCGCTCGGCGCCGGGGCGCGGCTCGGTGTTCCGGTTCCCGGTGCAGCCGGGCGATCCGGCGCGGATCGTCGCCGGGTTGAACGATTCCGTCGCGAGCGGCGCGGCGGCGCTCGGGCGGCACGTGCTGTGCATCGACGACGAGCCGGCCATCCTCGAAGGCATACAGAGTCTGCTCGGCCGCTGGGGCTGCGTCGTGCGCGGCGTGCCTGACGAGCGCCACGCGCTGCTGGCCATCGACGAAGGCTTCATGCCCGATGCCGTGCTCTGCGACTATCAGCTGGCGAACCATCGCACGGGCGCGCAGGCGCTCGGCGCCGTGCGCGACGCGCTCCGCAGGCGCGGCCGGGAGCGCGTGGTGACGCTGCTGATCACGGGCGATATGGCGTCGGTGGAACTGGAGGCGCTGGCGTTGCAGGGCATCCCCGTGTTGCACAAGCCCGTCACGCCCGCGCGGCTGCGCCGTACGCTGGAAATGCTGTGGCAGCAGCCGGGCGCGGTAGCGGACAGGCCGGCTGATCGCGCGGAATCTGTCGCTTCCGAACAGCCGTTGACGACCCGCGGCTGACTCTCGCCGGCGGCGACACGCCGGGTTTTTCCGTCCGGCTTCCCATTGACGTCGAAGGCTCGCGCCATGACGCGGGCCTCTGACGTCAACCATCGACCATCCCTTCATGCTGCCAACGTCGCAATGTCGCGCCGTTGCGCCTCCGTTTTGCCGTCGGCGCTCGATCGCGTCTTCTCGCTCATAAGCTTTTTTGAGAAGTATCTGATCGACCGGAGGTATGCCTGGCTGCTGAAATAGGCTGTTTCGCGATAACAGCGGCTCATTGCTCGTTGGCCGCCGCGAACGTTTCCGGCAACCTTCGCGTCCGGCCCATCGGCCCGGCGCGGCTTTCGAATCAATGAGGTGTAGAAGTGAACGGACATCCATCCGACAAGCTCGTCGCAGGCGTGCTGGTGGGCGCGCTGCTGACGACCGTTTTCGTGGTCGGCATGTTGTATTTCGGCATTCCCGCCGAGCACCACGCGAACATGGCCATGCGCCTGGGCGCGCCCGTCGCGCTGTCGTGCGCGTTGCTGTTTCCCATGCCGCTTCTGTATCGCACGGTGTTGCGCGAGCGCCGCAGCGAGTTCCTGCTCGACGAGGACCTCAACGCGATGCTGTTGGGCCGCGCGATCGGCGTGATCGGCGGCGTGGCGCTGGGCGTCACGCTGGCGACGGAAATGCTCTGACGGGCATGTATCGAACGCGGCGGCAAAGGCCGCTGCAAATGCAGTTTCCTGCCGAAGGCGACATTCTGTCGCCTTCTTTTCTATTCGCGATCAGAGCGTCTTTCCGGCTTCGAGCCAGCCGTTGATCACGGCAATGGCGGTTGCGCGGTTGTGCACGCCGAGTGCGCGGAAGATTACCGAAAGATGGACCTTGATCGTGCCTTCGGCGACGCCGAGATCGCGCGCAATCATCTTGTTGGTCCAGCCGCGATGCACGAGCCGCATGATTTCCTGCTGACGCGGCGACAGGTTCTCCAGCAGATGTTGCTGATGCGGCTGCAGCGCCTCGATGCGAACGGGCGCCGCTTCGGGCGGCGCGGCCGTCGTCTGTCCGGCGACGGCTGTTGCGTTCGCCGACGTCGCGGCTTCCGCCGTGGCAGTCGCGGCCGCCGTCTCGGCGCTGCGTGAGCCGAGCAGGCTGAGCGCTTCCATCGGCACATAGGCACCGCCCGACAGCACCAGCTCGATTGCCTTGAGCATCACGCTGGCGGGCTGGCGCTTCGGCACGAAACCGAGCGCGCCCGCTGCGAGCACGGCGCGCATTTCGTCCGGCGACTCTTCCGCCGACAGCACGACTACGGGCAGTGCCGGATTGGCTTTCAGCAGGGCATGCAACGAAGAGGCACCCGTCATGCCGGGCATGTGAAGGTCGACGATGGCGAGGTCGTGGTTGGCGTCGGGCCTTGCGGCGGCGGCCAGCGTCTCCCAGGTATCGGCTTCGTCGAATACGGCGTCGGGATCGAGTCCGCGTAGCAGACCTTTGACGCCCTGGCGGATCAGTTCATGATCGTCGGCTACAAGAAACTTCATGATGTCTCCGCTATGGATCGGAGTTGGCAATTCAGCGCCTGACTCCGACCCCTTGCAGGCGCTCGGCCCTGCCGGTGTTGTGCCCAGTTGTCGGTCGGGACGAGGGCGGAGCGCACGCTCCCCGTGGCGCGTGCTCCGTCCATAAGGCCGCGCCGCACCCGGACGTGACCGCCCGCTGCGCCTCGCAACCCGCTGCACTCCCTGCGGCCCGACCAGCGGTGGGCCGTCCATGCAGCAACAGCTTGTTTTGCTTCCCAAGCCGCGATCATATGCCGGATCGCCGGATGGGTCATGCTTGTCGCCCGGCTGCGCCTGCCTTGCGGCCAGCGCCTGCCGCGCTCCATTGTTTGCGCCGGCCGCCTGGAATGCAACGGCGTCGGCGCGGTTCGATCAGTTGCTTTGGT
This sequence comes from Paraburkholderia caribensis, assembly GCF_002902945.1. Classification (NCBI taxonomy): domain Bacteria; kingdom Pseudomonadati; phylum Pseudomonadota; class Betaproteobacteria; order Burkholderiales; family Burkholderiaceae; genus Paraburkholderia; species Paraburkholderia caribensis. Next base: position 919,753 of record NZ_CP026102.1, read on the forward strand.
CTCGCTCGCGCAGCCGCTGCGGCCTCGCCGGAAAGTCCGGCGCAGTCGTCGCGGTTGGGGCGCGTGTGGTTTTCCCTGGTTTGTACGGCACTGCATCGGAGGCCAGGAGGATGGTGCTCTCGCGGCCTGCTACGTAGACGAGCTTCGCGGAAGGATTTTGAAGGCAAGCGGGCAGCCTCGACGGGCCGCCGGGCAGGTTATGCGCGGCGGATGCGCAGCAAGGTATGTGGCCCGTTGTCAGCCGTTCAGGTAATGGCGAACAGCGTCGCGTTCATCAGCGCCTTGAACGCATAGCCGACGATCATGGCGCTGCCGACGCCGCCGCACCACAGCGCGACGAACCACAGCCAGCCTGGCAGCCGCACCTGGCGCGAGCGGGAGGGGGCGGGCTTAGTGGTAATGGGCGTCGCCATGGCGCACCTTGCCGCGGAAAACCCAGTAGCCCATCGTCGTATAGCCGATGATGATGGGGATGATGATGGCCGCGCCGACCAGCGTGAACATCTGGCTCGAACGCGGAGCGGCCGCTTCCCAGAGCGTGAGGCTCGACGGAATCGCGTACGGCCATAGGCTCACGAGCAATCCGACATAGCCGAGCAGCACCAGACCGAGCGCCATCATGAACGGCGTGTTGTGATGCCGGTCGCGCACTGCGCGGCGCATGAAGAACGCGCAGATGGCGACGAGGAACGGCACGGGCAGCAGGCGCCAGAAGATGCCGGCGTCGAACCAGCGCTGTGCGATCTCGGGTTCCTGCAGCGGCGTCCACAGGCTGACGACGACGATGAAGCCGAGCAGCACGATCGTCAGCGGCCACACGACGCGATGCAGCCGCCGTTGCAGATCGCCTTCCGTCTTCGCGACGAGCCAGCAGCAGCCGAGCAGCGCATACGTGACGACGAGGCCGAGACCCGTGAGCAGCGAGAACGGCGTGAGCCAGCCGAAGGCATCGCCCGCGAAGCTGCCGTCGACAACCGGGATGCCCTGCAGGAACGCGCCTAGCGCAATGCCCTGAAAGAACGCCGCGCCCGTCGAGCCGCCGATGAACGCCAGATCCCAAAGATGCTTCGTGCGATTCGCCTTGGCGCGGATTTCGAACGACACGCCGCGGAAGATCAGGCACACGAGCATGAAGACGAGGGGCAGATAGAGCGCGGACAGCACCGTCGAATAGACGATGGGGAACGCCGCGAACAGGCCTGCGCCGCCGAGCACGAGCCATGTCTCGTTGCCGTCCCAGACGGGCGCGACGGTGTTCATCATCAGATCGCGTTCTTTTTCGTCGGGGAAGAACGGAAACACGATGCCGATGCCCAGATCGAAACCGTCCAGCACGACGTAGATGAATAGGCCCAGTGCGATGATCGCGGCCCAGACTATGGTCACATCCATTTTTCTCTCGCGGTTTTTCGAATGAAGGATCAGGCGTCGATCATCTGGTCGACGGCGGACAGCGGGCGGCGCGCAGTGCGACCGGGCGCATCGGGGATGCCATCCGGTGTGTGGCCGGGCAACGCCGGGCCGGAGCGCATCAGCTTGAACATGTAGTAGATGCCCGTGCCGAACACGAGGAAGTAGATGACGACGAACGCCATCAACGAAATGCCGACCTGTTGCGCGGAAAGCGGCGACACGGCTTCGACGGTGCGCTTGACGCCATACACGACCCAAGGCTGGCGGCCGACTTCCGTCGTCACCCAGCCGGCGAGCAGCGACACAAAGCCAGTCGGTCCCATCGCGATCGCGATGCGATGGAACCACTTCGCGTCGTACAGCTTGCCGCGGCGGCGCAGCGCCCAGGCGGCGAGTGCGAAGGCGATCATCGCGACGCCGAGGCCCGCCATCACGCGGAAGCTCCAGAACACGACGGTCGAATTTGGGCGGTCTTCTTTCGGGAAGCTCTTCAGCCCGCGGATTTCGCCGTCCCAGCTATGCGTGAGGATCAGGCTGCCGAGATGCGGAATCGACACGGCGTACTTCGTGGTTTCCGCCTGCATGTCGGGGATGCCGAACAGGTTCAGCGCGGTGCCGCCTTTCTCGGTGTCCCACAGGCCTTCGATCGCCGCGATCTTCGCGGGCTGGTGTTCGCGCGTGTTGAGTCCGTGCGCGTCGCCGACGATGGCCTGGACGGGCGCGAGGACGAGCAGCATCCACAGCGCCATCGAGAACATCTTCTTCACGGCGTTGTCGCGCCGTCCTTTGAGCAGATGCCATGCGCCGACCGCCGCGACGACGAGCGCCGTGACGATGAACGCGGCGATCGCCATGTGCGCGAGGCGGTAGGGGAAAGAGGGGTTGAAGATGATCTTGAACCAGTCGACGGGGACGACATGGTTATCGACGATATCGAAGCCTTGCGGCGTCTGCATCCAGCTGTTGGAGGCGAGAATCCAGAACGTCGAGATCAGCGTGCCGATGGCGACCATCAGCGTTGCGCCGAAGTGGGCACGCGGGCTGACGCGTTGCCAGCCGAACAGCATGATGCCGAGAAAGCCAGCTTCGAGGAAGAACGCGGTCATCACCTCGTACATCAGCAGCGGGCCAGTGACGGGGCCGGCGAATGACGAGAAGCCCGACCAGTTCGTGCCGAACTCGTAGCTCATGACGACGCCGGAGACGACGCCCATGCCGAAGGCCACGGCGAAGATCTTCGACCAGAACAGACAAAGATCTTTGTAGTAGGCCTTACCGGTTTTGAGCCAACGCCATTCGAGGACGGCGATGAAGCTGGCGAGCCCGATGCTGAGTGCAGGAAAGATGATGTGAAACGAGGCCGTGAACGCGAACTGCATGCGTGCGAGGTCGAAGGCGGAGATTGCGGTGGTCATGTGTCCGAATCCGGGTTCGTGCAGATGACCGCAAGCGTAGGGGAATGTTTGTTGTTTTGCTGCGGCGCTTTGTGTGGCGATTTGGCGCAGATTGGCGCGGATGCGGGTGCGGTTTTTTTCTGTAAGCAGTTGATCTGCATCAGGATTTGGTTTTGCTGGTCTGCGCGGCGGTCGCGTGCGTTTGCGGGGGAAGTGCGGCAATCGACCGCGTCGCAGCACGCTGTTTGTCGATGTCGCGCGACGCGGGTGTGTGGTGGGATGTCGCAGGGGCTTTGTTTTTTTGTCTGCGACGCTTTGGGGTGGTTTGATTGTGTTTGCGCCGGCATCCGCGTTGCGTTAGCGTGCTTCAGGCGTCGCCCCTGTGCGGGGCGGCACCTACTTTTCTTTGCCGCCGCAAAGAAAAGTAGGCAAAAGAAAGCGGCTCACACCGCCAGCGCTAATCCTTGCCTGAGGGCCCCCAAAGGTTCTTACACTTCACACGGCAACCACATGACCCACGTTCGTTGCCAACGCTCTTGCGGTGCGCCTCACCTGCTTCACATTCCATCATCACAGCACGCCGCTCCATGTAGTCCACCGCCGCCCAGGTGGCAAACTGTGTGTCGGTTGTCGCGTCGTATAAGGTAGCGCTCTTACAGGGTGAGACGCGTGCGTTATCAGTCTGGAGTGGTGCGCGTATTACGCGAAAGCCTACACACAGTTTGCCACCTGGGCGGCCCATACCATTCGCTGCCGCTTGCCCGAGTGCGGGTAATTGAAGCGGGTGAGGCGTTCATTCAGCGCGTTGGCAACGGGCAGCAACCGGGGCGCTGACGTGTGAAGTGTGGGGACGTTGGGGGCCCGTGGGCAAGAAGAAGAACTGGCGGTGTGAGCCGCTTTCTTTTGCCTACTTTTCTTTGCGGCGGCAAAGAAAAGTAGGTGCCGCCCCGCACAGGGGCGACGCTTGAAGCACGCTAACGCAACGCGGATGCCAGCACAAACACAAGCAAACCACCCTTAACGCGTCGCAGACAACGAAAAAACCCTTACCCAACATCAGACCAGAGCTTCCCGCCCGTAGCCCAATTCTCCCGCTTGACATCAACAAGCACAATATCAACAGAGCCCGGCTCGACATTCAGCGACTCGCACGTCGCCTTCGTGATGGCCTCCACGAACTGACGCTTCTGCTCAACAGTACGACCTTCAAAAAGCTCGATATGAAAAGTAGGCATGTCCAGTATTCCTTAGAAAAAAATCTCAACCCTTATAAGAAGCATCGATGCGATCAAGCTTCCGCAACAACGCTGGCCATTCAATGGCACCTTCAACCGCGCCTCCATCGTAAAGCTGTTCAGCCGTGCGCTCAGCCACGGCCTCCGACGGCAACACCAGCGCGCCGCCGCCCGCCTGCGCCTGCAATTGAATCTCGCAAGCCTTGATGAGCGTCGCCATCAGCACATACGCTTCCGCAACCGTGCGGCCCGTCGTCAGCGTGCCGTGATTGCGCAATAGCATCGCCGGCTTGTCGGCGAGATCGGCGACGAGGCGCTCGCCTTCCGCCGGCGTGAAGGCGAGCCCCTCATAGTCGTGATACGCAAGATACCCATGAAAGCGCAGCGCATGCTGCGAGCCCGGCAAGAGCCCATCCTTTTGCAGCGACACGGCAATACCCGCCGTATTGTGCAGATGCATCACGCAAAACGCGTCGGCGCGCGCCGCATGAACCGCCGCGTGCAACGCGAAGCCGGTCGCGTTCACCGGATGCTCGCTCGCCCCGACGATGTTGCCCGCGATATCGATCTTCACCAGATTCGACGCGCACACTTCATCGAACGAGAGGCCGAACGGATTGATCAGAAAATGACCGGGCTCGTCGGGCACGCTCGCCGAAATATGCGTGTAGACGAGATCGTCCCAGCCGTTGAGCGCCGCAAGCCGGTACGCAGCGGCGAGATCGACCCGCGTGCGCTGCTCCGCTTCCGACATCGGCTTAGACTGCGCGATGCGGCCCGCAGGCGTATGAGCAAACGACGACATGACTTCTCCTGTTGCTGGCCGCTTCAGCCCCCAGGCGAAACGGCACGGGTTGCTTTCCGTCGACGCCCTGCGCCCGCAGATCTGTCGATCGCGGAATCAGGCACGCGGCTCAGGTTGCTGGTGTTCGAGCGGCGAGTATCGCGCATCAGCAAGCGAATCGTCCACGTCGCGACGACGAACGGCGCTGTCATCGCCGGCAGGCCCGATACGATTGCGGCGTGCTGCATCGCGACGGATACACCCACGCCAGCGAGCGCCGCCAGCACGCCGCAATCGGCTAGAGCGAGCGCCGCGAGCGCGCCATTGAATCCTAACAGGCCCGCGCCGAACGATGCGCCGTCCGCGCCGATCAGCCAATGCGCAAGGGTCGCGAGCGCCGCACCCGCGAGCGCGAACAGCGCGGAACGCACCGACGACAGTGCAATGCCGCCAAGTATCAACGCCCCCGGCAGCGCACCGCACGCAAACGATGTCTGCGCCACACCCGTCAGCAAGCCGCGCATTGAATCGAACCCTGAAATCGCATCGCTCGCTGCTACGTGCGCCGTCGGCAAATAGACAAGCGGCAGCCACGCCCACGTCACAAGCAGGCAAGGGCTCGAATAGAAGCCAAGACCGCGCGAGCGCAATAGCCGTTCCCACGGGCCGAGCAGCCATGCAGCCGCCGTCGCCGCGATTATCGCAACGGCCATCGCGGTGGCGTCGTCGTCGATAAAGGTGGATGCGGCAAGTCCCGCGAGCGCGCCGTTGAAGCCGTGCAGTCCGTCGTGTGTATCGGCGGGATCGTAGCCGCGCAATACGGCGCCCACGTTCGCCGCGATCGCGCCCGTCAGTGCGGCGCATGCGAGGCGCACATCGCTGACTAGCCACCCCGCCAGCACGCACGCACCCGTCGCTGCGTTCCGTTGCAGGACGATCTGGCTGAAGCTGCGCAGCAACGTGCGCAATGGATCGAAGGGTGCTTCATGGTGCGCGGCGGACATGGGTAATACCGTTTCAACTGACGTGACGAAGACGTGACGACGCCGCGCGAGGCGGAACTCACGCGGCGCTTTCGATTCGAAGCAGACGAACCGCGAGCATAGGGCAGGCGAGACGCGAACGGCATGCGCACGCGTTGATAGCGGCTATTTGAGCGAGCCGGTCGCGCGACTCATCGGTCCGCGTGGCGCGTTACGATCACATCCATGGTCGCATCATTCCCGGCGATCCCACAGGAGACAGATTCATGCGTGAAGTGCGATGGACCCCGGAAGAGGGCGAAGGCGTCGAGCATCTCGCATTCGACGCGCGCGCCGACGGCTTTTACGCCGAAAGCGTGCTGGTCGGCGAGCGCGATGGCCGCGCATACGGCCTGACGTATCGCGTGAAATGCGATCCGCAATGGCGCACGCTGCATGCGTGGCTGAAGGTGACGGGCGGCCCCGAACTCGAATTGCACGGCGACGGCGAAGGCAACTGGCGCGATGGGCATGGGCTCGTATTGCCGTCGCTGGCGGGCTGCATCGATATCGACATCGCCGCCACGCCGTTCACGAACACGCTGCCGATCCGCCGCTTGAAACTGGCCAAGGGCGCGCGCGAGCCGATTGGCGTCGTGTTCATTTCGACGCCCGATTTACAGGTCTCGCGCGTCGAGCAGGCCTACACGTGCATCGAGCCGGACAGCGAGTACCGCTACGAAGGCATCGACACCGGCTTCGCGGCGGAGCTGAAAGTGGACGGGGACGGACTGGTCATCGACTATCCGACGATGTTCACGCGCACCTTGCCGCCAGTCTGACGCGACGCTTCACGCCCGCCGTCGAACGCGTCGATGCATTCCGGCCTGGTGCGCGCTTTAGTCGCTGGCCGCTTCTGCGTCGGCGGGCAGTGCGTCGCTGCCTTGTCCGAGCGCACGCTGCATCACCGTCGAGTCGAGCCAGCGACCATGCTTGAAGCCGACGGCCTTCAACGTGCCGACCAGTTCGAATCCTGCATTACGGTGCAGCGACATCGAGCCGCCGCGTCCGCCGTCGGCGATGACGGCGATCATCTGGCGCCACGGGCCCTGCTCGCATCGATCGATGAGTTCCGCGAGCAGCGCGCGTCCGACGCCGCGGCCACGGCACGCATCGTCGATATAGATCGAGTCTTCGATCGTAAAGCGATACGCGATTCGCGGACGATAGAGCGTCGCATACGCGTAGCCCGCGATCTTGCCGTCGACGATCGCCACGATATACGGCAAGCCATGCGAAAGCACGGCGGCGCGGCGCTGCCGCAAATCGTCGACGGACGGCGGCGTCTCTTCGAACGAAGCGACGCCTGTCAGCACGTGGTGCGCGTAGATGGCCTGGATGGCGTGGAAGTCGGCGTCGGTGGCGTCGCGGATGACGGGCGCGGCGGCCGGAGAGGTCTCGCTCATTGTGTCGGGTTGCGGTGTCGAGGCTGGAAACGCTCACTATGCCTGCGGCGCGCAAGGAAATGAAGCGGGTCAAAAATGGCGGCGGCCTGCGCGACGGGCGCCGATGAGGGTGAGCCGATCCAGGAGGGTGAGCCGATCCAGGAGGGTGAGCCGATCCAGGATGGTGAGCCGATCCAGGAGGGTGAGCCGATCCAGGATGGTGAGCCAATCCAGGATGGTGAGCCAATCCAGGAGCCATGGCTGCCGCTCGTCTGCGCCGATCGAGGCGCCGGTACAATTCGAACCAGCCACGCCGATGCCAGTCATAGAGTGCCTTCCCGCCTGCAGGAGCAGCCATGTCGACCGCTTCGTACGCCCACAAGCCGCTGACGCCGTTTCGCCGCGCGCTCGCGCGCTTCTCGCTTTCGGAAAACGCCAAGTACGTCAAGCTCGCGCTCGGGCTATGGATCGGCTTCTGGGTTCCGTATAGCCTCGGTTATCCCGAGGCGGCCGTCGCGCTCGCCAGTTCGACGATGCTCACGCTCGCGCTCGGCAGTTCGATCTCCGCCGCACGCGGCTACTTCTATCGACGCGTGATGTCGAACGTCGTCGCGATGCCGATCGCCACGCTCGTGATCTGGCTCACGGCGCCGCATCTGTTGCTTGGCACGCTGCTGTTGCCGCTTGTGATCTTCGCGATCGTGCGCCTGAGGCCGTCGCTGTTCCAGATGACGAGCATCACGATTCCGATGACGCTCGTGCTCTACACAGGCGAACATATTCCGCTGCTCGAACAGCGCCTGATCGGCGTCGTGCTGGGCATGCTGCTCGGCTTCATCATCCAGCAGGTAGCCTTTCCGCCCGATCACGGCTTCTGGGCGAACCGCCTCGTCAACGACGGCAACGAACAGGCGTTGCAAGCGCTCGGTCAGATCGCGTCGGGCCAGCACGATCCGGCGCAACTGAAAACGCTCATCGGCCAGTTGCGCAAGACGAGCACCGACCTGAAGGAATCGCACGATCTGCTCAAGCTCGATCTGCAGCAGGCGTGGATGTCGCCGCATCTGCAGCGCAATCGCGACCGGCTGCCGCTGTTCTGGTGTTACCACGAACTGTTCGACTCACTCGTCAACTTCCTGGAGACGGTCGATACGTTTCACGAGCAGTTCGCCGCGCTCGATCCCCGCTGGCGCGAAGCGTTCCTCGCCGGGCTCGCCAGGCTGCTCGAAGCGCACGGGAAGCTCGCGCTGGTGGCCGATCTGCGAGTCGAGCGCGCGGCGCTCGAAAAGAAGCCCTTGCAGATGGACGCATTGCGCGAGATCGTTGATACCTTGCCCGCGCCCGGCGTGTTCACGAGCGTCTATCTGGGCCATCTGGCGGGTTACGGGATTCTGCTGTGCCGGCTGAGCGACATGCATACGCAGCATCTGGCGGCCGCGCAGCCGTCAAAGGCGATGTGAGGCATGCCGCAAAAAGGCGGCGCGGCCAGCGGCATGTGAAGAAGCCCTCTATACCACGGGCCGCCCGCCTGCCGGACTGTCGATTAACATGCGTGCTCTTGCAACGTTCGCCTCGCCGATGCGAGCTTTCTCATGAACCTGCTGTTACGCCTGTTCCTCACTTTCCTGTTGAGTCCGCGCCGCGGGCATCTGCATGTGCTCGATACCTGCGTCACGCCGTTTCGCGTGTGGCCGAACGATCTCGACGTGCTGCGCCATATGACGAACGGCCGCTACTTCACGATCCTCGATCTGGCGCGCGTCGACCTGATGATCCGCTCGCGCGTCTGGCCGCAGATCAAACGGCAGGGCTGGTATCCCGTCGTCACGCTGGAGACGATGCGCTTTCATCGCTCACTGGAGTTGTGGGACCGCTATGACGTCGCGACGCGTGTGATCGGCTGGGACGAACGGCACGTGTTTCTCGAGCAGGCGTTCATCCGCGATGGCGTGCAGGTTGCGCTGGGCGTCGTGCGCACGCGCTTTCTGAAGCGCAGCGGCGGCACCGTGCCGACAGGCGAACTGCTCGGGCTGGCGGGTGTCACCCAGGCGTCGCCCGCGTTGCCCGAGTGGGTCGTGCAGTGGAGCGCGGCGGAAGGCGGGATGACGCCGCCCGCCGCACCGCGCGAGATGTCCGCACGCAGTTGAACGGCACGCGACGCGCTTGCCGAGGTGCGCGCCGCGCGGCGCCGGGCCAGGGTCAGGCGCGCGCCGTTGCATGCGGCACGACGGCCGCGCCGTGCGGTCCATCGCCTCCCGGTCCTCCGCCAGGACCGCCGCCGCCAGGACCGCCGCCGCCGGGCCCACCGCCGTGGCCCGGTCCGCCGCCGTCCCAGCCAGGCCCCGGTCCCCACCAGCATCCGGACAACGTGGCGGTCAATGCGGCCATGACGGCCAGAATCGCGAGCTTGCGCATCGATTGCTCCTTCAATGGGTTGTGCATGTCGCCGCACCGCTGCGAACATGCGCGGCGCAGTGCGAAGCCGCACCTTACCCATCCTGGGACAATCGCGTTTAACAGCCTCGTTACAGATTCAACAGAAGTTTGCGAGCCGCGGCGTGCCCAACGTGCCGTGGAAGGGCGCCCGAAGGCCCGCCGCGCATGGCGTTGCACGTCTGCGCTACGCGGCGGCGTCCGTCACGCTCTGTCTGACTTTGTAAGGGACGTTAAGGCATTCGCAGGCGGACTGCGTCGCCTTACTTCTTGTTGCGCCGCTTGCTGTTCGTGTCGCGCCATTCGATCATCGCGCGCAGCAGCACGACGCTCTGTTCGTCGATGATCGCGCAGAGCTGCTTGAGCCGCGCACCGTCGATCGACTTCCACTGCAACGCCGCCAGTGCCGTGCAGCGCGTGAGATGAAAGGACACGAGCTGTCCGTTGATCGCCAGCAGGCGGATCACCGTTTCGGGATCGTCAGCCGGCTTGCCCAGCAGGCGCCCGATGATTTCCGAGCTCACGCTCAAAAGCGGCTTGCGCATGCGCTCGTTCAGGCGTTCGGCGGCGAACGCCGGGCCGAGTCCCGCCTGCTCGCGCGCCATGAATAACCGCCAGGTGGCAGGCGTCTCCGTCGTGAACAGATAACTGGCGACGCGCGCCTGAATCGCGCGAAACGCGTCGATCAGCTCGTCGTCGGAAGGGTTGGCGTCGAGCACGGTTTGCGCGGCCGCGACGGCATCCGCGAAGTAGTCCGCCACGTTCGCCATGATGTATTCGACGCAGGCCTGATAGACGCCTTCCTTGTTGTCGAAGTAATACACCAGCGCGGGCGCGTTGACGCCCGCATGCTCGGCGATGTCGCGCGTGGATGCACCTTCGAAGCCGCGTTCGCCGAACAGGCTCAGCGCCGCCTCGATGATTTTCGCGCGGGTCTCTTCGCCGCGCTGGTAGCCGCCTTCCGCTGCGGGGCGGTGTCTCGGTGTGCGTGTCGTCACTTCGTCTGAGGGTGGATAGGAGACAAGCGGAAAGGTAAATGGTAAGGATCGTAAAAACAATATTGTTGACTAAATTGTACCAACTGGAATAATTATAACGAACGGTATAAATTTATCTGGGGTCAACATGTCAGCCACTTTGCCCGTCGAAGACTCCGAGCGCGCCGCGAGCGCGCAACGGTCCAGAAAGAAGGGCGTATTTCTCATCATCGGCGGCGTCGCCGTGCTTGGCGCGATTGCGTGGGGCGCGCACTGGTGGACGGTGGGGCGCTACATCGAAAGCACTGACGACGCTTATCTTCAAGCCGACGGCATGACCGTTGCGCCGAAGGTGTCGGGCTACGTGGCCGACGTGCTGGTCGGCGACAACCAGTCCGTCAAACGCGGCGAGCCGCTTGTGCGGCTCGACAGCCGCCAGTACGACGCGGTGCTCGAACAGGCGAACGCGACCATTGCCGCGCGCCGCGCCGACATCCTGCGGGGTGAAGCGGAACTCGCGCAGCAGCAGGCGGCCATCGCGCAAGCCCGCGCGCAACTCGACGGCGCGAGCGCGAACGAGGCCCACGCGGCCGATCAGGTCAGGCGCTACGAGCCGCTCGCCGCGACGGGCGCCGAGACGGGCGAGCGCGTCGCCGAGCTGCGCAACTCGCAGCGTCAGGCGAGCGCCACGCGCGCCGCCGATGCCGCCGCGCTGCAAAGCGCCGAACGCCAGATCGCGACCACGCACGCCGCGATCGCACAGGCGCGCGCGCAGCTGGCCGCCGCCGAAGCAAGTGCGCGTCAGGCGCAACTCGATACGCAGGACACCGTGCTCAAGAGTCCCATCGACGGACGCGTCGGCGACCGCAGCGTGCGCGTCGGTCAATACGCGCAGCCGGGCTCGCGCTTCATGACGATCGTGCCCGTGCAGGACGTGTATCTCGTCGCCAACTTCAAGGAAACGCAGATCGGCATGATGCGCGTCGGGCAGCCTGTGACGCTGCGTATCGACGCGTTGCCGGGCACGAAGCTGCACGGCAGGATCGACAGTTTCTCGCCGGGCACGGGCTCGCAGTTTGCGTTGCTGCCCGCGCAGAACGCGACGGGCAACTTCACGAAGATCGTGCAGCGCGTGCCTGTGCGCATCCGGCTCGACGTCGGGCAGGAAACCCGCAAGGTGCTGCTGCCGGGGCTGTCGGTGAATGTCGACGTGGACACGCGCGGCGCGCGCGACAACGAAGCGCGTATCGAACGCGAGAACGGCCGTGGCTGAGCACGCCGCCGCGAAACCTGCCAACGCCACTGCCGCCGACTGGACGGCCGTGGCCGCGGGCGCGCTCGGCGCGCTGATGGCGACGCTCGATATCTCGATCACGAACTCCGCCTTGCCGCAGATTCAAGGGCAGATCGGCGCGACGGGCACGGAAGGCACATGGATATCGACGGGCTATCTGATGTCCGAGATCGTGATGATTCCACTCGCCGCGTGGCTGACGCGCGTATTCGGGCTGCGCAATTTCCTGCTCGGCAACGCGACGCTCTTCACGCTGTTTTCGATTCTCTGCGGGATGTCGCACAGCCTGCCGCAGATGATCGTCGGGCGGATCGGCCAGGGCTTCGCGGGCGGCGCGATGATTCCGACCGCGCAGACCATCGTTGCGACGCGGCTGCCGCGTCATCAGATGCCGATCGGCATGACGATGTTCGGTCTGATCGTGCTGCTCGGGCCGTTGCTTGGGCCGGTGGTCGGCGGGTGGCTCGCGGAGAACATCGACTGGAGCTGGTGTTTCTTTCTCAATCTGCCCGTGGGCGTGGCGCTCGTCGTGCTGCTCGTTGCGGGACTGGACAACGCGCGCACCAACTGGCAGCAATTCGTGCGCGCGGACTGGCTCGGTATCGTCGGGATGGCGGCGGGTCTGAGTTCGCTGACGGTGGTGCTCGAAGAAGGGCAGCGCGAGCGCTGGTTCGAATCGCCGATGATCGTGTGGCTGAGCGTGGTCGCCGCCGTCGGCATTGTGCTGCTGCTTGCCGCGCAGTTCGTGTCGAAGCAGCCAATCGTGCGTCTGAAGCTGCTCACCAACGCGCGCTATGCGAGCGTGATCTTCATCGTCTTCACGGTCGGCGCCGGGCTGTACTGCGTGTCGTATCTGTTGCCGCAGTTTCTCTCCGGCGTGGCGGGCTACAACGCCCAGCAGTCGGGCGCGGTGATGCTGATGTCGGGTCTGCCCGCGTTTCTGATGATGCCCGTGCTGCCGCGTCTGATGGGGCGCGTCGATACGCGGCTGCTCGTGATGGCGGGCCTGGCGTGTTTCGCGGGCAGTTGCATGCTCGATATTTCGCTGACTGCGCAAAGCGCGGGCGACGACTTCACGTGGTCGCAACTGCTGCGCGGCGTCGGCCAGGTGCTCGCAATGATGCCGCTCAACCAGGCATCGATGGCGGCCGTGCCGCGCGAGCAGGCGGGCGACGCAGCAGGTCTCTACAACATGGCGCGCAATCTGGGCGGCTCGGTGGGGCTCGCGCTGCTCGGCACGTTCATCGACCGGCGCAATACGTTTCATGACGACATGATCCGCGAGTCGGTGACGGCGAACTCGCTGATCGGTCAGGAGCACGTCGCGCAGAGCGCAGCGGGATTCTTCGCGGAGCATGGCGACATGGCCTACGCGAAGATGCAGGCGCTCGGCCAGCTCGCGGCGCAAATGCAGTTGCAGGCGAGCGTGATCACGTTTTCGGAAACCTTCTACGTGCTCGCCGTCGCGCTGCTGCTGTGCATTCCTCTCGCTTTACTTCTTAAGAAGCCCGCACCGGGCACGCCGTCGGCCGGACATTGACACCTGTGATGAAGCCAATTGATTTTGCCGCTCAGCGCGGCGCTGCTGCCGCGCGCTACGATTCCCGTTTCGTGTCGCGTCGCGTTTCGCCGCTCGCGTCGATGCTTTCGCCTGTCGCGGCTGCGCTGACGCTGCTGATCGCGGGCTGCACGGTCGGCCCCGACTACAAGGGCGCGCCCACCACGGCCAGCGCCAGCAGCTTCAAACGTGCGCCCGCCGGCGTCCTGGCGACTGCGCCGGGTGTCGCCGCGTGGTGGGTCGCGCTCAACGATCCGCAATTGACCGCGCTGATCGAAGCGGGGATCGACAACAGCCCGGACCTTCGCGCGGCACAGGCGCGCGTGCGCGAGGCGCGCGCCGGGCTGACGCAGCAGCAACGCAACGCCTTGCCGAAAGTCGGCGCGAGCGCAGCGTATCTGCGCATGCGCGAGCCCGATCTGTCGTCGCTGGGCAGCGACGGTTCCGGCTCGTCGGGCGGGCGCGGTCCTGTCGCGCTGTATCTCGCGGGCTTCGATGCGAGCTGGGAACTCGATCTGTTCGGCGGCACGCGTCGTGCCGTCGAAGCGGCGTCGGCGGAAGCGGACGCGTCCGAAGCCGATCTCGCCGATACGCACGTGCAGCTCGCCGCGGAAATCGGCAGTACGTATGTCGGCTTGCGCGATCAGCAGCAGCGCATCGCGATCGTGCGCAAATCGGCGGAACTCGAAGAGCGTGTGCTGTCGCTGACCGAGCAGCGGCGCGAGCGCGGCGTGTCATCGCAAGTCGACGTCGAACGCGTGCGCACGCAGGTCGAGAACACACGCAACGCGCTCATTCCCCTCGATGCGCAAATCGCCGAATCGCTCGATCAGCTCGCTTTGCTGACGGGCCGCGAGCCGGGCGCGCTCGACGACATGCTCAAGCAGCCCGCGCCGCTGCCGGCGTTACCGCAGACGGTTGCCGTCGGCGATCCGGCGCAATTGCTGCGGCGGCGTCCCGATGTGCGCGCAGCCGAGCGGCGGCTCGCGTCGCAGAGTGCGCAGATCGGCGAGCGCGAAGCGGACTGGTTTCCGAAAGTCACGCTGTTCGGCAGCCTGAGCTTCAGCGCCGCGGACCCCGGCCATCTGGTGCGCAAGGACAACCTCACATGGCTCGGCGTGCCGTATCTGCAATGGAACGCCTTCGACTTTGGCCGCACGAAAGCGAAAGTGGATCAGGCGCGCGCGTCGTTCGACGAAGCGCAGGCGAAGTACGAGAGCACGGTGCTCGGCGCACTGCGCGATGCCGATGTCGCGCTGTCGCGTTACGGGCACGAGCGCGAGAACGTGGTCAGCCTGCGTACGGTCGAAGGGTCCGCGACACGCGCAGCGACCTTGACCGAGCAGCGCTATCGCGCGGGCACGGCGACCGCGCTCGACTGGATCGACGCGGAACGCACGCGCTATACGGCCGAGCAGAATCGCGTGCAGAGCGACGCGCAGCTGATCAAGGACTACGTCGCGTTGCAAAAGAGCCTGGGGCTTGGCTGGGAAGGCAACGCGTCTGCGCAGTAGTCACGGAACAGCTCGAAAAAAAACGCCACGGCGCGAAGTGTGCCGTGGCGATTTTTCTGATGGTCGCGTCAATGCGATTTCACTTGCCGCACAACAGCAGCAGACGCTCCTGATCGGAGCACGGACGTTTGTTCACTTTCGGCGCAGCGGGTTGCTGCTGCGCCGCCGTCGCACCGCCCGCCGGCATCGACGCCCGGCGCGCGATGCACGAGCGCAAGTGCCGCTCGATAGGCGGATAGTATTGCCAGCCCTTCGTCAGCGGCGGCAGTTCGAGCTTCACCTGTTTCCACTTCGGATGGCCTTTTTCCTGCAACACGTCGAAGTTCTCGCACAGTGAATCGGCGAAGCGGTTCAGGTTGCTCACCGTGTCGCGCAGGCCGTAGTCATAGGTGACGAGAAACGCCTTGACAGTCAGCGTTGGCACGTCTTCCTTCAGCCAGTTCGGATAGCTGCTCTGGCGGATCGTCGCTGGAAAATATGTTTCTTTTGCGCGCGTGGTTTCGGCCGCGTTGGGGTCGGCGCGCAAGATACGGATCTGCGAGAGCAGATCGGGGTTCATGTCGGTGAAGAGCTTGGCCGGCTGTCCCGCGACGATCACGGCCACGTCGATCTTCTTCACGACGAGCGCGGCAATCGCGTCTTCGTTGGAAAGACTCTGGACGTTCTGCTCGGGAATCGGCTGATTGAACATCAAATGGTAGAGCGTAGTCGCCGATTGCGCCGTGCCGCTGCCGATCGGACCGATGCTGATGACCTTGTCCTTGATCTCGTTGATCGTCTTCATCGACGAGTCGTCGCGCACGACGAAATAGATCTCCTCGTTGTAGAGCGGCATGATGAGCCGCAGCGGGCGGATCGTCGTGCCCGCGTCGGCATTGCCGGAATTGGCCATGTCGATATACGCCTGATACACATCCGATTGCACGAGCGCGAGCTTCACGCCCGGCTCGAAACGCATGCGCTGCACGTTCTCCGCGGAGCCTTTCGACGGCATCACTTCGAGGTCGATGCCCGCAGGCTGCGCGACATACTTCGAGAGATCGGCGCCGATCTGGATGTACGTGCCGCGCTCCTGGCCCGTCACGATCTTGTAGTGCGCGCTGACCCCGGCCGCGACGGCCAGCGACGCGATCATCAAGCACAACAGTCCCGTCAATCCCGTCAGCATTTTTTTGAGCATGGTCTACCTACCTCATGGTGTGTTGAACAGCATGCGCCAACGGCTGACGCGCATGTTCCGTTACATCAGGCATTGCAATGCGTTGAGTAGCTTCGTTTTCTCGATTGCGTGACGTGCTCTACTGTTTGTTCGCTGACGGCGCCTTCTTCCAGCCCGATTCACGGATCGCGCGCATTTGCGCTTCGACGCCGCTGGCGGCCGTGTTCGTTGCAGCAGGCGCTGCCGTGTTGTGGGTGGGCAGCGTGGGCGGTGGTGCCGCGCTCGTCGTGGCTTGCGGCGTCCCGGCGCGCGGCGCCGACGCGGCTGCGCCCGCCAGCGGTTTCCAGCCCGTGGTCAGAATCACGCGTTCGAGCAGCGCCTGAGCGTCGGCGCTGCTGACGTCGATGGCAAGCGCTTGCGCTGCGCGCTCGCGCACGCAGCCCCACAACTTGTCTTTCGCACAGGTGGTCGCAGCGCCGAGCGCAATGTCACGCTTGTTCTCGCGATCCTTCAGGTCGCTTTGCATCTGCATCGCATCCGCATTGCTCGCGTCGACGGACAGTGCGTCAGATAGCGCGGACTGCGCTTCGGCAAGGTTGTTGTGCGCGAGCGCGGCGCGCGCCGCACGCAATGCATCGGGCACGTCCCGGTAGTGCTGCGTCACGCGCGGGCGCGGCGGCGCGATGGGCGCGGGCGGCGTCTTCACGGCGGGTACATTGGTCACGTTGGCGGTCGGTGTGTTGCGCGCGTTTTGCGGCGCCGTGTACGGCGAAATCGATCCGCCCGAGGTGCTTGCGCTGTTCGTCGCTTCGTCCGTGGGCGCGTCTTGCCTGTGGTTGTCGCCGAGCAGCAGATAGCCCGCGTAGCCGAGCGCGACGATGAACAGCAGCAACACCACGCCCTTCGTGGCGATCCAGCGGCCGGCAGATTGCCGTAGCGGCTGCGGCCCTTCGGGCGGCGGAACGGGAAGGTCGGGCGATGCGAGCGACGGGAGGCCGGCTGCTTCAGCGGGATGGGCTTCGGCAGGCGCGGGCGGCGGGGTCTCGACGGCTCTCAGTTGCGTACCGGCGCGCTTGCGCTGGGGTCGTTCGAGAGGATGATCGGCGCCGCAGTAGGGGCAGAATTCGACATGCTGGTACAGCACGCCCCCGCACCGCGTGCACGGCGTGGGGAAACCCTGGGCAGGTGACGTTTCAGCAGACATGCTTAACCCCAACCAGTTGTAGGCGATGCCATTTCGGCATGCTCAGGATCGAAGTTGAAGCAAACTCGCAGTTGGCGGAACTCGCGATCCACATGCGCTGGGTAGCGGCCGGCCCAGTCCTTTCGTTACGGGGCCGCTGTGTGCCAATATGGTTTCTTTCGCTCGTCGCGTCAATCGACGTTGTTACCTACCGAACACAGATGTGTCGTGATTTCAGGGGGGAAACGATCGTGCATCAGGGTTTTTGCATAGACGCGAATACAACGCGCCGCGTCACGGATTAATCATAGGAAACACATCGTTCATATAAAAGGCCGGCGTGCAAGGCAGCCGGCCTTTGTATGTAAAAACCGCAGAGCACGCCGGATGAATGCCGCACGTATTCCATGCGTGACGCCGTGCGTGACACCGGGCGCGCGTGGGCTTTTGTTTGCTAGCGTTTGTCCGTTTTTACCGGGCTCTACTGCTTGCGCAGCGGATGATCTCTCAACAGCCAGGCAAGCGCGAACGCCAGCACCACCACGCATGCCGCGACGATATACACCGTGTGCAAGGCGCTCGCGAACGCTTGCAGATAATCGTCGCGCAACGCGGCAGGCAGGTGATGGATCGCAGCAGGGCCGAGCGCGTGCGGCAGTTCGGTGTCGGGAGGAATCAGCGCTTGCAGGCGCGAAGCGAGTCCGTTTGAAAAGATCGCGCCGAACGCGGCGACGCCGACCGAGCCGCCAATCGAACGGAACAGCGTCGCGCCAGAAGTCGCCGTGCCCAGATGCTTGAACGGCACGGCGTTCTGCACGGCGAGAATCAGCACTTGCATCACCATGCCGAGACCGCAGCCGAGCACGGCCATGTACGCATACATCACATGAACAGGTGTCGAGAGCTTGAGCGTGGTCAGCAGAACCATCGCGACGCCGACGAGAAACGTGCCCATGATCGGGAACATCCGGTACTTGCCGATCCGGCTGATGATGCGGCCCGTGATGATCGACATCAGCAGCACGCCGCCCATCATCGGCAGCATCTGCATGCCCGCTTCCGACGGCGTCGAATTCTTCACCACCTGCAGATACATCGGCAAAAACGTCACCGAGCCGAACAGCGACACGCCGACGATGAACCCGATCGCGCTCGACAGCAGGAACGTGCGGTCGCGAAACAGTTCGAGCGGCATGATCGGCTCGACGGCGTGCCGCTCTTCATAGATGAACCCGCCGATGCAGATGAACGCGAGCAGCAGCGTGCCCCACAGTTGCGGGGACGTCCATGGCAGCACCGTGCCGCCCTGGCTCGTGAACAGGATCAGACAGGTGAGCGCGCCCGCGAGAAAGGCTGCGCCCATGTAGTCGATGGTGTGCTTCACATGCGCGACGCGCGGCTTGAACACCGCGCCGATCACCAGCAGCGCGACGATGCCGAGCGGCACATTGATATAGAAAATCCAGCGCCACGACAGATGGTCGACGAGAAAGCCGCCCATCATCGGGCCGATCACGGTTGCAAGCCCGAACACGCCGCCGAACACGCCCTGATAGCGGCCGCGCTCGGCAGGCGGAATCACGTCGCCGATCGCCGCCATCGTGATCACCAGCAGTCCGCCGCCGCCCAGCCCTTGCAAGGCGCGCAGCAGGATCAGCTGCGTCATGTTCTGCGCGACGCCGCATAGCGCCGAGCCGATCAGAAACAGCACGATCGCTGTCTGCAGCACGACCTTGCGGCCGAACAGGTCGCCGAACTTGCCGTACAGCGGCACGACGATGGTCGACGTCAGCAGGTACGCGGTGACGACCCACGACAGGCTGTCCAGTCCGCCAAGCTCGCCGACGATAGTAGGCAGCGCCGTCGACACGATGGTCTGGTCGAGCGCGGCGAGCAGCATCACCAGCAGCAGCGCCGGAAACAGCACGCGCAGCGACGGGCGCTCGATGGCTGCGGGCGCGGCTTCGGCAGGAAGAGTGGGGCTGTCCATCTGGGCTTCCATGGCGTTCACGATGCCTTGAAATTAATTAACATGCAGATTAATATATGACATATTCCAGCGTTCGTCAAATTCATGGTCATGGCAACAAAATCGGCAGCGGCAGCGGGTTCGGATCGGGCTGAGCAGGCGTCCCGGATGCAGGACGGCGACAACGCAGGCGCACTGGGCGCACTGGGCGCAGCGGGCGCACCTGCTGCGCGCCGGCCCGGCCGTCCTTCCGGCAGCGGGCGCGGGCCGGAGCAGCGCGCCCGTCTGCTGGACGCGGCGCTTGCGTTGTTCGCGCGGCAGGGCATCGTCGATACGACGCTCGGCCAGGTCGCGCGCGAGGCAGGGTTCACGCCCGCGATGATGCATTACTACTTCAAGACCCGCGATCAGCTGCTCGACGTGTTGATCGACGAGCGCTTCCTGCCGTTGCGCGCGAAGCTCAGCGGCTCTTTTCAGGCGAATCCCGACGACCCGATTGCCGGCATCACGCTGCTCGCGCAGCGGCTCGTCGAAGTGGCGGGCGATTACCCGTGGTTTCCGTCGCTGTGGATCCGCGAAGTCATCAGTGAAGGCGGCCTGCTCAAGCAACGCATGCACGAGCGCTTCGGAAACGCGAACCAGAAGAGCGGCATCGAGTTCATCGAGAAATGGCAGAAGGAAGGCAAGCTCAATCGGGAGCTGGAGCCGTCGCTGGTTTTTCTGTCGGTGATCGGGCTCACGATTCTGCCGCTCGCGACCTCGTCGATGTGGCGCAACGACCCGGCGCGCCGCAAGCTGACAGCCGACGATATCGCGCGTCATGCCGTCGCGCTGCTCACTCACGGCGCCACCCCGCCCGCTGCAACCTGAGCCGCGGTGGATCAAAATAGCACCCGTCGCGCGCAGGGTCCGGCGCGGCACGCAACGTGCTTCATGCTATCCGTTTCGCATGTCGGCTTGCGGGCGGTCAAGAGAAGCGCCTTGCTGAATCGTCACCATGGCGCGGTGTGTCTTGCCGTCAAGCTATATGCCGAAGTGGACAAGCGCACAGTCGCGTGCAACTCGTTCCGTACAATTGAGTCCGAATGAACGATATAGGTGCCGCGCGACGGCGCGCGCGGGCACGAATTTGCGAAACAGGGGAGTTTGTCGGACGAACAGCGCGTCCGTCACTCGTTGGTAAGAACGTGCATACGAGAGTAGAAACGTTGAACCGTTTTCCGCTGCCGGCGCTGGCGCGGTACACATTGCGTTAGATACATCATGGCCACGTCAGAGTGCATAACCAGCTTTTCAAGCCATAACATCAAGATGAACGGAGTATTGAGGCTCGATCAGGCCACGATCGTGCTCGTTGAAGACGATCCGCAGAACAGGGAATCGTTGAAGATTTTGCTCGAATCGGAAGGCGCCCACGTCATTGCCGTGGCGGATGCGGAAGAGGGTGTCGAGGCAGCCGTGCGGGCGCTGCCCGATGCCGTCGTCTGCGATCTCGATCTGCCCGCCATGGATGGCTTCTATCTGATTCAGCGCCTACGGGATCACGAGATTCGCGGCGATCATTCACCTTCGGTCGCAGTGGCCCTGACGGGCCATACCGATGAAGCCTACCGGCTGCGCAGCATCGGCGAAGGATTCCAGCATTTCATGACGAAGCCGGCGCCGCCCGAGGCGCTGGTGACGCTGTTGCATGACGCGATAGGCGCGCGCGCCGCCGGTTTGACCTGACGCTCGAACCGCGGTGTCTTGATGGGTGATCAGTTGCCGGCGGCTTGCGCCGCCTGGCACGCTGAGCACAGCCCTTTCAGCTCGATTCCGTCACCGGCGAGCCGGTATCCTGCGTTTTCGATTTGCGCGACCAGTGCCTCGCGCAGCGCCGGCTGATGCAGCTCCGTAACGTTGCCGCATTGCTGGCACACCACCAGAATGCCGTGCTGGCATTGCGTGAGATCGTGGCAGACGGCGAATGCGTTGATCGACTCGATCTTGTGCACGAGGCCGGCTGACAACAGAAAATCCAGCGCGCGATACACAGTGGGCGGCGCGGAGCCAGGGTGAATCTGACGCATGTCGTCGAGCAGCGAATACGCCTTGGTGGCGCGGCCCGACGTCAGCAGCAACTCCAGCACCTTGCGGCGGATCGGCGTGAGCTTTTCGCCGCGCTCGCGACAGTATTCTTCGGCCAGCGCGAGCGCCGCCTCGGCCGAGGCAGGCGTGCCGTGCGTGTGATCGTGATGCGAGTCGTCCGCGTGCGCATGCGCGTGTTCTGCCGCATGCGCGTGATGAGGAAGACCCGGCGGAACACCCGGCGAATGCCCCGGTGTGGATGCAGCGTCGGCAGCGGTTGGCTTGGCGTTTTTCATCCGCTGATTATACGGTGCGTCAATCGAGCTTCACGTCGAATCCGCGCTGCACGCCCGGACGTGCGAACAGCGTGTCGTACCAGCGCTTCACGTTCGGATACTCGGCGAGATCGACCTTGTGGCGCTCGTGCCGCCACGCCCAGCCGAGAATCGCGAAGTCGGCGACCGACAGGTCGCCCGCCACGTATTCGCTTTTGGCGAGCCGCGCGTCGAGCACCTTGTAGAGCCGCCGCGTTTCGGTGGAAAAGCGCTTGAGGCCGTAGCGCTTGTCGTCTTCCGAAGCGAGCGCCGCGAAGTGATGCACCTGGCCCGGCATCGGGCCGAAGCCGCCCATTTGCCACATCAGCCATTCGAGCACGGGCACCCGGTCGCGCAGGCTCTGCGGCAGGAACTTGCCCGTCTTTTCGCCGAGATACAGCAGGATCGCGCCCGATTCGAACACGCTGATGGGCTTGCCATCCGGTCCGTCGGGGTCGACGATCGCGGGAATCTTGTTGTTCGGGCTGATCGCGAGAAAGTCCGGGTCGAACTGCTCGTCTTTCGTAATGTTGATCGGCCTGACGGTGTACGGCAGGGCCATTTCTTCGAGCGCGACGCTGATCTTGCGGCCGTTCGGCGTGCCCCACGCGTAAAGCGAGATAGTCATGTTCAGGTCAGATCGAAGTCGACGTATTGCTTGAAGCCGGAGCGGGTGGACAGCCGCTGATACCAGCGTTCGAGATTCGGCAACGACGGACGTTCGACGCCCGGCAGCCCGAACCAGCGCTTTGCATACGCACCCAGAACGATGTCCGCGAGCGTGAACTTCTCGCCTTCGATGAAGAAGCGCCCTTGCAGTTGCGCGTCGAGCATCTTCCACAGTTTGCCGACGTTGTCGATGTCGGCGGCGAGCTTCGCGCTGTCGCGCCCGGCCTCGGGCGTGCGCACGATGGTCCAGAACACGGGGCGCTCGGCGGGCTGTAGCGTGGACAGCGACCAGTCGAGCCAGCGGTCGATGCTGGCGCGCGCCTTGGGCTCGTCGGGGTAGAGCACGCTGGATTCGCCGTACTGCATGACCAGATAGCGCAGGATCGAGTTCGACTCCCACAGCACGTAGTCGCCGTCGACGAGCGTCGGCACCTTGCCCGTCGGGTTCATCGCGAGGTATTCGGGTTCGTCGTTGCGGCCGAACTGCAGACCGGCGTCGATGCGGTTGTAGGGCAAGACCAGCTCGTCGCACACCCACAGGATCTTCTGCACATTGACGGAGTTGGCACGGCCCCAAACTGTAATCATCCGGTAATCCTCTTTCGTCTTCTCGATTGGCAAGCCGCGCTGCGCGCGGCGTTCAACCAGTAACGATACACGAAGCGGCTTTTTTCTTCCGGCAGTGCCCAATGCCCCTACACGCGTTGCGTACAATGGGCCCACTCCATTTTTGACGAGGCGCGCATGGCCCGCATTGTCCCCGACGACTGGAAGAGTCTTGCCGCCACGGGCGCGGCCGCGCGCGAGCGCGAAACGCTGGCGCTGCTCGAAGAAGCGCTGCCGCGCGAGTACACGGTCTATCACGGCGTGCACTGGACGCGCTTGCACGAAGGCTTTTCGGTGTTCGGCGAGGCGGACTTCGTGATCGTCAGTCCGGCGGGGCGGGTGATGATCGTCGAGCAGAAAACGGGCTTCCTGCGCGAGACGCCGAAAGGGCTGGTCAAGGTCTACATGCAGACCGAGCGCAACGTGGCGATTGCGCTCGCGCGCACCATCGAAGGGCTGCACCGGCGCTTCACTGCGGCGTTCGGCGCAGGCACGTATTTCATCGAAGAACTGCTGTACTGCCCGGATCACATCGTCAGGGACGCGGCAATTTCAGGCGTGAACCCTGCGCGCATCGTCGACGCGACGCGCAAGGACAAGCTCGTCAGCATCATCCGCGACGCGCTGCCGGAGGACGAGGCGCGTCTGCCGTGCGCGTCGAAGATTCACCATTTCCTCGCCGACGAACTGGCGCTCGCGCCCGACGCGAGCGCGCTGGTCGGTCAGGCGGGCACGCTCGTCACGCGGCTCGCGGGCGGCCTCGCCACCTGGGCGCGGCGGCTCGAATTCGCGCCGTTCCGGCTGCGCGTGATCGGCACGGCGGGTTCGGGCAAGACGCAACTCGCGGTGCAGGTGATGAAAGACGCCGTCGCGCGCGGTGCGCGTCCGTTGTATGTGTGCTTCAACCGGCCGCTTGCGGATCACATTGCGCGCGTCGCGCCGCCCGAGGCGAAGGTCGCGAACTATCACCAGCTGTGCGACTGGATCGTGCGGGATAGCGGCCACGCGCCGGACTTTCAGAGCAGCGACGTGTTCGAGCAACTCGAAAGCGCGTTCGCCGGCACGCCGATCGACGCGCGCTTCCAGTACGACGTGCTGATCGTCGACGAAGGCCAGGACTTCCAGCAGCCATGGGTGCCCGCGCTCGAACGGCTCCTGAAGCCGGGCGGCGCATGGTGGTGGCTCGAAGACCCGCTGCAGAACCTGTATATGCGCGAGAGCGTCGCGCTGCCCGGCTGGACGGTGCTGCGCGAATCGACCAACTATCGCAGCCCGCGCGACATCCTCGACTATCTGCGCGGCGTGGTCGGCGCGACCGTGCCGCTGGCGGCGGGCCTCGCGGCGGGCAGTCCGTTCGACGGCTCCGATATCTCGCTGTCCACCTACGACGAAACCCAGCTGCCCGAAAGCTGCATCGACGCGACCAAGCGCGCGATCACCCAGGCGCTGGCGCTCGGCTTTCGCAAGCAGGACATCGCGGTGCTGTCGTTTCGCGGACGCGAAGGCTCGGTGCTGTGGCCGCTCGATCATCTCGGCCCGCACCGGCTGCGCAGCTTCACGGGCAAATACGATCTGTTCGGCAATCCCGCGTATCGGGAAGGCGACGTGCTGCTCGACTCGATCTACCGCTTCAAGGGGCAGTCGGCGCCGTGCGTGATCCTGAGCGAAGTGGATTTCGACGCGTTCGACGAGCGCAATGCGCGCAAGCTCTTCGTCGGCGCGACCCGCGCGACCATGAAGCTGATCGTCGTCGCGTCGCAGCGTGCGGCGCGGCATCTGCAACTCGGGGACACGAAGGAGCCGGCGGGCTGACGAAGCACGAGCGCGGCGCGCGTCGGCAAGCTCAGCGCCAGGCCGAGGCGCTGATCAGCGTGCCCGTGTGCTTGAGCGCGTCCCACCAGATCACGCGCAACAGTGGCGCGAGCTTCGCGATGAGGAGCGCCTGCACGGGGTCGCTTTCGATGAAATGCGTGACGCCGCAGCTCAACGCCGCGGCGGCCTTGTGCGCGGCGGCGCCTTCGGACGTTTCGTCATGCGCGTCGGGCGTGCGCATCACCAGTTCGAGATGACCGAAACCGTGCCGCTCGAGCCACGCGCGCGTGCGCGCCAGGTCGGCGTACGGCCGGCCCGTGATCACGGCGCGCACTTTCTGCAGATCGACATCGGGCAAGACCTCATAAGGCAACAGCGCGTCGCGCTCGTTCAAAGCGGCGGCGAGATCTTCGTCATATCGTGACAGCGGCACGTCGGGCAGCAGGATGCCGTCCAGATCGATTGCGTAGGTTGCGTATTCGTGGTCATCCGCCATTTTCTCCGCCGAACCGGACTCGACTTTCAGCCAGTCGTCGCGATAGTCGTCCGTATAGGCCTGGCGCTCCCACGGGAACAGCGCGAAGAAGCCCGTCGCGTCGTTTGCGAAGTCCGGGCGGATGCGGCTGATTTCGTCGAAGG
Organism: Paraburkholderia caribensis; assembly: GCF_002902945.1. Lineage (NCBI taxonomy): Bacteria > Pseudomonadati > Pseudomonadota > Betaproteobacteria > Burkholderiales > Burkholderiaceae > Paraburkholderia > Paraburkholderia caribensis. The sequence continues at coordinate 945,180 of NZ_CP026102.1, forward strand.
CGGCCGTCAGCGTCTTCACGATCAGGCCGTGCTGCTCGAGAAAGGCGATGCAGTCGACCAGCGTGAAACCACGGCCCGCGATGTCCTCGCACAGCAGCACCTTCGAGCCGGGCGGCGGCAGCGGCTGGGCCGAGTCCCACGTGACGTGGCGCGCCCTGCGGTCATAGCTGAGAAACGCGACAGGCACGCCGATCGCATGCGAAGCCATCAACGCGAGCGGTGCGCCGCCCCGTAGAATGCCGACAGCGGCGGCGAAGCCCTCTTCGAGCAGTGCGGGCTGCAACGATTCGATCCAGTGGTCGAGCTGTTCGTAGGTCAACGGTAGAACCGGCTTTTTCATGACGGATGTTGCGCTTGTGGTGGGCCGGAAGAACGTGCGTCGGCGAAGCGGCTTTTTTGAGATGGAGCCGATATTATGCACGCCATGTAAAGATTCTGTGTCGGGGCAGGTCCTGCCGCGTTGTAGTTATCGTCCGATGACGTTGTCAGGCACAATGCGGTCACGGCTAACAACAAGACCACACTAGAGGGACCTGAAAGTGCACTACAAGACATGCGGAGGGCGGCGTGCGTTCGCGCTGATGTCCGCGCTGGTCACTGTCCTGGCGCTGGCGTTCGCTTCGTACGGAGCATCGGCCGCGCCGCTGACGACCACGCTGGCGCTCGACGTCAAAGGCAAGATTGCGAAGACCAACGACGACGATCACAGCGTTTTCCACTTTTCCGAAGCGCAGTTGCTCGCGCTGCCCGTGCATACCATTTCGACGTCGACGACATGGACGGCAAAATCCACCTTCACGGGACCGCTGCTCGCGGATATCCTCAAGACGGTGGGCGCATACGGCGATCAGATCGAAATCCATACGCTGGATGACTACACGTACACTGTTCCCGTGTCGGACACGAATCGCTACGGCGTGATCGTCGCGTACAGCATGAACGGCAAGCGCCTGCAGGTCAGCGACTTCGGGCCGCTGTTTCTCATCTATCCGCGCGACCAGTTTCCCGGCGAGCTGGCGGGGGCGTCGGCGGACGCGAAATTCGTATGGCAGATCAAGGCACTCATCGTCAAATAGGACGGCGCCCGCTGCGCCGTGTGGTGCTCGTCGTCATCTGGATCGCCGCGCTCGCGGCGCCGACTGCGGCGATCAGCTATCTGCTGTACTCAGCCCTTCTCAATCCGCGCGCAACCCAGCAGCTGACAGGCACTTACGACGGCTTCTATTGGGACGCGGCGCAACTCCAGATTGCCTACGCGCGGCTCGAAAGCCAGCTGCTGCAATACCAGACGGGCGCCGATAGCGACTATCAGCGGCTCATGCTGCATTTCCAGGTGCTGCAATCGAAGCTGCGCGTGATGGCGGGCTCGACGCAGCGCCTCGCCGCGCAGACGGAAGCCGTGCAGCGCCAGCAGGAAGAGATCGCGGGACTCTCGGAGATGCTGGTCGCGATGCAGCCTTCGCTCGACGCGCTGCCCAATTCGCCCGCGCTCGCGTCGCAGATGGTCGAAGAACTGCGCAAGCACTGGAAGGAAGTCAACGATCTCGCGCTGAGCCGCCGCAACGTCGACTTGCAGGACCGCGAGGCGATGAATTCGGATTTCATCGCGAAGCGCCGGATGCTGTTCGCGGGCGGGCTGGTGCTGCTGTTGCTGTCGGCGGCGGCGACTTCGCTGCTGGTGGTGAACGGCCGGCGCCGGACCAAGCTGATCCTCCAGCAGCACGCCGCGCTCGATGCCGAGCATCAGGCCAGCCGCGCCGCGCGCGAGGCGAGCCTCGCCAAGGACGCGTTCCTCGGCATGATCAGTCATGAGTTGCGCACGCCGCTGCATGCGATCGTCTCGTCGATCGAACTGCTCGGCTTCAACTTTCACTCCGACGCGGACCGCAAGGTGATCCAGCGGCTGGAGACGGCTGCGCGCCATCTCGAAGCGCAGATGAGGGATCTGACCGACTATGCGCGCCTGGGCGCCGGCAAGCTGGAATTGCGCAACGAGCATTTCGATCCGCGCGAACTGCTGACCTCGATCGTCGACGAGCACGAGCCGTTCGCGCGGGCCAAGGGTCTCGTGTTCGAAGGCAGCGCGAGCGGCCGGGCGGGACTCGTCGATTCCGATCCGCACCGCATCCGGCAGATCGTCAACAACCTCGTGACCAACGGCATTCGCTATACGGAGCGCGGCACCGTCACGCTGCATTTCGACCAGCGTGACGACGCGCTGGCCATCGTCGTCACCGACACGGGCGCGGGCGTGCCCGACAAGCAGATTCCGCTGATCTTCAAGGAGTTCACGCAGCTCGACGCATCGCGCACGCGCCGCTTCGAAGGCGCGGGGATGGGGCTCGCAATCGTACAGGGTCTGGTCGATCTGTTCGGCGGGACCATCGGTGTCGAAAGCGAAGTGGGCAAGGGCACACGCTTCACGGTGACGATCCCCGTGAAGCCGGTCGCCGCGCCCGCCGGTGCGTCCGTCGCGGCGCATCCGGCGCACGGCGAAGGGCGTCCGCGGGTGCTGATCGTCGACGACAACCAGCTGATTCGCGAGTCGCTGTGCGAAATGCTCGCACACATGGGATGCGATGCGGCCGCCGTCGCCAATGCCGACGACGCGCATGCATGGCTCGCCGCGCGGCAATGCGATCTGGTGTTGCTCGATCTGCACATGCCCGACAAGGACGGCTACGCGTTCATGACCGAATATGCGCAGAAGGCGCAAAGGCCGGGCGGGGCGGCGCGCACGCCCGTGATCGCCGTGAGCGCGTACGCGCCCGAGAGCGGAGCGCGCACGGAGGGAGATGAGTTTTTCGACAGCCTGACCAAGCCCGTCCACTACGAGGTGCTGCGCGACGCCGTGCAGCGGGCGCTGGCGGCGCGGCACCGCGCGTCCGTCGCGGGCTGACTGGCGAGCCCGCGCGTGCGTGAGGCGGCGACTTAAGCGCGGCTCAGACGCTTGGACAGATCGGCGACGAGAATCGCCATGCGTGCGGGCTTCTCGTAACAGGCCACGTCGTAGTTGCGCACGATATCGCTGATTTCCGACTCGCTCGCCTTGCCCGTCAGCAGTTCGCCCGTCAGCACGAAGATGGGTGCATCTGGATTCTCCGACGCGCGCACGGCGCGGATCGCTTCCGCCGACGTCTGCGGGCCGAACAGCCAGTCGATCACCACGCCGTCGAACACCTGCGTCTGCAGCGTTTCGGCGAATGCCGCGAGCCCGTAGATCGCGATAGCCGCGAAGCCGCTGCGTTCGAGATAGTCGCGCAGATTGTCGGCGGACGCCTGATCATCGTCGACGACGGCGATCAGCGGCTTGTCGGTTTCGGCGCGGCGCGGATAGATCTCGATCTTGTGGACTTCATAGGCGTTCTGATACAGCGCGCCGTCGTGCCGCACGACACGCCACTGGTCGAGCTTCGACCACGCGATGAATTCCGGCCGGCTGCCTGCTTCGATCGGCGCGCCGATCCACGCGGTGCACGCCAGCTCGATTCCGCCGATCGCGAACACCGCCTCCTGCGCGGTGGCGCCGACCATGCCGGGATCGAGCGATTGCGCGCCGAACAGCTGCGCCGCCGGCTCACCAAATACCTCGGCGACCTTCTTGATCTGCGAGAGCGTCCACGGGCTGTTGCCGCGCAGCTTGCGGTGGCCCTGCGAGAAACTCAAATCGAGGATCCGGCAAAGCTCGCTGGTTTGCTGACGCTTGCCGATGCCGTGACGGCTCATCAACTCGCGCACGCGTTCGGCGACGGCGAGCGAGTCGGTTGAGGTGGCTTCGTTGGACATGCGCGGAGTGTGTGTCGGTATAAATAGTTGTATATGACGCGGTGTCGTGACGGCGGCGCGGTGCCGCGCGACACGCCGGCTGAGCGTGCTGCCCTCGCAGGACCGCAACTGTACCGCAAGACTTCGGGCGCGCCTGGTGTCGCGCCTTATCCGCATTGCTCGAGCTTTTTTCGATGAACCTGCCGATTCTAATGAGTTCGACCGCCTCACGCGAATGAGGCGGTGTTCGCGCTATGCGAAGACTGTCTATTTTAGCGGTGAAGTATATGCAGATCGCATGAAATTAATCGGTAAGACTTTGGATTTTGCCTGGTTTTTGCGTCGAGTCATCAACCGTGTTGGGATTGACGCGGGCGCGGCGGTTCGCGTGATGACGGCTTTTCTGGCTGGGATTGCGGCGCGCGGGCGGGCCTGAGAAGATGCTGTCCCTCGACACGGCCTTGGCGCCCTATCTTTCTCGCATTCCCGATGACGACCACCTATCCGCTGCACGCCAATCTGAGCCCGGCTGACACGCCGTTTCCCGATCAAGCCGACGTCGTGATTGCGGGCGCGGGCATCATGGGGTGCGCGGCGGCGTACTACCTGGCGCGCCGGGGCGTGAAGGCGGTGGTGCTGGACAAGTCGCGCATCGCGGGGCAGCAATCGACGCGCGCGTGGGGTTTCGTGCGCCAGCAGGGCCGCGAGGCCGCCGAAGTGCCGTTGATGATGGCGGGCATGCGGATCTGGGAGCAGCTCGAACGGGAGCTGGATTTCGATCTCGAATGGCGGCAGGGCGGATGTCTGTACGTGGCGGACAAGGAGGAAGACTGGACTTCGTTCCAGCAGTGGATGGATGTCGCGAAGCAGTACGGACTGGATACGCGGGTGCTCGACCGCGCGCAGATCGACCAGCAGGTGCGGGGCATGCAGGGCAAGGTGCTGGGCGGGCTGTATACGCCGAGCGACGGCCAGGCCGAGCCGCGCCGCGCGGCGGCGGCTTTCGCGGCACGGGCGATCGAAGCGGGTGCGCGGTTTTTCGAGGGTTGTGGCGTGATCGGGATAGAACGGGGCGCGGGCGCCGTGACGGGGGTCATTACCGAGCGCGGCACGATCCGCACGCGGCAGGTGATTTGCGCTGCGGGCGCGAGTAGCTGGCGGTTGCTCGATACGCTGGGTATTGTTTTGCCGCAGCAAGCCGTGCGTGGGACGTGCATGCGGACGAATCCGTTGCCGGCGATTACTGCTTCCACATTCTGGGGGCATGGGCTCGGGATTCGGCAGCGTGCGAATGGCGCGATCAATCTCGCTGACGATATGCAGGTCGATGTCGATATGACGTTTGGGCATTTTCGGGCGCTCAAGTGGTTCTTGCCCGAGCTTTGGGCGCAGCGCGAGAAGTTCAGCTTTCATCTGAATGGCGCGTTCGTGCGTGATTTGCGCGAGCGTGTGCCGGGGTTTTTGTCTGCTGACGAGCGGGTGTTGCATCCGCGCGATCCGAATCCGCAGCCGAATCGTGCGCATGCGCCGCGGGCTTTGCGGAAGCTGCGTGAGTTGTTTCCGGCTTTGAAGGATGCGCAGGTGGTTGAGTCGTGGGCTGGGTTGATCGATGTGTTGCCGGATGGGATTCCGGTGCTCGATGCTGCTTCTCAGGCGCAGGGCCTGTTGGTCGCTACCGGGTTTTGTGGGCATGGCTTCGCCATGGGGCCCATTGTTGGGCGGCTTATGGCTGAGTGGATCGTTGATGGGCAGCCTTCTATTGATCTTTCTGCGTTTCGGTTGCAGAGGTTTTTTGATGGGACGATGCAGAGGCCTCGGAGTATGTTGTGATTTTTTTTGTTGTCTGCCGGTGGTTGGAGGGGGTTTTGCGCTGGCGTCCGCGATTTGACTCTGCGCTGGCATCCGCGAATTGTTAGCTCGCTTCAGGCGTTGCCCCTGTGCGGGGCGGCACCTACTTTTCTTTGCCGCCGCAAAGAAAAGTAGGCAAAAGAAAGCGGCTCACACCGCCAGCGCTAATTCTTGCCTGAGGGCCCCCAAAGGTTCTTACGCTTCACACGGCAATCACATCATTCTTGCTCGCTGCCAACGCTCTTGCGGTGCGCCTCACCCGCTTCACGCTCCCGCGTCACGGCACGCCTTGCCGGGCAGTCCACGGCCGCCCAGGTGGCAAACTGTGTGTAGGCTTTCGCGCCATACGCGCCTCACTCCGGACCGATAGCGCACGCACCCCACCCGGTAAGAACGCCACCCTATACGACGCGACAACCTACACACAGTTTGCCACCTGGGCGGCACATACCATTCGCTGCCGCTTGACCGGGTACGGGTATTTGAAGAAGGTGAGGCGTTCATTCGGAGCGTTGGCAACGGGCACTCACCAGGGCACTAGCGTGTGAAGGATGGGGACGTTGGGGGCCCGTGGGCAAAGGTCAAGAATTGGCGGTGTGAGCCGCTTTCTTTTGCCTACTTTTCTTTGCGGCGGCAAAGAAAAGTAGGTGCCGCCCCGCACAGGGGCGACGCCTGAAGCGCGCTAACGAATCGCGGATGCCAGCGCAAAGGCCGAAAACACCGAACGGCGACGCGTGACGCACGCTAACAAATGGCCGCCCGGCGACCCCCGAACCGCAAACCCAGACCGCGAACGCCAGCGCAAAGGCCAAAACCCAAAAACCCAAAACCCAAAAACCCAAAAACCCAAAAACCCAAAAACCCAAAAACCCAAAAACCCAAAAACCCAAAAACCCAAAAACCCAAAAACCCAAAAACCCAAAAACCCAAAACCCAAAAACCCCGCCGCGCCCAGCGGCCCCTCACCCAAACCGTTCCACCCGAAACGGCCTCGGATCCGCAAACGGCGTCTCGCCAGTCATCATCTCAGCGAGCAGCCGCCCAGTAACAGGCCCGAGCGTCAGCCCATGATGGTTATGCCCGAACGCGAACCACAGCCCGCGATGACGCGGCGCCCGTCCAATCACAGGCCGCATGTCCGGTGTGCACGGCCGCATCCCGAGCCACGGCTTCTCGTCGACGCGCTCGCCCAGCCCGAACGTCGCGCGCGCGAGCGGCTCGACGCGTTCGAGCTGAATGCCCGTCGGCGGCGCGCCGCGCTCCGCGATCTCGACGCCCGTCGTCAGCCGCAGGCGATTGCCTTCCATCGGCGCGATCACATAGCCGCGTTCCGTATCGACGATGGGCACGGACAGCATCTGCCGCGACGGCCGATAGTGCATGTGATAGCCGCGCTTCGCGCGCAGCGGAATGCGATAGCCGAGCGGCTCGAACACGGTATCGGACCACGGCCCGAGCGCGAGCACGACTTCTTTCGCGCCGAGCGTGCCGTGTTGTGTCTCGACCGTCCAGGCATCGCCCGATGAACGCAAGGTCGCCGCGTCGCCGTTGACGAACGTGCCGCCGTTCGCTTCGAACAACCGCGCATAGCCCTTCACCAGTGCGCCCGGATTCAGCACACTTTTCGGGTCCTTCCAGTGAATCGCGCCGCAAATGCCTTCGCCCACGGAAGGCTCCTGCGCACGCAGCGCCGCGGCGTCGAGCACGCTCACATGCAGGCCATGCTCGCGGATCGCGTTCTCCGATGCGCTCGCTTCGCTGTCGAACGCGGCCCGCGTGCGGAAGGCCTCGATCCAGCCGCCGTCGTGCACCAGCCGGCCAACACCCGCGCGCGCAATCAGCTTGTCGTGCTCGTCGACGCAGGCGCCTATCAACGGCATCAGGTCGCGCGCGGCAGCCGCGAGCCGCTGCGGCGACGATTCCCACCAGAAGCGCGCCAGCCACCCCGCGTAAGCGGGCAGCGCCTTGTAGTCCCAGTAGAGATCGGTCGACTGGTTGCGCATATAGCGCAGCAGCGTGCCGAGCTTGCGCGGAAAGCCGTACGGCACGAGCGACGAGCGCTCGATCAGCCCCGCATTGCCGAAGCTCGTCTCCTCGCCGGGTGCGCGCCGGTCGACCAGCGCGACGCGCCGTCCGCGATCCTGCAGATGCAGCGCCGACGACACGCCGACGATACCCGCGCCCAGCACGATGACGTCGAAATCCATAACGATTGAAATGAGGTTGTGTGAGGCGTCAGAAGCGCAACGAGCGCGTGTCGCCACGCGCTCGCGCATTGAATCGACCGGGCCGCTTTCGATGCTGCCCGCTTCGGCTCAGCAGCGTATCACTTCGCGATGATGTCGCGCTTGAAGTACTTCTGCGACAGCGCTGTCAGCGTGCCGTCCTTCTTCAGTTCGGCGAGCGCGGCATCGACTTTCGCCTGCAGTGCCTTGTCGCCCTTGCGAAGCCCGAAGCCCGTGCCTTCGCCGAGTGTAGCCGGGTCTTTCAGCGGCTCCCCGACCATGTCGAAGCCCGCGCCCGCCGGCTTGCTCAGGAAACCGTCGTGGGCTGTCTGCGCTTCCTGCACGGCGGCGTCCAGACGTCCCGCGGCGAGGTCCGCGTACACCTGATCCTGGTCCTGATACGACACGATCTGCACGCCCGCATTCGCCCAGTGCTTCTTCAGGAAGTCTTCCTGCGACGAGCCTTGCAGCACGCCGACGCGCTTGCCTTGCAGCGTCTTCACGTCCGGCAGCAGATTGGAGCCGCGCTTCGCGATCATCACGATGGGCACCACATAAATGGGCGGCGTGAACGCGATGCTTTCCTTGCGCTTGGCCGTGATGTTCATCGCCGAGTTGATCACGTCGAACTTGCGCGCCTGCAATGCCGGAATCAGCCCGTCGAATGCGTTCTCGACCCACACGCATTTCACCTTCATCTTCGCGCAGACCGCGTTGCCGACCTCCACATCGAAGCCTTCGAGCTGGCCTGACGCGGTCTTGCTTTCGAACGGAGGATAGGCGGCTTCGATGCCGAAGCGCAATGTGTCGGACGATTGCGCACAGGCGGCGCCCGCCGTCATGGCAAGGACGGCGGCGGCGAAGGAGAGCTTCAGGTTCATGACGGTTCCTGTCGTTGATGATCGGACCACGCGACGAGCGGCGGTACAGTTGAAATATAGACTGAAAGTCCAGTATGGACTATAGGGAATACGATAGTCCAGTGATCAAAAATACCGTTCTGGTTGCTTCGAAGCCTTTTAAACAAACGGCGAGGGCGGCGAGAGGCATAGCGATGCGGAGCGCCTCGCGCTCGCTGCACGAGTTCAAAACGAGACTTTTTTGTCCAAATCTACGCAGTCTCAAGTAGACTATAAGTCTACATTCCGGTCGAACGCCGACCGGAAAGGAATTGCAATTGACGCATCACGCGCAGACTGAGGAGAAGATTTCGATGATGACCGCCTTGCCGCTCGCCGTTGACGAACAGGCCGTTCGTGCCGCGCTGCCCGCGCTCGACGTGCGCCGCGCGCTGACCGCGATGTTTCGCGCGCTCGCTTCCGCCGAGGCGGTGCAGCCGCCGCAAACGCTGACGCTGTTCCCGAACGGCGCCGGCGACTTCATTACGTATCTCGGCGTGCTCGCCGACGCGAAGGTGTTCGGCGCAAAGCTGTCGCCGTACATCGTGACGGGCGGCAAGCCGGTGATCACGGCCTGGACCGCGCTGATGTCGATGGAAACCGGCCAGCCGCTGATGTGGTGCGACGCCGGTCTGCTCACCACCGAGCGCACGGCGGGCACCACGGCGCTCGCCGTCGACCAGCTTGCGCGCGCCGATGCGAAGCGGCTTGCGATCATCGGTGCGGGCGCGGTCGGGCTCGCGCATCTGCGGCATGTCGCGCCGCTGCGGGCATGGGAATCGATCCGAGTGTATTCGCCCGATCTCGCGGCCAGCGACGCGAAGCGCGCCGCCGTCCAGGCCGCCGATGCGCGCGCCGAAGCCAGCGCGAATGTCGAAGCGTGCGTGAAGGACGCGGACGTCGTGATGCTGTGCACGTCGTCGGGCACGCCCGTGCTGCCGCGCGACGCGCTGACGAAGCCCGCGCTCGTCACGTCGATCAGCACGAATGCCGTAAACGCGCACGAAATCGATCCGGCGTGGCTGCCGGAGATGGACGTCTACTGCGACTATCGCGCGACGACGCCCGCGAGCGCGGGTGAGATGAAGCTCGCCGCACAGCACGGCTGGTCGCCGCAGAAAGTGAAGGGCGATCTGCCGTCGCTGCTGGCGGGCACATGCGAGAAGCCCGCGTACGCGCGGCACGCGTTCTTCCGCTCGATCGGCCTCGGCCTCGAAGACGTCGCGATCGCCAGCGAGCTCTACCGTCATCTGACGGATCGTGGAGACCAGACACAATAGCTACAATGGCGATCAGCCGCCGCTGCGGGGCGAGCGTCACAACCGCAGCGGCATCATGAATACCCGCGAAGACTGCCCCTGCCCGCCGATGCGCAAGAAGAATACGTCCCCCGTCAAGGATTTGCTGCTGACCCGCTATGCGCCCATCGCGGACGGCATCGCCGCGCTGTTCTTCCCGTATGCGGAAGTCGTGATCCACGACCTGCACGATCAGACCGTGCTGTATCTCGCGAACAATCTGTCGAAACGGGAAATCGGCGACGATTCCGCACTTGAAGAAACGGAGCATTCGGCGCGCGAGCGCGTGATCGGCCCGTACGAGAAGCTCAACTGGGACGGCCGCCGGATGCGCTGCGTGAGCAACGTGCTGTTCGACGACAGCGGCCAGCCGGCGGGCATGCTGTGCATCAATTTCAACATCGCCGTGTTCGACGACGTGCGCTCGACGCTCGATCTGTTCATCAAGGGCGCGGGTGTCGTCGCGCAGCCGGAAGAACTGTTCCGCGACGACTGGCAGGAGCGTATCAACACGTTTCTGCATGGATGGCTGCGAGAGCGGCAGATCGGTCTGAACGGGCTCACGCGCGAGCACCGGCGCGAACTCGTCGAAGCGCTCTACGCGGAAGGCGCGTTTCGCGGCAAAAGTTCGGCGAACTATGTCGCGAACGTGCTTGGCATGGGGCGTGCAACAGTCTATAAGCACCTGAAGCAGATGAAAGAGGGCGCGAGCTGACGCGGGCGGCGACGTGCCGCGCGCTGCTTTGTCCAATCATGCATCTGTGAGGAAACGACTGTGACCGTACGCTATCGACACTACAAGGGCGGCATTTACGAGTTCATCTGCGAGGCGACCCTCGAATCGGACCCGAGCGTCACGATGATCGTCTATCGCGCCGACAACGGCACCATCTGGACGCGGCCAGCGCAGGTATTCTTCGAGATGATCGAGCACGACGGGCAGACCGTGCCGCGCTTCGCACCCATCAACTAGCGCTGATCCACTAGAAGCGCCTGACGGGCGGCGTAGCGGGCGCGGAGGGGATATCGGCGGCGTCGGGCGCGTCTAACACCAGATCGCTTTGCGCGACGGCCACGCACGGCAGGATATAGCCCTGCGCCTTTTCTTCGGCGCTGACGCCGGGCCATTCGACCGTGTAGCGCACGCTGCCCGATTCCAGCCTGCACAGGCAGGTCCGGCATGTGCCGTTGCGGCACATGCGCGGCAGATGCAGATTCGCGAAACCCGCGGCTTCGAGAACGGAGAGCGATTCGGGCGCATCGAACGTGCGGCCGAGCGGCTCGACGCGCACCGTGAAGGTCCGTTCCTCATTCGATTCATGCAGCGGCGCGCTGCCGGACGGTTCTTCGCTGGACATCGCGTTCACGAGATGGATACGCCCAGCAGGCGCCCGACGCCGAACGTGAAGGCGGCCGCGATCAATCCGATCACGATCTGACGGAAGGCGGAGAACGCGGCGCCGCGTCCGTTGAAGAGCGACGTGAAGACGCCGACAGCGGCGAGCCCTAACGCGCTCAACGCGACGCACTGCGCGATGGCCGGCGTGCCGTGCGTCCACAGAAAGGGCATCGCCGGAAAAATCGCGCCCAGCGAGAACAGACAGAACGACACGCCCGCCGCCGTCCACGGATTGCCGCCCAGTTCCGCCGGATCGAGGCCGAGTTCCTCGCGCGTCAGCGTGTCGAGCGCATTCTGCTTGTCGCGCATGACCTGCGCGGCGACGCGCTTCGCTTCGTCGGCGTCGATTCCCTTCGACTGGAAGATCAGCGCCAGTTCGTGCTGCTCGGCCTCGGGCGTGTGCTCGATTTCGTCGGCCTCTTTGGCGATCTGCGTGCGCGCGAGTTCGCGCGCATTCGTCACCGACAACCATTCGCCGAGCGCCATCGAGCACGCGCCGGCAATCAGCCCGGCCAGCGCCGTCAGCAGGATCGCCTTGTTGCCCGAGCCCGCGCCCGCGACGCCCATGATCAGACAGAAATTCGACACCAGGCCGTCGTTCGCGCCGAGCACGGCGGCGCGCAGATCGTTGCCCGACGTCACGTTCCTGTGCCACGACTCGGCGGCCGCGATCTGCGCACCTTTCGACGGCAGCGCTTGTTGACCTTTGACGTCGGCGACCATCTGTTGCATGACGGCGGCGTGGTGCTGCTCGTCCTTCGATAGCTGCGCGGCGTCGGGCTGGTTCGCGTACTTGTCGCGGTCCGCATATTCGGCGGCGGCAAGCGACGGCAAGACGAATTTCGGCCCCAGCGTGTGAATCAGGCCGCGCATCAGATGCGTCTTGATGCTGTAGCGGTGCGGCGGCACGCGCGCGCCGTTCGCGTGCAGCTTGTTCGCCCAGAGGTTCGCGTGCACGCGCTCCGCGCTCGCGAGCTGCGCGAACAGCGTGCGGCGCTGCGGATCTTTTTCGACGCGCGACAGCGTTTCGTACAGCGCGGCGCTGTCGAGTTCGTCGGCGAGGTTCATGCGATAACGTTTGAGTTCGTGCCGTGAGGCCATCCGTCGATGCGCGACCGGAGTCGGGATTCGTGGGGTCAGGACGAAGCTTAACGCAGCGCGGGGCGGCGCGCTGCGTGCAGGAGAGCGCAATGGGTGTTCAGTGCGACGTGCGGATGCGCATGTAGCGGTAGACCGTGTTGCGCGCGAGGCCGAGCTCGCGCGCGGCCGCCGAGATGTTGCCGTCGTTGCGCGCGAGCGCCTGTTCGATCAGCGTCGCCTGCAACTCTTCCATGCTCGCGGGCCGCGACGGCGCGGACGGCTCGACGGCGGCAGGCAGCGCGCGCAACGGCTCGTCGCTTGCTGGCTCGCAGTCGTGGAGGAAATCGTCGGGCAGATGCTCGACGTCGATTTCTGCGGCGCCTTCGGCCATGATGCCCGCCGTGCGCAGCACGTTGGCCAGCTGGCGCAGATTCCCCGGCCAGCGGCATCGCGCGAAGCACGCGAGCACTTCCGCCGACACACGCGTGGGCATGCGCTCGCTGTCGGGCTCGTCGTTGCGCAGCCGCGCCAGAATCCGCTCGACCAGCACGGGGAGATCTGTCCGCTCGGCGAGCGCGGGCAGGGTGACGACGAGGCCGTTGATCCGGTAATACAGGTCTTCGCGGAACGTGCCTTCCTCGATCATCGCGCGCAGGTTGCGGTGCGTCGCGCAGACGATGCGCACATCGACGGGCACGGCACGCGTGCCGCCGAGCGGCACCACGCAGCGCTCCTGCAGCACGCGCATCAGACGCACCTGCTGGGCGAGCGGCATGTCGCCGATTTCGTCGAGAAACAGCGTGCCGCCGTCGGCCTGCACGATCTTGCCGGCGTTGCCGCGCTTTCGTGCGCCCGTGAAGGCGCCGTCCTCATAGCCGAACAGTTCCGCTTCGATCAGCGTATCCGGCAGCGACGCGCAATTGACGGCGACGAACGGCGCGGCGCGGCGCGGCGATTCTTCATGCATCGCGCGCGCGAGCCATTCCTTGCCGGTGCCCGTCTTGCCGAGCACGAGCAGCGCGATGTCGCGGCCGCGTACTTTCTCGACGCGGCTCAGGACGGCAGCCATGCGTGCGTCGCCTGTGTCGAGCGTGGCGAAGGTGATGGCGGCTGCGCGCGGCTTGCCCGGCGTCGGCGCGACGGATGAAGAGGTGGCCGTGCGCGGGCCGGATGAGTCGGCGGAAAACGCGGGGCGTGCCGCATACTCGGCGCGCGCCAGTACGCGCACGCCGCTTGGCAGCATCAGCGTCAGGCATTCTCCCGGCGCGCGCAGCGCCTGCTGGAGCGCGGCTGGGAAGGCCGAGCCGAACAGCATCTCGAAGGGTTGGCCGAGCAGCGTGTCGAGCGGGCGGCCGAACTGGAACAGCGCGCTGCGGTTCGCGGCGAGCAGCGCGCCGTCGGCGCCGAACGCGGCCAGCCCTTCGAACAGCGTGCCGATGAACTCGCTGCGCGCATGAAAACGCACGCGCACGGCATCGCCGAACTGGTTTGCGAACAGCTGGTTTTCGATGATCTGCGCCGACATGCGCACCAGCGCCAGCGTGTGCTTGTTGAAGCCGCGCGGGTCGCCGCTCACGTCGAGCGCGCCGATGGTGCGGCCGTATGGATCGGCGATCGGCGCGCACGAGCAGGTCAGGATGTGATTGGCCTGCAGAAAATGTTCGCCGCCGTGCACGACGGTTGGCTGGCCTTCGGCGAGCGCGGTGCCGACGGCATTCGTGCCGCGATGCGCCTCGGCCCACGACACGCCCGGACGCAGCGCGACGCGCTCCGCTTTCTCGACGAAATCGCTGTCGCCGAGACTGTGCAGGATCACGCCGTTGCTGTCGGTGAGGAGCACCATGCTGTCGGTATCGACGATTTGCGCATGCAGTGTTTCCATCACAGGCAAGGCGTGCGCATACAGCGAGCGGTTGCAGTCGACGAGATCGCGCAGCGCGAGCGGCCGCAGCGGATGGAAGTCGGGCGCCTCGGACGCGCGCAGGCCGAATTCGCGCGAGCGCGCATGCGCCTGTGCGAGCACATCGGCGCGGCCCGTGACGGACGGCGTGACGGAACGTTGGGTCACTGCATGTCTCCGATGTTGTGCATTCTGCGTGCTGCCGCGCAGGGAAAGCGAGCGCGTCGCTTTTGCACTGCAGCACCGCATGCCTGATGAAAGCTGCGCAGTGAGGCTGCGCCAGCCGGGGAGGCCGCCGGTCTATGCCGACTCATGCCGGTCCATATTACAGGAGGACGCGCGGCGCGTGTTCCGCTTGCCTTCTGGCACAGAAGTGCAATGATCGTAGACAGGCATGCGTTCGCGCCGCACGCCGCCGCTGGGACCAGGTTAGCTATGTCCCGGACAGCGCCATTTCGAGGAGAACGTCATGGTGCGCCTGGAGTTGAGAGTGGTTCTCGCCACGGTTGCGATCTTCATCGCACTGGGCGGCATTGGACTGTCGATTCACGGTTCGCTGTACTACCTGAATCACGAGATATGGGTGGGTGTGATCGCGATTGCGATCGGCATTGCGGGGTGCGTGACGATGCTGACGCTGTGGCCCCGTGATCTTCCCGGCAAGACACCACCCGAGCATCCTGCCGGCGATGTCGGGCCCGAACATCATCCGCATTTGCCGACCCAGTTCTAGGCACGCACGCGGTTACGCTGCGCTGCGGCATTATCGAGGGTTTTCACGCGGGCAATTGTCCTGGGGCGTGGCGCCCCTGCGCATGCGATTGGTGCCGTTTGCGGTGCATGGCGGCACCATACTGGCGTGTGGCGAAACAAAACTTGCGGCGCGCCGGAAGTCGTCTACAGTGTTGGAATCAACTGCGGGCGCACGCGATAAAGGCGTGTATTCGCGGTTGACAGCCCGCGCTGCGATCCATAACGGAGGCTTGAACAGGGGCACGCGCGGTCCTCGGCGGTGTGTTGTTCGACCAAGGTGTTCCCCATGCAGATCATTTTCCCGAAAGAAGTCCCTGAGTACTCGGGGCGCGAGCTGACTCTGGCGTTTCCGGCTATGGTCGATGGGCAAAGGGTGGAATGCACGATCACCGCTGAGGCTCTCGAGGATCACTTTGGCGCGGCGTCGCCGCGGCTCGAAGACATGATGGGTGCGTTTTCGACGCATCGCGAGAGGATTGAGGCCGCTACGCGGCGGTTGTTGTCCGAGACGCGGGCGCAGTGTGTTGTGCTGCGTAGTGGGTATGTTCGGTTTTATGAGGCTAACTGGCGGAATTAGTGCGCATTTGCGGGGCTAGTTGTGGTGGTGGTGGTTGTTGCCCGTTTGCGCTGGCATCCGCGGTTTGGCTTTGCGCTGGCATCCGCGATTCGCTAGCGTGCTTCACGCGTCGCCCCTGTGCGGGGCGGCACCTACTTTTCTTTGCCGCCGCAAAGAAAAGTAGGCAAAAGAAAGCGGCTCACACCGCCAGCGCTAATTCTTGCCTGAGGGCCCCAAAAGGTTCTTACACTTCAAACGGCGATCACGTGACCCACGTCCGTTGCCAACGCTCTGAATGAGCGCCTCACCCACTTCAAGCACCCGCGTTTCGGCATGCCGCGCCAGCCAGTCCTCCGCCGCCTAGGTGGCAAACTGTGTGTCGGCTTTCGCGCCATACGCGCATCACTCCGGACCGATAGGGCACGCGTTCCACGCGGTAAGAGCGCTACCCTATACGCCGCGACAACCTACACACAGTTTGCCACCTGGGCGGCACATACCATTCGCTGCCGTAAGCCCGAGCATGGGTATTTGAAGCGGGTGAGGCATTCATTCGAAGCGTTGGCAACGGGCCATTAACCTGGGCGCTACCGCGTGAAGTATGGGGACGTTGGGGGCCCGTGGGTAGACGTCAAGGGCTGGCGGTGTGAGCCGCTTTCTTTTGCCTACTTTTCTTTGCGGCGGCAAAGAAAAGTAGGTGCCGCCCCGCACAGGGGCGACGCGTGAAGTGAGCTAACAAATCGCGGATGCCAGCGCAAAGCCAAATCGCGGATGCCAGCAAAAGCAAAGGCCAACACACCGAACGCCGAAGCCCGAAGCCCGAAGCCCGAAACCCGAAACCCGAAACCCGAAACAGACCCCGCCCCCAAGCCCCGCGCACCGCGGCAAAAAAAAATCAAACCATAACCACCTTATCAAGCGTAATAGGCAAGTCCCTGACCCGCACGCCGGTAGCGTGATAAACCGCATTCCCAATAGCCGCCACCACGCCAGTAATCCCAATTTCCCCAATCCCCCGAGACCCAAGCGAATTAATAAAAGGATCAGGCTCATCGAGCACAAGCACATCCAGCGCCCCAACATCCGCATTCACAGGCACGTGGTACTCAGCAAGATTGGCGTTGATAAAACGCCCATACTGCTTATCGAGCGTCGTCGCCTCTTCGAGCGCGGCACCGATTCCCCAAACAAGCCCACCCATCAATTGACTGCGCGCAGTCTTCACATTGAGCATCCGCCCAACGTTATAAACGCCGGTGAGCCTGGCCACTCGAATCGACCCAAGATCTGCATCGACATGGACCTCGGCGAACACAGCACCCCAGGAATGAAACGAGTAACGCTGCTTCTCGTCGCCGGGCTTCGTGCTGGTCGTCGCTTCGATCGGCTGCCCGCCGGCGCGCGCAAGAACCGCGGCTATCGGATCGCGCTTCGAAGGATCGGCACGGCTCGTGACCCAACCGTTCTGCACGACGACATCTTCCGGCGTCACGCCGAACACGGGCGAGCCACGATCGGCCAGCGCCATTGCCACCAGCTTGCCGCGCGCCTGATCGCACGCATCGCGCACGGCGGGCGACACGCTCGCGACCGACTGCGAGCCGCCCGAGACAGGCGCCTTCGGCAGCGACGAATCACCGAGACCAAAGCGGATGTTCTCCGGCGCAATGCCGAGCGCGTCCGACGCGACCTGCGTCATCACCGTGTACGTGCCCGTGCCGAGGTCCTGCGTGCCGGAAACCACCATCGCCGTGCCGTCCGGCAGAATGCGCGCAAGCGCCGCCGCTTCGCTGCGATTGGCAGGATACGTCGCCGTCCCCATCCCAAGTCCGATCAGCGTGTTGCCGTCGCGCATCGAACGCGGCTGCGGCTTGCGACGCGACCACCCAAAACGTTCCGCGCCCACGCTATAGCACTGGCGCAAGGCCTTGCTCGACCACGGCCGGTTTTCCTGCGGGTCGTTCTCCGCATAGTTCTTCAGGCGCAGCGCGACAGGGTCCATCTTCAACTCATACGACAGTTCGTCCATCGCCGTTTCGAGCGCCCATGAACCCGTCGTTTCGCCCGGCGCGCGCATGAAGGTCGGCGTGCCGACGTTCAACTGCACGAGACGATGCGTCGTCACCTGGTTCGGTACCGCGTACATCATCCGCGTGACCATGCAGCAGGTCTCCGTCCAGTCTTCGATCACCGACGTGTTCGAGAAGCTGTCGTGCCGCATCGCGGTCAACGTGCCGTCGCGCTTCGCGGCGATCACCATGCGCTGCTCGGTGAACGGCCGCCCGCCGACGGAGCCGAACATCTGCGGACGCTCCAGCGCGAGACGCACGGGCCGCCCCGTCTGTTTCGCGGCCATCGCGCACAGCACCACGTGCGACCACGCCGAGCCCTTGCAGCCAAAGCCGCCGCCGACGAACGGCGAGATCACGCGCACGTCGTCGGGCGACATACCCAGCGTCTTCGCGACGGAGGTGCGCGTGCCCGTTACGCCTTGCGTCGAATCGTAGAGCGTCAGTTGCGGGCCGTCCCATACGGCCATCGTCGCGTGCGGCTCCATCGGGTTGTGATGCTCCATCGGCGTCGTGTAGACGGCGTCGACGCGCACCAC